>CAYYFJ010000001.1:0-1837 GCA_964471385.1 uncultured Candidatus Saccharibacteria bacterium
AGAAGCAATAATTTTACAGGCTTAGGTGGCGGATATCTATCTGAACCTGGACAATACTGGAATGGAAATTCCTAAATAAAATATCAAATGTCAAAATCCCCGCCTGCGCTCGTCCAACGAGCTACGGCGGGCAGGCAAATGTCAAATGAACGTCAAAGCTCAAAGTTCAAATTCAATCCAGTTTCTTTTTTGATATTTGAGTTTTGGGTTTCATTTGACATCTGAACTTTGGCATTGATCAAGAATATCGTTCCATAAATCGTTCTAGCCCAATTTTTTTGAGTTCCTGATGAAGTTTGTAGTACGCGCACCATTCTTTGGAACAAATCCATGATTCTGAAGGATGCAGGCAATAAAATATATTGTGTTTTACCGCATCCATAATAATGGCTATATTCCGCAATACCGTGTTTTTATCCACAAAAGGGTGCACGACGCGAAACTGCGCGATCTTCGGTTTTTTTGAAAGCACGATATAATCTTTTGAAATGCCTTTTGGCGATTTTCCCGTGATTGCCTTGTACCCAATCTGATATATGGCGAGCTGGGCGTCAGACGCAATGTCTTGTTTATTTGGAGTTATCCTTGTCGTCTTAAAATCATGGATCACGCCGCGCGCGTCAACAAGATCAATGCGTCCCATAAGCTCAAGGCGGGGTCCCGCGGAAAAAGTAAAAGATTCTTCTACGAGGTCAGGCTGAATGGAAGGGTCTAGCTGTTGGAAATACACCGCAAGCCCTTTGAGTCCGTTTTCTATCATATCGGCAATATTGATGCTTCGCTCTTTTGAAAGGTATTCCCTTGTAAGAAAAGGGCGGGCTTCTTCCAATTCCTGCCTATAATCTTCCAGCGCGTTCCCAAAAGAATTCACAAAAAACTCTTGGGCATCCGCCAGTTTAATTCCCTTTCCGTTCTCTTTTTTTTGTTCAAGATGATATTGAAGAGTCTCGTGAAACGCGAACCCGTGCTTAAACACCTTGCGCGGCTGGAGTTTGATTCCCAGTTTGTAACGAAACAAATAGTGCTCGGGACAGCGCACATACGTCATTAACTGGCTGAAACTCACCTGCTTCATGCGCGAGGATTTTCTGCTCTTGCGACTGCGGAGCGGTATATGCAAAAGTCGCACGAAGGGTCAGGGTCTGGAAGCGTGTTTGAGACAAGGCATGCTTTGGCGTCCTTCAGAGTCTGCTCAACCCATGAGTCATCGCCTTTGTACGGAATGATTTTGACGTCAAACTCAAGCTTGCCGTCAAACGCCTCTTTGTCTGTTCTGCCGTTCACATACACAAAATATCCGATATCGGATATTTTGAACCCGTTCTGGCGGAAAAGCCACTGGTATATTTCAATCTGCCGCTTGTATCCCCCCTGCCATTCCGCGTCAATGTTCACCTCGCCGTTCTTTGCGGTTGCTTTATAATCAACGACATGCAGTTCCCCCGCGCTGTTTTGCCAAAGGTCGTCCACTCCTCCCGTAACAAGAAAATGTGTTGTCTGATGAAGATACTGCACTCCTTTGAAAGGATCGCGCCACACGTTCATCATTGCGTGGGCAAAAGGCACAGCGTCAATGCCGTATGTTTGCACTAAAGGATGCCGAGATTGCGCGGCGCGGTGAACGTCAAATTCTTTTTTCAAAAGCGCGTCCACTGCGGAGTTTAAGGAAAACGGAAATCCCGGCGGCTGGTCAACTCCGAGCCGTCTGTCTAAATAAAAACATCTTCGGCACTTCATAAAGTTTTCCAGGCGCGAGCGGCTCAACGCAAACGGCTCCCCTGAAGAAGGATCAAAAATGTTTCGCGTTCGTTTGCCTGTGTAATACTGGGACATAATT
>CAYYFJ010000001.1:1937-13435 GCA_964471385.1 uncultured Candidatus Saccharibacteria bacterium
TATACTGCATACTCTATACTGCATACTCTATACTGCATACTCTATACTGCATACTCTATACTGCATACTACATACCTTGACGGTGGCGGAACCAATGATGTTTTGCCATATCCACCTGATCTTCTTTTGCAAACTGAATCCCCTCTTTTGCCAAGCGTTCTTTCTGCCCCTTCCACGTTCCCAAAGAATATCGCGGCGCTAACACGCCATACGAGCGCACCACGCGGTGGCAGGGAATTGCCGGATCCTGATTTCCCCGCAAAGCCCACCCGACAAGGCGCGAATCTCGCGTTCCCGCGATTCTCGCCACGTCTCCGTACGTCATCACCTTTCCCTGCGGGATTTTTTTCACAATTTCCCGTATCTTTTTGAACACTTCTCCTTTCTGCGGCTGTGTATCTTCCATAGATTAGGTTTGAGCAAACCAGGTTTGCTCACGATAGTTCGTTCAAGGCCAGAGTTTTGCGGCTGGCGGATAGAGTTTTGTCAACGGATGGTGTTCGCATTCATGTTTTCTCGCGGGGCAAATCTGTCTTCCGTATTCTATCATATAATAGGGAAAGCGAAACCACTCGGATCTTGGTAAAAGTTCCATGAGATCTTTTTCAATTTTTGCGGGGTCTTTTTTGTCTGTCAGCCCGAGTTTAATCGCGAGGCGCCTCACATGCGTGTCCACCGCAATGCCCTCCACGATGCCGTACGCGTTTCCCAATACAATGTTTGCGGTTTTTCTTGCAACGCCGGGCAGTGCAAGCAAGTCCTCCATGGAGGAAGGGACAATGCCTCCGTATGTTTCTTTGACAATATGTGCCGTGGCTAAAATATGGGCTGTTTTGTTGCGAAAAAATCCGGTTGGCCTGATGTCTTGCTCAAATTCTTTCTGGCTTGCCTTTGCATAATCGTCCAGAGTCTTGTACTTTCTGAAAAGTTTTTCCGTCACTTCATTTACTTTTTTATCCGTGCACTGAGCCGACAGCATCACAGAAACCAAAAGCTCCCACGGATTGGAATACCGCAGAACAATGCCGGCTTTTGGAAAAAGCCGCTTGAAAACGGAGAGAATTTTCTTTGCCCGCTTTTTGCGATCTTGCGACACTGCCTTCATGCGTGAAGTTACCGCATTGGTTCAGTCTTCGCGGCCGGCTTTTCTAAAACCTCCCGCTCAAAGCATGCCCGTCCCGCGCCATGATTCCACAATTCTCGGGAAAAAGAAGGCATTGTTTCTTTCGCGGAATACAAAAAAGAATCAGTTTCAAATACTGCGCAAAGTTCAAACGCCGTGTCCCTTTTAACGCGGTACTCATAGGGTTCCTTGGTTCTGGGATCTTGCATAGAAGAAATATAAAAGTAGGGGGTCTTTTCCAGCGAGACAAGGTCGGCTGGAAGTTTTTGCGCGGCATCCCAATATGCGTATATCGTCCCCGCGATCTGCTGAAGGTCGCTTACTCTCCGCTGGTCAAAAGCGCGGGCGCGCTGAAGAGAGGGCGATCCAATGAGGAAAAGCCCGTAGCCAACGGAAGCCGCGACAAGAGCGATGACCACTCTTGAAAACGTTTTTGATGTATAGAGCGTTGGAATATTCATTGATATTTGTTTTTTTCTTTTTCTTCCTCCCGCACAATGGAAAAATAATACCCGAATACCATGCTTGCGATAGTCAGCACGATCAACGCTTGAAGAAAAAATCTCAGAGTCAATTCGCCTCCAAGAAAATTAAAGACAATCGCGATTAAATCCCCGACAATAATCGCCGCCGCAATCACAAGCGTGCCGTAGGTAAGCCATTTTCCGACAACGGAACGCTTTTGCTCCGCGTTCCGCGCCATTGCAATAAGCATTCTACGGGTCAGCAGCGCAAACAAAGGAAAGGCGACAAGCAGGGAAGCTGCCGCAATGCGAAAGGCGCTTAGTGAAGGATCCACATAATCTCCCCGCAGGGGATCTGGAAACCAAATGTTCACGAATGAAAACCACAGCGAACCAAGGCTCAACGCCGAAACATACAAGGCAATAAAAGACACAAGATAAAAAAACGCTTCTCTTGCTTCCAAGGCGCTTTTTCTTTTGGGCACGGGAACAAGAAAATCAACGGCCGCGAACGCCGCAAGCCCTTCCTGAATCTCATCTTGTTCCCACCCGGCGCGCAATAAAGCATCCGCGATTTCCTGTCGCGACGCTCCTTTGCCAAGAGATTCTTTGATAAACAATTGAAGGTCGTTGTTCATGCTTATTGGTTTTGCGGAAGCTGCTGCATGTTCTCTTGCATTTTCTGCTCTATCCGTTTTCTTGTTTCTTCTTCAATGCGCGCTCGCGTCTCTTGTTCAACGCGCGCTTTTGTTTCCTGCTCAATACGCGCCTTTATTTCTTGTTCTATGCCCTCTTGAGATTCCTCCTCTAAAGGAACTGCAGGGCGCTCTTTGCCGCCAAACTGCCCGCATTCTTCAGAGTTGTCGGGATCTGAACAATACTCCCTGCATTCCTGCTCGCTGGAGCACCCTCCGGGTCCCTCAAAAGCAGGAAGGGAACCCTGCCTCTGCATATTTTCAAATTCCTCGGAATCAAAATCTCCCTCGTCCATGCGCTCCATTTGTTCTTGGCGCATCACATCTTCAAAGCACGTGCGCATGGCTTCTCCCATTTCGCGGTTTGGCATAAAGTTTCCGCTTTCAATTTTCTCAACCATACTGCTCCCCAGCGCTCCTTCCAGACACTCGCGCACTTCGGGCGGAGCCATTTCCAGACCCTCTTGCATTTGTTCCACTCCTTCTTTCATTTCTTCCAATTGTTCTTCTGAAATCAGCCCGTGTTCTTTGCCGAACTGAAAGCACGCTTCCTGATTTTTCGGATTGTTGCAGAATTCCTCGCATTCCTCTCTGCCCCTGCAGTCTCCGGGACCCTTGCCTCCGGTCTTGCGGAACATCTCAACTTCTTCTTGCGTCATAAAGCCCGCCTTCTCGGCAAAGACCACGCATTCCTCCATGTTGTCCGGGTTTGCGCAATACGCCTCGCACTGTTCTTTGCTCTTGCAGTTTCCGGGCATCTGCCCCGATTTCATCAATGGCATAATCCTGCGCGCCTCTTCTGCTTCTTCTTCTGGAATAAATCCCGCGGCAACCGCGAAGTTCAAACATGCGTCCATATTGGAAACGTCTTCACAGTATGCATCGCATTCATTTTTATTTTTGCATCCGCCCGGAAGCTTCACTCCTGCCGCCAGCGCTTTTTGCACCTGCCTTGCTTCCTGCAGTTCCTTCTCTGAAATCACCCCTGCTTTTTCCGCAAAATCAAGGCACTCGCCCAAATGCGCGGTATCTTCGCAATATGTATCGCACGACCGCCTGTCGCGGCATCCCCCGGGCAACTGGGCGCCTTGTTCCAGCGCTTTGGCGACTTTCTCTGCCTCCGCGAGCTCATTCTTGTCCATTAAATTATTTTCTTTCGCGAACGCAAGGCACTGTTTCAAATGCGAAGAATCGTCGCAGTACGCTTTGCAGTCCGCCTGTCCTTTGCATCCTCCGGGTCCCTTATTGCCTGCCTTGATAAACGCTTTGGCTTTTGCCGCGTCTTCTTTGGACATTATGTTATGTTTTTCGGCAAACGCCACGCACACAGACAGGTTTTCCGGCTTGTCGCAATATGCGAAACACTCTTGTTCGTTTTTGCACGACCCCAGTTCTTTCACGGGATATGTGATGTCAGCTGCTGATTTTGCCTGTGCGACAGAATCAAAAAATAAAACAGCGAAAAACGCGACGGCAAGCGCGCAAAAAAGCAAAACAAACTTTTCTGCCGCGCCTTTTTTGAATATTGTTTTATTCATATTTGCTTTTTTCACTTTGAAAACGGATTTTTATACACATCTTCAAAAGGGTTTGTTTTTGACGATTCAAAAGGATTTGTCTCCGTTTTCTGGAACGGATTCACCTCGGGAAGCTTGGCTCCCGGATTGGCAGTTTGATTATATAAATCCTCTCCGAGCGCTCCCGTCTCTTGCTTTTGCAACGGGGGAACGACGTTTTTCGGACGCTTGTTTTTGAGATAATACCAGCTTCCTCCCGCAAGAAGCAGAATCGCGGCGCCGACAAAAAACAAAAATGCTTTTTTGTTCATATTGGTAAATGAATGATAACAAATTTACATCAGAACGAACATCCAAACGCCGCACGCTATATTATTGGAAAATGCGGGGTTGAAAGTTTGGATTCTCGCGGAACACGCGCTCCATTTCATGCTTCTGCAAAAGGCCTTCTCTCGCTCCGATTTTCTGAATCACGGAAGCTGAGTTGAACGTGCCCCACCTCATTGCTTCTTTTATATCATACTTATATGCCAGCGCGGAAATAAATCCTGCCGCATAACTGTCCCCTGCTCCGGTCCTTTCCACAATGGGAGCCTGGAACACTTCAAGAAAATATGTGTGCGTTCCGTCATCGCAATAGGAACCCTTGGGTCCGTCTGTGATCACTACGATTGCAGGCCCTTCAGCGCGCAATCCCCGCAAAAGCTCCCGCACTTCCCCTTTGCGTCCGAGCAAAAGTTCTGACTCCTCTTTGTTAAGAAAAAGAATGTGCGTCACCTGAAGGATCGGGCGAAGCACAGCCAATCCTTCTTTGAGCTGGTGGGAACCGGGATTAAACCCCAGTTTTACTTTATTCTTTTTCACGTATGAGGGAATCTGCCCGTGGAGTTTTTCGTGTCCTGCCGCAAGCGAGCTGTAATACATCCATTCAGCCGGAGCGAGACTGGGAAGAGTATAGTCCCGCGGTTCATGGTGCACAAGCAGAGTGCGCTCTCCCTGATAATTAAGCGCGGCGGTAAAATTGCTTTCCCTCTGCCTGTCAAACACAATATAGTCGCGCGCCACTTTTTCTTCTTTAAACACCTTAAGTTCTTCTTTTGCGGTGGCGTCGTTTCCGAGATGGGTATATAAGGCGGTTTTCAGCCCAAGGCGCGACGCGCCGATTGCAACATTCGCGGAATTTCCGACAGCCGGCACATGCGTGACGCGCTTCACTGGAATTTTTTCCGCGTTCACCAGCCCGAGATAATCGCGCTGTGTTTCAGGATCGCGGATTATTTTTGTTTCTTCTTCAAGCTCCAAAAACACGTCATACTGCGTGTCTCCAACCGCGATAAGGTCAAAATATTTGAAAAAATTCATCATGTTCTTGCAAGAACCTTTTTCACAGCTTCCGCGATAAAAGAATGGGTAAGCCCGAACGCCTCCAGAAGCTCGGCCGTATTTCCTGATTCCCCAAACCTGTCTTGAATGCCTATCATTTCCATAGGAACGGGAAGATTCAGCGCAAGCAGTTCCGCAACCGCGCTTCCCACGCCGCCGGCGATTTGATGTTCTTCCACCGTGACGACGGCTTTTGTTTTTGACACGGATCGCAAAATCGCTTCTGTATCCAACGGCTTTACGCTCGCGCAATTCAACACTTCAGCATGAATGCCTTGTTCTGCAAGGAGTTTTGCCGCAAGCAATGCCTCATGCACAAGCGGCCCGCACGCTATAATGGTCGCGTCAGTCCCCTGCCAAAACACTTCCGCTTTGCCAATGGCAAACGGAGTTTGCAAAGCCGTCATCACGGGAGTCGCTTCTCTCGCAAATCTGATATAGACGGGCCCTTCAAATTCTGCCGCGGCGACTGTCGCTTTTCTTGTTTCTTCCTCGTCGCACGGCACAAGCACTGTCATATTCGGCAAAACGCGCATTAAAGCGATATCTTCCAGCGCCTGATGCGTGGCTCCGTCAGGACCCACGGAAAGCCCGGCGTGGGCTCCCGCGATTTTGACATTCGCGCGGTTCAGCGCAATGGTTGTGCGCACTTGCTCATTGTTCCTCCCCGGCGAGAACACGGCATACGAAGAAATAAAGGGAATTTTGCCAGCCAGCGCCATGCCAGCCGCCAAAGAAGCCATGTTTTGCTCTGCCACGCCTATTTCCACAAAACGCTCGGGAAATTTCTGCTGAAACATCAAAGACCGCGTGGATTCTGCAAGATCGGCGCACAGTACCACCACGTTGCCGTTCTTTTCTCCGGCTGAAACCAAACCCTTGCCGTACCCGTTGCGCGTAGGAATTTTCTCAACATCGCCGTCAAACAATTTTGGATTCAAAAATGCGTTCGGATTCACCATATATTACTCGTGTTCCGATCTAATGTTCCCCCCAAGCGTTCTCAATTCCCGCAGGGCGAGTTTTGCTTCTTCGGGCTTCGGAGGTTTTCCGTGCCATTCAAACTTGTTCTCCATAAAACTCACTCCCTTGCCCGGGGTCGTATGCGCAATGATAAGCGTGGGGCGTTCATGAATGGATTCAGCTTCTTTGAACGCGTCAATAATCAGCTCTATGTTGTGCCCGTCAATTTCAAGCACATGCCAGTTGAACGCCTCATATTTTGCCCTCAATGGTTCAAGGGGCATCACGTCCTCCGTGAATCCGTCAATCTGAATGTTGTTGCGATCAATCACTCCGACAAGATTATCCAGCTTGTTCTTTCCCGCGAACATTGCGGCTTCCCAAATCTGCCCTGATTCATGTTCGCCGTCTGACATCAAACAAAACACTCTCCAGTTTTTTTGATCCATGGCGCCAGCAAGCGCCATGCCCGCGGCTTGCGAAAGCCCGGATCCCAAGGGCCCTGAAGTTGTTTCCACGCCGGGAAGTTTTGTGCGTTCGGGATGACCCTGCAAACGAGAACCGAATTTGCGCAGGGTCTTTAACTCTTCCAGCGGGAAATAGCCGGCCCTTGCCATTGCCGCGTATCTGACGGGGCAGATGTGGCCGTTTGAAAGAATCAAACGATCCCGCTCTTCCCAGTCCGGATTTTTTGGATCATGCCGCAAAACAGAAAAATACAAAGCGGTAAAAATATCCGCCATGCCCAAGGGACCCGCCGAATGCCCGGAACCCGCCTCCTCCAGCATCTCAATAATGTCCTGCCGAATGGTATTCGCGAGCTCCTCAAGTTCTTTGACGATATAATGCTTTTTCATTGATACATGTTGTATTGGAAAGTTCTTTCAAGGAACACCTCGCAGGCGGCTAGGCACGGTCCCGCTTCGCCAAACGGCGGAAGCGGGATAGCCGCCGAGAGATGAACAACAATTTCTCGCTGGGAAATTGATTGTGTATCCTTGAAAGGACTTTCCAAAAAACGATAATGGCTTTATTCTACCATCGCACTCATTTTTCTGAAAGCTTGAGCGGGGTTTTCAGATTGCCAGATTGCACTTCCAATAACGGCATAGTCGGCGCCAGCTCCAAACACGCCTTGTATATGTTCAAAGCCAATTCCTCCGTCCACGCCGACAATAATGCCGGTCTTTGCTTGTTTGATTGTCCAAACTTTTTCCAAAACCGAGGAGATAAACTCCCGCCCTTGAAACCCGGGCTGAACGGTTAAAAGCAAAACTGAATCAACTGACGCAAGATGCGGCAACAAAGAATCAGCCGGCGTTTCAGGATTGATCGCGATGCCTTTTTTGAATTCGTACTGCGACAGCAGAGCAAGCGTTTTCTGCAAGTCTGGCGCGGCTTCTAAATGAAAAATGACGCGGCAAGCGTTCATTGCCGCGCACGCGTCAAAATAGGATTCAGGATTTCGCGCCATCAAATGGATCTCAAGCTGAAAACCGTATGTGGCGCCGGCAAACTCGCTTGGAAAAAGAGTTTTATTGCCCACAAACACGCCGTCTGCGACATCAATCTGCGCCCACTCTGAAACCCCCCGCAGTATGTCCAGCTTGCCCTTCATATCCGCAAGGTCGTTGGTCAGAATGGCAGGAATTATCTTATGAATCATAAAACAAAATATCAAAGTTCAAATTTCAAATGTCAAATGATTATTTTGGATTTTGAGCTTTGGCATTCATTTGGCATTTGAACTTTGACATTTGACGTTATGTTCCTCAATCTCTTTTATCTCCTGCATTCTTCTATGGTGCCTTCCTCCCTCAAACTCGGTCTGGAGCCACAAGCGCAACGCCTGCTGGGCTTGCTTGAAACTGATGAATCTCGCTCCGAGCGAAAGAATGTTGGCGTCATTGTGCTGGCGAGACAGCTTCACGATTTCCGCATCCCCGCCGTAATAGACCGCCGCGCGTATTCCTTTGACTTTGTTTGCTACAATCGCCTCGCCCTGGCCTGATCCTCCAAACACAATACCGCGGGATTCTGGGTGGCCCGCGACTTTTTGCGCAACCGCAAAAATAATTTCCGGATAGTCGTCATCCGGATTCAATTCGCGCGCGCCCAAATCTTTCACCTCCAAACTCAAACTCTCCAGATATGTTTTCACCTGCTCTTTTAATTGAAACCCCGCGTGGTCCGCTCCAAGATAAATCATATACGCATTATACAACATTCTTTTCTTCTTCTCCATACATTCACGAGGTACATTCACGAGGTTCGGCCTTGAGGAGGCCGAACCTCGTGAAACTTACCTATAAGATTTGCTCAAGGATGTGGTCAAGGTGTGGTCAAGGTCCGACCTTGGCCAAGGTCGGACCTTGACCATTTTGACCTTGTGGAACTATCTTTTCTGAAAAACACTGAGGAATTTTGCGGCAAAAAGTTTTAATGCCCCCCAGAGTTTCTGAACAATTCCTGAATCCGCCCTCGCGCCAGCTCCAGCGGTCAACTGTTCCGGCTGACGCCCAGTTTCAGTTTTCGGTTCCCCGCTATCAGCTTTCAGTTCACTACTGGCTGACAGCTGATTGCTTGCCCCGCCTGCCCCGAGCTTTGTTAAGGGGAGCTTTGTTGAAGGAAACTTTGTCGAGGGACTTGTCCCGAGCTTTGTTGAGGGGCTGACAGCTGATTGCTGATTGCTGATTTCTGATTTCTGCGTTAGCGCCAGCTGGCGTCCGCTATCGGCTTCGCTAGCTATCAGCTTACGGCTTACGGCTTCCAGTTGATTGCTAATTTCTGACTGCTGATTGCTGACAGCCTGCCCCGCTTGTGCCGAACTTGGTTGAGGCATACTCCATTGAGGGACCGACTGTTGCGCTAGCGCGGGTTTTTCAAACCTTCCAAGAATCGCGCTCCATGGTTTTCCAAGAGCGGCTGGAATCGCGTCTGCCGTAATCCAAATACGGTTCATCACGGTATCTTCTTGTTCCAATCCTCCGTCGTTTGTTTGGCTTGCCGCGAGAAAATATTTTGGCGTTTTTCCGTTTTTCTGCCACGCGCCAATGTCCTCTCCCAACGCGCTCATCGCCTGCATTGCCCATGCGGTGGAATACAAGTTATCCGCAAATCCTCCGGAATCTTTCTGCCGGCTCATAAGATACGCTTTTGCTTTCGCAAGTGCGCTTTTTACTTTCTCGCTCTGCTGAAATGCCAGCGCCTGAATTGCCGCGGCGGTATAATCTACATCTCCCCACGACCCGTTCCCTTGCTGTCGCGACAGCACAAACTCGGTTATCTTCACGATTATGGAATCTGCCTCGCCGTATCCCGCGTTCTGCAAAACAATCAAAGCGAATATGTCATCGTTCACCAATCCCGCGTCTCCAATCTGCGTTCCGTCAAATGACGCGGTGATTTTCACGATGTAATCAATTCCTGCTCCGGAATACGGACTAATTCCAATGGCCATTAACGCCATGGCGCGCCTCTCATAATCAGTCACAAGAGAACCGGGGTCAGGATTTGCCAGAAGATATGTTTTTAATTTCTCTCGCGCAGAGTTGTCTGCGCCGTACGCTCCAAACGCTATTGCGGCACGGTCTGAAAGCATGGAATCTCCTTCAAACGATCCGTCTGCTTTTTGCCGGGACGCGAGAAAATCAACAGCTTTCGCAACGTCAAACTCTTTGAGCGCCGCTGGAACGAACGAAACAGGAGAAACTCCTCCGCTTGTGACGCGGGGCAATACGCGCAAAGACGCGCCGGGAAAATAAAAATCTTCTTTAATTCCCACGGAATAATCCCCCGCCTGCGTTATGGCGAGCAAAACGTTTCCGACTCCGTCAACGCTTTGCGTCACGGTTTCAATGGGAGAAAACGGGTCCTGCGAATTTGGCAGGGTCGCTCCAATTGTTACGCCAAGCAAAGGAATCCACGTGTTGTCCTGATACTGGTATTTTTGCGCAGATACGCTCACCGCTTCTCCCGCGAGCGCGGTGTTTTTTGACAGTGCGACTTGGCGAGAATTTCCAAAATACAAGAAAATCTGGTCATTAGGCTGGACAGCGTGCGAGTCCATGCCGACAAACGGGCTGTTTCCGTTTACGGCATACTGCCAGTTGTCGCACGCGTTCACGCTTGGATTCGCAACCTGTACGCACTTGAGATACAAGGAATTAAACCCGGCATAGTACGTCAAGGACGACAAAGAAAACGCGGAGCTTTGATCGTCAACTCCCGCCAATATCCCGAGGACGCTCTGCGAATTGACTTGCCGCTGGACTCCGTTTGAATCGCTCATTGTGACGGTTCCAACCGCGGGCATTTCAACCGCATCGCTGAACACAAGAACATCCTGATAGCGCAAAGAGAATGACACAGTCGCGGCGTGCGCGGCGCTAGCCGCTGACAATCCGAGCGCCACGCATGTAGCTCCAAGCGCATAGTGCATTGTTTTACTCCATTTTTTCATATTTCCATTCAATCACGTCGTTTGGTTTAATAATTGTGTTTGATATTCCGACCTTTGCTTTATTCCCGTTCAGGTAATAAATCCACACCATATTTTTTGAAAAATCTTGCCGCACACCATTAATTTCTTCCACAAAAAACCCAAGCCCTGAAAATTTCCTGCCACGAAACTCAATGAGATTTTGCTCCTGCGCGGCTTTCATGCCATCGTACACGGTGTTTCCTTCCGGAACATCAACAGAAACGGTTTGTTCTCCAACCCGAATCCGTGCTTGGATTGTTTTCATTTGCCCATGCTTCTCTGCCGATTGCGGGAGATCCTGACTCTTCTCAATGGACAAACCTGCCACTGCGGATAAACCTTCCGCGGCGGACGAATTCTTTTCTATTTGTTCTGTTATAAAAATATGAGGCTCGCCTGCCGTTGTTTGCGTTGGCGATATTGCGGTCTGCTTTTTGTCAACAGAAAACAGCACGCCAATTCCAGCCGCAATGATAGCAAGGGAAACAAGAAACAAAATTATGCGAAATGATTTCATGGAATGATCAAGGGGTTATTTTCTTCTCCATGGAGAAGAAAATAAAAAACTCCTTGAGGGAGTATAGAAAAATTTTGCGCGAAGAAAAACGCAAGAAATTATTGAGACGCCTTTCCCTCCCTCGAAGAAACAGTCTCTTGTGTATGAAAGATCATGTGAGTCGACCGGGCTCAGGACGCTTGAGCGTCCTTTTACCGTTCCGGGGGAGCGTGGGAATAGAACCCAACTTCCTCTCAATGATCATATGAGAATGTGCGCCGTAGCTGTGTAGCTGAATTTTCTTCCAACCGCGTTCTTTTGTCAAATCCTGCTTTTCCACACCCTTCTAAAAGCGAGTTTCAAGTCAAAAATTT
>CAYYFJ010000001.1:13535-19032 GCA_964471385.1 uncultured Candidatus Saccharibacteria bacterium
CGGTCCCCATTCTGTCACTGAAATCATTATTTATTCCTCCCCTTAGTGATGCTCTTTTTACTCTAACATGAACTGCAAAAAACTTACACCGCCTCCTGTTACCTACTGCTTATACTTGTTACTTGCTGCCTGTTATATGCTCCAGCGCGTACTGCAGACTGCCGTTTACTTTCTTGCCCGGATTGAAGATATTATGCGGGTCAAAAATATGTTTCACTTCCTGAAAAAGTCCGCAGATTTTTTCTCCGTACATTTGTTTGAGAAACGGCGTGCGTATAAGGCCGTCGTTGTGCTCCGCGGTGATTGACCCTTTGAATTTCAGCACAAGGTCGTACACTTTTTGCGAAATCTCCGCGATCATGTTTCCCGAAAACGGGCGAGAAAGGTCCATTAAAGGAATAATGTGAAAATTGCCGTCCCCCACATGCCCCGCCACCGTGTAGATGAGTTGGGGATACTGCGAGAGAATTGTTTGCAGGGCGGGAAGAAATTCAGGAAGCGTTTCAGGCCGCACAATGATATCGTCAATAAAGGGGGCAGTGCGCATTCCTTTCACGTGTTTGCGCAAAAGATTAAAGCTTTCATGGCGCACCGCAAAGTATTTGCGCGCCTCCTGTTGTTCGGAAACAAGGCGCAAGCCGACTCCGAATCCCCGTAGAGACGCAAACGCCCTTTTTGCTTTTTTCAGAACTTCTTGTTTTGAATCTCCGGTAAATTCCGCGAGAATAATGAGTTTGGGAGTTCCCCGAGTGAGCATCATCCAAAACTCGGGCAGAAACTGCCACGCGAGCGACAGGAGATTTTTCGCTTTCAAAAGCCGCAGAAAATCAGGCAAGAATCGCACCGCAAGTTTTAAAGTGTGATCGTCATATGATTCCAGACTTTCGGGCTTTTCTCTCAAAAGCATCTGCGTGATGCGCGCGATAAACCGTATATCTTTAAGAAATATAACAACCATGGCGGAGTGCCGCTTTGGAGGCACAAGGCGGAACGTCGCTTCTGTGATGATGCCGAGCGTCCCCTGCGACCCCGTGAATAATTGCGTCAAATCAAAGAAATGCCGCTCCCACACGTTCCACAAAGCATATCCCGCTGAATTTTTTGAGACATTTGGTTTTGCCGCCTGAATCAGCTCATAATTCTTTTCCAGCAAAGCATGCATTTTCCTGTATATGTCGCCTTCAAATCCGGGAAGTTTCAGGTGCTCTTTTAATTCTCCCGCTGACATTGGATACAACCGGTATTCTTTGCCGTCAGACAGCACAACCTTCAGTTCTTTGACATATTTTTCTGTTTTTCCGTATGACAAACTTTTCTCTCCCCCTGCGTTGTTTGCGATCATGCCTCCAATAGTGCAGAGTTCGCGGGACGCGGGAAATGAAGGCAAAAGCAGGCGGCGCTTGAGTGTCTCCTTTTCAAAATCCCGATACAACACGCCGGGTTCCGTCACCGCTGTTTCGTTTTCAATCTTGCCTATGCGATGAAAATGCCGCCTCATGTCAACGACAATGGATTCTGTCAGCGGCCCTCCGGTCATATCAGTGCCGCCAGAGTGGCATGTTAGCGATACATGTTCTTCCTTGCGCGCGTTCACAAATTCAACAAGACGCTGAATGTCTTTAGTGTCTTTTGGAAACACCACAACGCGCGGCTTGACCTGAAACAAGCTCGCGTCGCGGCTGTACAAATCCCGCACGCTTTCATTGTCAATAACCTCTCCCTTAAGGAGAGCAATAAGTTCCCGGCGCAGATTCATAGGTTAATTTTCTTTTCTGGCAAATGGAATGCCGACATGCGAACAGTGCTCGTCCTTGCACGTCTTCGTCGCATCCTGCTCCCATTCTTCCTGCGTCAGCTCCGCTCCGCACTCCCCCTCGCACACATACCGGGTTTTCTTCTTCTCTTCTTTTTTTAATTCTTGTTCTTCCATAATTGTATTATATCCAAATCTTTGCAAAACGCCATTTGCCGTACTGATCTTTGAAAAACTGAGTGTGGGCGTATCCGTATTTTTTTGCAATTTTCTGGACCGCGTCTTTTTGGCGCGAATCAAACTCCATATAAAGAATGCCGCCGGGAGCAAGACGAAATTTTGCCTTTATTAAAAATTTCTTGATATAAAACAAGCCGTCTTTGCCCGCGAGCAATGCGCGCTTTGGTTCCCATTTCAAAACAGATTTTTGGACATTATGAATGCGTTGCGTCGCAACATAGGGCGGATTGGCAAAAATCGCGTCGTAGCGTTTTCTAACGCGCGAGAACATATCAGACTGAATCACGGAATAGCGCCTGCGCGCAATGTTGTTTTGTTTCAAATTGTCTGCAATCTGCTCGCAAAACGATTTTTCTTTCTCTGCAAAATCAGCAACAGCGAATGGAATATGTTTGAGCGCGGCAATGCCAATGCACCCCGACCCCGCGAAGATATCAAGACAGCGCACTTTTTTTCCTTTTCTTTCCGCTTTGATTTCTTTGATTGCCTCATTCACCCAGTATTCGGTTTCAGGGCGCGGAATGAGCGGTTTTTTTGACAAGCTAATGCGGCACCCCAGAAAATCCGTCCACCCAATCACATAATCAGCCGGCTCCCCTTTTTTGATGCGTTCTGCATCCCTCAAAAACGCAAGGCAGGGCGCGCCCCCGTATTTTTCTTTCAACAGCCACTGGATTTCCCGCTTGACAGTGTTCACTTTTACACAAACTCAATTATTTTTTCTTTGAATGTTTTTCCGGAAACAATTTGGAACCGCGACGGGGCAGTATCAAAAAATCGCGCCAAAGATTTGATAACGGCGGCGTTTGCTTTGCCTTCTTTGGACGGCTCTTTCACGGCAACAACAAAATGCGCGGAGTCAACCTGCTCCACGCATTCTGTTTTTGCGCTTGCCTTTACTTTCACAAAAAACTTCATATCAAGCGCAGAGCTCGCAATAAACCACGCCGGTTCTATTCAATGCCATATGAAACGGAAACGATTACTTTAATCTCTTGAGTTCCGGTCTGAATAACGGGAGTTGATATTGCCGCGCGTTCATACCCGTAATCGTATCCTGTATTGGGTGTTTCCTCGTTGATGTATTTAATCCTTCCCAGCTTAAATCCTCCGGCCTTCGCGATCATGAGCGCCTTCTCTTTTGTTTTCGCTATGGCTTCCGCTCTTGCTTCATTTTGCAAAGCTTCAGGATTCTCCACGGCAAATACCAAAGAAGAAACAGTGTTCGCCCCCTGCTCCACAACTCCGCCTACAATATCTCCTATGTTTGCAAAATCGCGCACGATTACTTCAACTCTCTGCGAAACCGCATACCCTGTAATTTGTGGCGGAGGGCACACATATTCTGCCGGAGACGCGGAGTAATCATACGAGCAGGGAGGATATGAATACTTCGGGCTTACGTCATACTGGGTTGTTTTTATGTCCTTTTCCTGCACTCCCTCCTTTTTGAGATACTGCAAAACGGCATTCATGTCTTCAGTATTTTCTTTCTGAAGCTCTCCCAAATCTTTTTTGCCCTCGGTGGTAACCCCGGCCGAAAAACGCGCAACATCGGGAATCGCGGAACGCGTTGCCTCGCTCTTTACCGCAAACTCATTTATAAACGACGCATTCCTTATTTTCCCGTAGGCGTACGCGGACCACCCTGCCGCAACCGCAAACACCGCAAGCGCCACGATCAAAGAAATTCCCAACACATTTTTTATTCTACTGTCCATCATATTTTTTAAGTTATCTTATTATCCCATCCTCGCCTGTTTTGAATTATCTTATTATCCCATCCTCGCCTGTATTATATCTATGCTTGTATTGTATCTATGTTCCCGCCAGTCCGCAATATCGGAGACACACGGAGTGTGTCTCCGACACAAAGACAGCGATCTGTCAAACAGCAACCTGTTTGCGACATTCATAAGCCAAGGTCTGGGGCGACGCCCTGCAGGGCTTTGATGCTAAGCCCTGCGAATTCTTCCAACGAAAGCCCTTCCTTTTCGCACCGGAGAATTTCTTCCCTGTGCACTCCTTTCGCAAAGTCTTTTTGTTTGAATCTTTTGAGTACGCTTTCTATTTTCAGATCGGCGAGTTTTTTACTTGGCACCACAAGCGCCGCGCTTACAATAAGCCCCGAAATGGCGTCCGCAAAAATCAAAGCGTGTTCCATGCGAGTTTGCGCGAGTTCTCCGTGCGCTTCGTTGTGCACCCGCACCGCTTTTACAACCTCGCCTGGAAACCCCCATTTTGCAAGCCATTGGGAACCAATCAAACTGTGGCGCGCTAAGTCTTCTTTCACTTCTTCATAATCCACATCATGCATTAATCCCGCAAGCCCCCACAGCTCCGCGTCTTCTCCGTAGTGTCTAGCGAGCTCTCGCATAATCGCTTCCACTGCAAAACAATGCCGCTGAAGATTGAGAGAAGGCAGTTTTTCTTTAAGATGGCGCAACCCAGTTTCCCGCAGTTCCCGATAATCCATAGTGAAAATAATAAGTGAATTTTTACAGTATATCCAATTTTCTCTCAATCTTCAATCCAGCTGGCCAAGGTCAAGCTGGTCAAGGTCCGGTCAAGGGGCTGGTCAAGGTCCGACCTTGGCCAAGGTCGGACCTTGACCACATTCCATCGCGGGGTCGTACCCCGTGATATCACACGAAATCGGCTATGTGCCAATAAAAAGTTGACAGAAATGAAATAAAGAGTATAATATATATCCACTAAAAAGGAGGTGGGCGAGTTGGAAGAAAAGAGTAAAGAAGAAAAGAGTATTGAAGCGCAGGAGCAGGAACTCCTGCAAATTGTTGAAAGAATCCCCTCCCACGAGAAAATCCTCCTCCGGGAGGGTGTAAAAAAACTCGCTCAAATTGCAAGAAAAGCCGCCCAAGAGGCGGCGGTTGACCAGTTGACGGGCCTTGCGTCCCGCCGCGTCTTTATTGACGCGCTGGAGCGGGCGCATCGCGAAGCAAGGCGCGATGGGACCCCTGTAACGGTGGCAATGATTGATCTTGACGGTTTCAAAGCCGTCAATGACAAGCATGGGCACATTACAGGAGATGCGGTACTCCGCTTGGCGGCGGAGCGCATTTCCCGGATCATACGGGGAGATGCCCTTGCCGCCCGGTATGGAGGAGACGAGTTTGTTCTGCTCCTCCACGTTTCGCCAGAGCAGGCAGGGAAAATTTGCGAGCGAATCTGCACTGCTCTTGCTTCTCCGATGAAAATCGGAGAAAAGGAAATAACAATCGGAGCAAGTATCGGGCTCGCCCCGGTGCTTGTGAATTACAAGATTGAAGAAATCCTCAGTATGGCTGACAAAGCCATGTATGAGGATAAAAAGCGAAGGAACGGCGGAGAAACAAGCCGTTCCTGAAGTAATAGCCGGCATCTTTCGGGACGCCGGTTTTCCATTTCTTATATTACGGGGTACGACCCCGCGACGGATCATTACGGGCATTACGGGGTACGACCCCGCGACGGATCATTACGGGCATTACGGGGTACGACCCC
>CAYYFJ010000001.1:19132-58046 GCA_964471385.1 uncultured Candidatus Saccharibacteria bacterium
ATTACGGGGTACGACCCCGCGACGGATCATTACGGGCATTACGGGGTACGACCCCGCGATGGCGATTAAGAAACAACATTAATGGGATTTCCAGCGAGAAACCCTGCAATATTTTCGGCGGTGGTGTCAAGAATGCGCTGGAGGGCTTCGGTCGTATTAAAAGCGTTGTGGGGAGTGATGATGACATTGGGCATATCAATTAAAATATGGTTTGCGAGAATTGTCTTCAGATTGTGTTCTTTGAGGTCGCCCTTCATCAAAAAATCAAGCTCGTCCCGTATGGCTCCCTCTTCTTCCAGCACGTCCAGCCCGGCTCCTCCCAAATGCCCCTCTTTGAGGGCTTTGACAAGGGCCTCCGTTTCCACAATTCCTCCCCTGCTGGTGTTAATCAGATACGCGCCCTTTTTCATCGTCGCGATTGTTTTGCCGTTCATCAAGTGATGGGTCGCGGGAATATACGGCACATGCAAAGTCACAATGTCGCTTTGCGACAGCAATTCTTCAAAACTTGCGGAAGCCGCGCCCATGTCCTTGAGAAATTTCCCGTCAGCTTGCGTATCGTGCACAAGCACATTCATTTCAAAGCGGCGGCCAATGGCAACAACATGCCTTCCTATTTTGCCGCACCCCACGACCCCGAGTGTTTTGCCCCGCAAATCAAATCCCCGCAAACCCTGCTGGCTGAAACTTCCGGTTTCCCGAATCTGATCGTACGCCTGATATATGTTGCGCGAAAGACAGAGAATAAGCGCAAACGCGTATTCCGCAACCGTGTACTCCCCGTATGTTGGCACGCTTGAAACGACAATGCCGCGCTTTTTGCATTCGGCAATGTCAATGTGGTCGTATCCGGTGGATCTTGCCGCGATACACTTCAAAGCAGGCATTGCGTCTAGCGCCGCCTTGTCAATGGCAGAATCAACAAACACGGACACAATATCGGCATGGCCAAAATCTGCGGCGCGAGATTTATCAAGAATATCGTCAATAAAAGAAACAGCGTCACGATGGCGTGAAAGCGCGGGATGTGAAAGAAGATATTGTTTTTCCCATTCTTCAAGCCCGAAAAATGCAATGGCGTGTGATTGAGCCATACTGTTAAGAAACAGAGCCGTTCTTGCGGACATGCGCCTGATCCAGTTTTTTGACAATGTCTTCAAGCCGATCGTTCTGGTTTTCCAAATGCTGAATGATGGTTTCAATTTCCTGCTCGGAACGCAGATGAATCTCGTATTCGTTTTCAGCGCGCGCCTCTGAATGCTTGGCGTCCATATTTTGGCCAATGAGCAACAAAGGCAAAAGCAAAAGCTGGATCATGTTGGACACAAACAGCCAGAGCACAAACGCAGGAAACGGATCAAAACGCAAGGGTTCTGGCGCATAGGTATTCCACCCGATCCACAAAGCCGTCCATAAGGCGAGAATAAGAAAAAAACCCATGGTTCCCACGCGCTTGGTCGCGCGATGGGCGAGTTTCTCAAACCGGTTGAGTTTTCCGTAATGCTCAACATTGACGTTGCGCAAAGGAGCGCGAAGCGCTTTTAACTCCTGAAGATTGCGGGGCGCGTATTTCATGCGATGAACATTATGAAGAAGTTATGCCGAGCAGTTCAACTTCAAAAAGCAGGGTCGCGTTTGGAGGAATGGGGCCGCCCGGAGTTCCCACAGATCCGTATCCGTATTGCGGCGGAACTGTCAGCTTGCGCGCTTCCCCGATTCTCATTCCCTCAAGCCCGACATCCCAACCAAGAATCACCTGCCCCGCACCAAGCGTAAACGTGAAAGGAATCCCCCTGTCGCGGCTTGAATCAAACTTTGTTCCATTGAGAAATGTTCCCGTATAATGGACAGAAAGCGAATCGCCGCTTTTCGCTCCCGTTCCCGCGCCTTCTTTTACAATTTCAACTTTGAGTTCAGATTCCGGAACGGCAATTTGTTGCGGAGGATTTGAAGCAGGTTTTTGCTGTGCTGAAGGAGCAGGTGCCGCTTTCTGCTGAGGCGCGGCAGCCTCCTCTGTGGGAGACAAAGCCTGCTGTTCAGTTTGAGCAGTTTCTTTTGGCTGGCTCATCTGAGCTAGTTTCTGCGCTTTTTTGGGTCCGGCGAACAAATAATATGCGCTGGCTCCAATAAGCGCCGCGAAAATTATAGATAGTGCAAGATGTCTCATAGGAAAAGTGGTTTAAGGTTTTTTCCATTATACTACTATACTACGGCTAAAACAAAAATGCGAGGAAAAACGCAAACGCGAGCGCGACCCGGTACACCCCGAACCAGATAAAATTTCTTGTCTGAATGTACCGCAAAAGAAATTGCATGGAATACAGCGCGGTCAGAAACGCCACGCAAAACCCCACAATCAATAGCTCAAACTGGCGAAATGAAAACGCGGACGCATTTTTTAAAAGATCATACGCCGCGGCTCCTCCAATGGTGGGCACGGCAAGCAGAAAAGAAAATTCCACAATGGCTTTGCGTTCAATGCCAAGGATAAGCCCTCCGATGATGGTCGCGGCAGAGCGCGACACGCCGGGAATCATGGCAAGCGACTGGAAAAGCCCCACGAAAAATGCTTGTTTTTGAGAAATCGCGGAAAGGTCTGCGGCGGTTTTTTTGCCTGCCTGATGAGTCATCTCAAAAAATATAAGAAACAGGCCGCCCAAAAACAAAGCCCACAAGACAATACTGCTGTTGGACAGAAAATACCGTTTCACCACGGGATACAGCAATAATCCCAGCGCGCCTGTCGGTAAAAACGCAATCGCGATTTTTTTTACCGTTTCCATGTCGCGGAAGAAAACCCTTTGGAATAAAAACACGACGGCCGCAATCGCTCCAAGCTGAATGGCAATGTCAAATGTTTTCAAAAATTCCGTTTTGGGAATATCAAAAATCTGCTGAAATAAAATAAGGTGGCCGGTGGACGATATGGGAAGAAACTCCGTAATGCCCTCCACGGCCCCAAGCAAAAATGCGGAAATAATATTCATATATTACATATGTATATCATAAACAACTGAATTTCGCGAGATCCCATAAAACAAACCCAGCACTCATATTGAGTGCTGGGTTGTGTAAGAACAAAATCTTACGCGGCGGATCTGGGAGCCATCTCACGCGCCTCGTTGACGGTGAGCATTCTTCCATCCAGTTCCTTGCCGTTGAACATTTCAATCGCGCTCTGCGCTTCCTCTTCCGTGGACATTTCCACGAATCCGAAGCCGCGAGATCTTCCGGAAATGCGGTCAACAATGATTGTTGCCGATTCTACTGTTCCGGCCTGCGCGAATGTGTTCCGCAAGGTTTCCTCGTTTGTCTGAAAAGACAAACCGCCTATATACAATCGTTTTGCCATGTGTTGGAACGAACTATTTGTTACTGTTGAGAGGACGACCGTCTCCTTTTTGCTTTTGGCCGATTGTATGGACGGCTGTGAAAACAAAACGAGAACTACCTCTAACGATTTGTATTATACCAGATGAGATTATAAAAGTCAAGTTTTTACAACTATGGGGTTATGGCGCTATGGGAAGTGAAAAACTGAAGACGCTTCCTTTGCCAAGCTCTGAAGAAAACCAAATCTTCCCCTGCATGCGCTCCACAAGCTCTTTTACGATAAAAAGGCCGAGTCCGGTTCCGGGAACCGAATCTTTTTTCGCCGCGCTCGCTCTGAAAAACTTTTCAAAAATATGTTGCTGTTCCTTAGGGTCAATGCCCTTCCCCTGATCCTGAATATGCGTAACAAGAAACTGCCCGTTTTGCTCGTGCGATATTGTTATATTTTTCTTTTCGTCGCTGTATTTGATTGCGTTTGAAAGAAGATTTCTCGCGATTTCTTCAACGCGCAGAGATTGGGAAAAAACCAATGGAACATCTGCGGGAGGCGCGTAGCTCATAGTAATACGCTTTTCTTTGGCGAGAGGGGTTAGTTCCTGAATGACCAGCCGCACGCTTTTCACCACGTCCACGGGCTCCCCTTTAATTTCAAGGCGCCCCGCTTCCGCTCGCGCGATTGTCAGAATCTCATCCACCAACAGGGAAAGATGCTCTGCCGCCTCTCCGATTCTCTGAATATACTGCTTTCCCGCCGCGCTTAACGCGGCCTTCTGGACAGTCATAAACTCGGATATGTACCAGCGTATGGCAGTCAGGGGGGTGCGCAATTCATGGGAAGCGATAAACACAAACTCATTCTGCAGTTCGCGCAGACGCTTCAATCCCTGAACCATTTTATTAAACGAGTTTCCCAAATCCTCAAGCTCGTCGTTTGTCTGGATAATAACCTTCCTTTCAAAATTTCCTTTTTCCACTTCCGCGGCCCCCGCCTGCAGTTCCCGTATGGGAGCGACAAGCCGTTCCACAAGAAACGGAACAATGAGAAAAATCGCAAGTATGGTGTACAGCAGAGTCTGAATTCCCTGCGACCGGATTTTGTAAAGAGCGGAGTTGGCGTCTTCAAGAGGCCACTCCACAAGCATTGCCCATCCGGTTAGCGGAATCTTTTTGCCCGCTCCCACCACGGAAACCTTGCCAAACTGGCTGAAATACCGGTCGGTGTTTTGGAATCCGTCAAACGCGGCGCCCGCCAGCACAGAGGCAACTCTTGGAATGCCGTTCGCGTCAATGCCGGATTCCAATGGAATGCGGCCTCCCTGCGCGATAAGCCGGCCCTGCTCGTCTGCGAGCGCGAGATACCCTTCGCCGCCGAGCCGCGCGGTCAGCACGGTATTGACCAGCGTTGAAAGATTGAGTCTGCCTGAAAGAATTTGGATAGTGTTTCCGTTTCTGTTCCGCACGGGAGAAGAAAGAGTCACAAAGAGACCTCCCTGCCCATATTCAACAGTCCCGATAAAATCGTTTCCGGAAAGAGGCGCAAGGTATGACGGCAAATTGGAAACATCGCGAAGAGGAGTATTTTCTTTGCCTGCGGACTGGGACTTCTTGGAGGTCTCGCGCCCCTGCAAATTAATAAAACTCACCTCTTCTAACGCGTCGTTCTCGCGCAAAAATCCGTCCAAAAGAAACTCCTGGTCCGCAACGGAAATTTCTGTTTTTTCCACAAACCCGACGCGCAATTTCAAAAGACTTACCGCGTCGTTGAAAAACGTGTTTACCTTTTCAACGTTTTGATTTAAAAATTGCTGTTCTGACGCGCCAATATCTTTACGGTAGGCGCTGCTCAAAAATGTGTACGTGAGAAAACTCAAGGCAATCACCGGCGCGCCCGCGAACACGAGAAGAAACACCAAAAATCTGTTTCGCAAAATATTTTTCCGCATTCATGCATTATACACAAAAATAATCTTTCGCGATACTTTTGTATAAGGTAACGCAAACACTTCAAAGTCCTGACTATGTTTTTCCTTCTTATTCAGATAGGATGAAGGCATACAAAAGATTCGGCAAGTTATATCTAAAAGTGATTTTTAAGAGAGAAAAAGAAAATGTACTTGTCATCACTCAACATTGGGAAGAAACATTTAAGCCGCTAAAAAACATATGAGAATTGATTATGATCCAAAAGCGGACGCGCTCAACATTACGTTCCGAAATGGAAAAGTCAAAAAAACTGTTGAGCTAG
The DNA here is from genome assembly GCA_964471385.1 of uncultured Candidatus Saccharibacteria bacterium. Taxonomy (GTDB): domain Bacteria; phylum Patescibacteriota; class Minisyncoccia; order Minisyncoccales; family UBA10102; genus CAYYFJ01. The sequence goes on from CAYYFJ010000001.1 coordinate 24,711, forward strand.
CTCCTGAAGTGAACTTAGACCTTGACCTTAAAGGAAGACCTTTGTATTTGGAGATTATCGGAGCGGCAGAAAAGTTTGGCAAAAAATATCTCTCCGGCGTCCAGCTCAAAAACTTAAAAGCTGTTGCCGCCTCATAGCAGCTGTTCAAAAAACAAAACATCTCACAACAAAAACAGACCCCTAGCGGGTCTGTTTTTGTTGAGACAAACCAGGTTTGTTGAGATAAACCAGGTTTACTTAGCCCTGCCAGTCTTGATTGGGATCACTTGTAGCGGAGAGCGTCAAGAGGGTTCATTTTGGAGGCGCGGCGCGCGGGCCACATGCCGCCAAATAAACCTACCATGGTGGAAAGCGCCACGATAAATAACAGAAACCACGGGGGATAATAAAACAGGTGCAGGGTTTTGCCCCCGAACGAATTTGCAATCGCGTTGAAAATCAGGTTGACTCCCTCGCTGAACAAAATGCCAATGATAATGCCCGCGGCTCCCCCCATAAACCCAATAAGCGTCGCCTCCCCGAGAAAAAGCCGCTTCACATCCCCGGGCGCGGCGCCGATTGCGCGCATAATGCCAATTTCATTGGTTCTTTCCAGCAAAGAAATAGTCATGGTGTTGATAAGCCCAATAGCCGCGACCACAAGAGCGATGATGCCAAACACGCCCAGCACGATTTGTATGATGCGGAAAATTTTGTTTGCCTGATCAATGGTGTCAGACAGGGCAGACACGCGGAATCCTTTTTCCAGCAGGGAGGTCTGCGTGTCTTCCATTGGCTTGCCGCCGCGCGCCACTTTTACTTTTGCAAACTGGTATTCTGAAATTTGCACGTCGGGCGCGTCAACCCTGTTCATAAACACTTCCCCTGAACTGTCCCCTTTTTCCACCACTCCCGCCACGGTAAAAGGCTGTTCCATTTGCACGGTTTCAATTTCCGCGCTTTCTTTTTCTTTGGGAAGTAAAAACAGGAACAAAAATTCTTTGCCTACAATCGCCTCCGGGGATTCGTCAAACAGCTTTGCGACTGTTGTGTTCACGACAATCTGATTTTTGTCATCTGAAGTGAATAATCTTCCCGCCTGCGGAAGCATTCCTTCAAGCTGAAATATGTCGGGCTCCACCAGATTGACAATCGCCTGCGCGGTAACGCCTTCTTTGTACATCGCGGCCGTCACGCTGGCTTGCGCGCTTACTTTTTCCACATTGGGCAAAGACAAAATTTCTTTGATTTTATCCTCGTTCAAACGAATGCTGGGGTCAGACGGTATAATGTCAATGGACAACAGGGATTCTGTCGTGGTGATTTTCTCAAGCAGAATGCGCTGAAGCCCGTAGCCGAGCGACACCAAAAACAGCACCGCGGAAATTGCAATGGCAACTCCCAGCGCGGTAAGAATGACGCGGGATTTGCGGTTCTGAAAATTTTTGACGCTTAAATATAAAAGATCGCGAATATGCATGGTGGTTGTGCGTTACTCTTTCATGAGAATAAGCTCTATTTCTCTCGCGAATCTCCTTGCGGTGCGGCTGTTCAAGCCAACGCCTTTTTCGCGGAACGGCAAGTCAAGGACGCGGGCAAATTCTTCATTGCTGATTTTCCCGAGCAAACGGGAAAGTAAAACATCTTCAAGACGTTTTACCTGATCAAACGACAGCTTGCCTTTGTACCCGTCAAGCAGATAGCCCCGCAGGTTTTGCGCCCTCTCTTCAAGAGGAGTCAGGGTCGGATAGGGCTCCTGCGATATCATTTTGATTTCCTCCACAAGCTTGCCGATATTTTCTGAAAGCTCGCGGGCTCTCTGCACGTACAGCCCCGCTCCTCCTTTTTCTTGGGGAGTGTTGAGCATGTGGAACAGCGCGGCTTTGGATATATTGTTAAGAATAAAGTTTTCAATGGTCTCTTCAATTCTCTGCTGGATGTCAACCGCGTAGGGCAAAAGCAAGTGGTGCAGAATAAGCTTGGAGCGCAAACGGGATTCCGTAAGATACGGGTATGCCTGCGCCAACTGATCCAGTTCTGAAATGCGCTCCGGGGTCAGGCGGCTGGGACCCGGCTTTCCCGCGTTTCTGACCACGCGCTCTATTTTGCCGTCCCGCATGAAGAAGACGCGGTTTGCGTAGTGAAGGTCCCGGGGATTGTGGGTTACATGGACCACGGTCTTGCCGTCTTTCCGGTTTATCTCTTCAAGCAATTTCAGCACAATGTCCGCGTTTTTAGAGTCAAGGTTTCCGACCGGCTCGTCGGCAAAAATAATGGAGGGGTTGTTCACAAGCGCCCTCGCAATGGATGTTCTTTGCTGTTGTCCCCCTGAAAGCATAGAGGGTTTTCTCGCGGCAAAATCCGCGATGCCGAATTTCTCCATGAGTTCCTGCACCCGCCGCTCGCGCTTTTGCGAAGGCACGCCCGCGAACACCTGAGGGAGCATAATGTTGTCCCGCGCGCTCAAATTGGGAATGAGATAATACGCCTGAAACACCATGCCAAGCGTCGTGCGATGGAACCAAATGAGCTCTTTGGCATTCATGCGGGTCAGCTCTTTTCCTTCCACCTGAATTTTCCCCGCGGTGGTTCTTTCAAGCCCGGCAATCGCGTACAACAGCGTGGATTTTCCGCACCCTGACGGCCCGAAAAATGTAACATATTCTCCGGGATACACCTCAAGCGAAATGTCAGACAAGGCGCGCGTCTCATTGCTTTTTCCCATGTCATACACCACGCTCACGCGCTCCAAGCGTATAAGCGGCGCCTGCCCTGCTGAAGAAATAGTTGCGCCTTCAACGCGTTCAGCTGGCGCGGCGGCGGCGCTGGAAAGAGCAGGGGGAACAATATACTGTTTTTTCCGCCGCTGAAAAAACAAAAAAATCCCTGCGGCATTTATGCGCCCCAAAGAAAAAAGGGTTTTCAGGTAAAAAATGCCTCGCCAACATGCAAGCAACGCGCCTGCAATAGAAAAAAGCGTTTGCTTGCCTAATTGAATTATCCGCTGACCTGCCCGCCGCAGCTTGAGCATAGGCTGGCTTGTCTGACGCAGGCCATCCAAAAGAAACGAACGCAAATTTGTCCGCCGAAACTCCAGAAGCGAAGGCAAACGTTTCCACAGCAGTGCTGAGCTTTGCAGAAGAAACGCAGATAGAGGCTTCATCCTTTCTCGTATGGAAGAAAAAAACGCTGATAAGTCTTGCAGAATCTGCGTGAGTTCGCCGGCAGAAAAACGAGTAAAATTGCCGGCCAAAAAAATCATATGTTCAATCCGCAGCTGAGAAGAATACAAAAACGATTCTTTCTTTAAGCCAATGTCGCCAACCCATTTCTTGATAAAAACCGCAGGGCGTTCCCATTGGAAAGAACGCAAGAACGATTCTATGGAAAAGTTCGCGTCTTCAATCCATTTTTTTGCGGAAACTGCCGCGCGTTCCCAGTGAAACGCAGTGAGGCGCCCTGTTTGAGAAATCAAAGAAAAAATAAACAGAACGGATTGTTCCCACGCGTTTCGCGCGCCTTCCGCAGCATGCCAAACAAAGTCAAAACGAATGGACTGAATAAAATTGGAAAAACGGCGAATAATCTCCTTGAATCTTTCTTGCATATCTTCTCCCCAATACTTCATACCGAATACTTAATACTGCATACTAAATACCACATGCGTAATCAGAGGCCCACTCTCTTCATAAAGGTAAATGTGTCTTCAAAGTTGCGTATGATAAGGTCAACCACGGACTGGCGGGGCTTTGGAGTGAGTATGGTGTATGCGGTGGAAAGAGAGGTGTTGCCCGAAGGGTCGGAAGATTGCGCCTTAAACTGGTACACCCTGCCCGTTTTGAACGCCGTGGTAATCACAATATGCTCGGTGACAAGAGCCGGATCCTCGGGAGTGTGGAGCTTGAAGTCCTGATTGGGATTGACGCCCTCAATGTAGAACACCTGCGAAGTGGAAGGTTTGTTTGTTTTCCATGAAATAATGGTCTGGGCGGTTTCCACGCGCTCGGGAATAAGGGAGGAAGTGACTCTGACCTGCGAGATTATCGGGGGCTCCGTGGAAGCGGCGGTGGAAAAAGGTAAAAGAGAGGAACTGGAAGAGTTGCCTTCTTCGTCTTCTGCGGTAAGGCGCAGAATATACGCGGACGAGGGCTTGAGATTTTCCAGAGTGAAGCTGTGGTCTTTGAGGTAGCTCTTATCTTCCTGCAAAATTTTCTTTCCGGTGGCGGCGTCCGTCGTTTCAACGATGGTCCTCGTGGGAAGATCTGTCTTCCATACGAGAGCAACTTTGTCTTCTTTAATCTCCCTGAACTCGGCGTCCACAATCTCGGGATTCAAAGAGGCAGTGGCAAAAGTGCGGTCTTCTAACTTTGCCATGGGGCCGATCTGACCCTGCGACTGAATCTGATAGTGATAGGTTGTCCCGGGATTTAAGCCTGTCAGGGTGACCAAATGCTGGGTTACCTGTTCGTCCGGGGTGCCGACAGTGGTGGCGTAGGAATTCTCTTTTGCGGGATTGTATTCTTTGTCTGGCGCAAATGCGATCAAAGAGTTTGATTTTTTGTCGGTGGACCAGCGCACCACGGCCGATCTCGGGCCCGCAGACACCTCAATGTCAGACCCGTTGATGCTTGGAGCCGAAACAATCTTGGACGACGCTTCCCTGATAGAAGAGATAAATCGCTCCTCGTCAATACTGCGCACGGTCCATCGCGTGGGAAACGCCTCAATAAACTGGTCAATGAATGTCTGGGACGCGCGCTTCACGAATTCCGAAACGCCGATGCTTTCCACGCTTTGCTCAATGTTCTGCACTTTCAGGGTAATGGGCGACTGGGGCTCAAAAATGGGAATTTCTTTTGTGGTCGGCTTTGGCTCCTCTCGTTTGGCTTCCTCTTTCTTTGCTTCCTCTTTTTTCGGCTCTTCTTTCTTTGTTTCAGCTTTTGGAGTTTCGGGCGTTTTTTCTTCAGTTTTTGGAACAGCGGGAGCAGTGCCCTCCGTGGTAAAGGATTGTTCAGACGAAGAGCCGAGATTGCCCGCGGTATCCTTGCCCTGCACAACAAAGTAATACGCGGTGCCCGGAGCAAGATTTTGAAGAGTCACCGTGTGGGAAGAAACGGATTCAAACTGGCCCGTCGTAACAGCGTACGCGCCCTTGGAGGTTCCATATTTCACAAAGGAGTCTGCGTATTCTGACGTGTCCCATGTAAGTACGGCTGAATTCTGGGTTATGGAAGAAACTTTAATGCTTGAAATAGCCGGAGCCGTGGTGTCCTGCACGTTGCCATAGACAATCGTGGTGGATCCTGAAGGGGCAGATGTTGCAAACGAATACTTCTGGCCCGAGTTGTCGGAAGTGGTGGAATTGTTGGAACGGTCTTTGGAGATGACCTGATAATAATACATGGTTGCCGCGGTCAAATTGCTCAAGGTGACGGAATGCTCGGTGGTGTAGTTCGTGTCTTCTGTGGTGGAAGTGCCCAAAGAAACCGTGATGCCGTACTCCACCTTGGAGTTTGCGTCTTCGTTTGTTGTCCACGTAATGGTGGCTCCTGTTTGGCTGGTCAGAGCCGCAGTAACAGAAGAAATGGAAGGAGCCGTGGTGTCCTCGGCAACCTGAACCGCTTGGGAAGGATTGGTGGTAAATGTCAGGTCTTTGGAAACCGCGGTGTTGTTGTCAGAGTCGGTTGACCTGACCCTGAAATGATACGCAATGTCGCTCAAAAGATCGGCGGGCAGACTGACAGTGTGCGAAGTCACGGAATCAAACTTGCCTGCGGTTCTGCCGTATGAAGTGTCAAACCCAAATTCCACAATGGAGGAGGCGGATTTGTTCGTTGCCCAGGTGACGGTGGCTGTCTGGGTGGTTACGTCTTTGATTTCAATATTGGAAATCACAGGAGGCGTGGAGCTTGAAGCGCCTGTGCCGAATGTGAATCCGTTGCCTCCGTTGTTTGCCGTGCCAATGTTGCCCGCGGCATCCGTTGACTTCACCCTGTAATAATACTGGGTGGAAGGAGTAAGGCCCACAAGAGTAATGGAGTGCGATGTTGCCATGGTGGGAGTTCCTTGAGAGAGCAGGAAAGACCCCGCGGTGACGGAATATTCAATCAAAGAGTCTGAAAGCTCGCCCGTGCTCCATGTAATGGCGACAGAGGTTGCGGTTGACTCTGATGTTGTAACCGAAGAAATGACGGGAGCCGTGGAGTCGGCCGACGAAGACGCGGTGGTAAATGTCTGGTCTGCTGAAAGCTTTTCATTGCCCGCAGAGTCAGTTGACCTGACCCTATAATGATAGGGGGTGTTGGCAGTAAGGTCGCGGGGCATAGCGACGGAATGAGACGTGACAGCGTCATACTGGCCCGCCACTCTTCCGTACAAGGTTGTGGCGCCGAATTCAACAAATGACGACGCCGATTCGCTGGTGGTCCAAGTGATGGTTGCGGTGTTGACTCCCGGAGTTCCGGATGAAATTTCGGATATGGTCGGAGCCGTGGTGTCAGAAGAAGCCGCTGTGGTGACAAAACTGCTTTGCGAAGAAAGGCTGGTGTTTCCTGCGGCGTCTGTGGAACGGACGCGGTAATAGTAGGTGGTGGAAGCATTGAGCACGGCAGGAAGCGTGACAGAGTGTGAAGTGACAGAGTCAAAAAACCCATACACCCCGTCAGCTGAAGGCGAGGCAAATCCCGACGAAGCGGACCACAACACAAAAGAATCAGCAGACTCGCTGGTTGTCCATGTGATAATTGCCTTCTTTGAAGTGGCTCCCGAAGAAGAAACCGAAGAAATGTTGGGAGCAGTGATGTCGGCTGACGCTGTGGTAAAGCTGGACGCAGAAGATGTGGTGCTGTTGGTGGAAGGGTCAATAGACCTGACTTTGAAGTTATACGCGGTGTTGGGAGCTAATCCGACCAAAGTGACGGAGTGCGAAGTGACATACGAAGTCAGCCCTTGCGTGGAGGAATACGAGGTGTCTGTTGAATACAACACGGTGGAATCTGAAAGCTCGTCCGTGGTCCATGTTACGGTGACAGATGAAGTGTTGGGCGTGCCTGCCGCAACGGAAGATATCGCGGGTCCCGTGGCGTCAGACCCTCCTCCGCCCTCTCCGGCGTCCTGCGTGCCGTTGGCTTTTGCGCTAATGGAGAAGGAAAGGTAAGAAATGTCATCGTTGTTGTCCTGCGTGGAGATCTTGTAATAGTACAGAGTGTTAAGCACGGTGGAAGAATCGGCGTACGAGTTGGTGTTGATATTGGTAATGGTGGCAATGGAAGAAAAGCTTGTGCCGTCAGTTGACCTCATCACATTGTACTGCTTGAACGCGGCGGACGGAGGAGTCGCCGCGACCTTCCAGGCAACGAACAACCGGTAATCCGCGGGAGATACTCTTGTGTTGGAAGTATCCTGAACCATGAGGGCTGTGGGAGTTTCAGGCGTGGTGGCGGAAACTGTGGTTGTGGTGTTGCCCCGCGCGTCGTAGAACTTCGCGTACACGACATCAGGGTCGGTTGCCAAGGCAAGAGTGGCGGAAGACGCGTATGAAACCTGCGACGCCCCCGCAAGATCCGAGTTGACGCTGACTTTCATTTGCAGTGCCGTGTCGTCCGTCGCAGAAAGCGTGACGCCAGCCGGGCTTGTGGTCGCATCCACCGCAATGGAAGGAGAGCCAAGCGCCGGGTCTTTGGTGTCAAAACTAAAGCTTGCGGAGTCCGCGTTTCCGATGTTTTCAGATCCGTTGCCGTCATCCGCCACCACGCGCGTTACAGCGGTTGCCGAGTAAAAGCCGTCCACGTCCGACTTTGCGGTCCACACGATTGATTTGCCCGTCCCGTTCGTGATTGACGCGCCCGCGTTTCCCGAGACTGTCGCGGCTTTAATGTATATGGCGGTTCCCGAGTTGTGCGCCGCCGCGGTTGTGTTTGACACTCCGCGAGCTATGGTTCCCTGAAGGTCATTGCCCGATTTTGAGGTATAGGTGATGATCTCGCTTTCAATCATCAAGGTTCCGGAAGACGGGAAAAGCGACGAGCTGGAAACCGTGATCGCTGTGGTGTCGTTTGATGTCAAAGACTCGTTCACTGTGGCAAGAGACTTGTAATACAAAGACACTGTGGTTGAAGACTGCACGGCGTCTGTCACGTCATAGCCGACTGTTACCGCGCCGGCTGAACTCTGCGATGCCGTCACATTGGAAACCGTTGGAGGCGAGGTTTTGGTAATGGTGTCGCTCACCGTGCTTGAGGTGTTTCCCTTCGCATCTTTGAACTGCACGTACACAGTCTTGGTGCCGTCTCCCGCAGTAAGGGTCCATGAGGCAACAGATGTGTTGAATGTGATCCAGTTGCCAGAGTCGTTGTTCAGACCGTCCGCGGCAAGGCCGCTGTCGTTTGAAATCTTCATCTGCCCCGACACGCCAGAACTCATGTTGTCATCCGTCGCGGCAAGCGTAAGCGCGACGGTAAACGAAGTGGTGGTTGCGGCGGCCGCGGCGATTGAAATGGAAACGCTCGCGGGATTTTTGGTGTCCAGTGCGTAGTTCGCCGATGTCGCGCTTCCAACTTGGTTCGCAGACGCGCCATCGTTTGCCGCAACCCTCACGGTCGCGGTTGCAGAATAATATCCGTCAAGATCGGTTTTGGCTGTCCATGTAATACTCTTGCCTGTGCCATTTGCGACCGAGCCGGTCGAGCCGGAGACGGTCACGGCTTTTATCCAGATCGTTGCGCCGCTACTATGCGCCGCGGCAAGCGTGTTTGACGCGCCCCGCGTTATTGTTCCGGCAAGATCGTTTCCGCTCACCGAGGTATAGTTGATTTGTTCGTCGTCAATAAAGACGGTTCCCGACGACGGGATATTTGTTGCCGCGGAAAGCGTGATCGCCGTGGTATCAGAGTTTGAGAGCGACTCGTTAAGCGTTACGCCGACCTGATAAAGGAGGGTGACCGTCGTAGAGGAAGATTCATTATCGGTGACATCGTAGCCCACCGTAACGGTTCCGTTCGATCCCTGCGAAGCGGTGAGGTTGGAGACAGTGGGAGGAGAGTTAACGAACGTAAACGATAATGACTGCGGAGGATCCTCGGTGAGCGTCCCCGAAAAACCTCCCGTATTCTTCGCGCGCGAGCGGATCTGATAAGTATGGTTCAATGTCCAAGCGACAGAAGACGTACTGTACGACCATGTCGCGGTTCCGGTTGCAGCGATCCAGTTCTCTGATGTCTGATCAAAAGAATTATTTGAAGAGTTGTACCACTTGTTGACCGAAACATCAGTGTCTTTGATGGAAATCTCAACACTCGTCATGGGCCCTGATCCTGTTCCTCGGAGCGCGGTCACGCTGTACGGCTCCTGCGGGCTTGCCGCGGCTCCCGCGACGGTACAGCTGTTTCCAGTTGCACTACATATGGCAGTAATCGCTGAAGATGGCGGATATTCATAAAGAGTACCCGCAGCACCGGCATTCGCTCCACTTCCTCCAGTTTTAGTCACAGAACCGGTAAAGGTGCTGCCCCCTGTAATATTAAGAGCGATCCTCCCTCCTCCTCCGCCGCCGCCATGACTATCGCCACCTCCACCATTCGCGGTAATAGAACCGGCTCCGGCAAGCGTGCCAGCTTGAATCCAGACGGAACCGCCCGATCCTCCGCCGCCGTCACGTGCCGAATTGTTAACATTAAATTGTCCATCACTACCATTTGCCACAATAGAACCAGACAAAGTTAATGTCCCTGTGATGATCAATTTAACGGCTCCTCCCCCCGCTCCTCCAGTAGCATCGTACCCTCCTCCTCCTCCAGAACCAAGCGCAGTGGGCTGAGTGTTTGATCCATGCGTAATTCCTCCGCCCCCGACAGATCCATTACCTCCGGCCCCCCCATACCCTCCTCCCCCTCCTCCTCCAGAACTGCCCGCTCCGCTTCCTCCTCCTGTGCCGGATCCATTACTAGTACCTGTTGCAGCACCGGCGCTGCCTCTACCGTTAAGGCCAATGGAACCGGTAATGGTTGCATTTCCGCTTGCGTTGATCACTAATGCGGTTCCAGTGGCAGGATGAGAAAGAGTTCCACCGGAGTTAATGGTAAATGTGGTGGTCGTGATTGTTCCGCTATTGTAATTTACAAAATTGCTGATAGTAACGCTGTCAAATGTCGCCGCGGAAATATTGTCAGCATTCGCAACTGCGCTGTCGTTCGCGTTGCTGTCCCAAATCAAGTCTCCATTTGTTTGTGAAGCAGACTTTTTGAGCACGGTTCCGGGGCCTCCGCGCCGATTTCCAGTTCCTCCGTACGCAGTGGGAGTAATGGAAGAAGAATCAGTTGTATAATGAACTGCAATTCTTCCTCCCGCTCCACCCCCTCCATGGGTATCTCCGTTTCCACCACTCGCGGTAATGGAACCGGCTCCCGCAAACGTGCCCGTCTGAATCCAGACGGAACCGCCCGATCCTCCGCCGCCGTCTCGGGCTTCATAACCAGATGCATTTACATCTCCATTATTACCATTAGCTGTAATGGAGCCCGAGACAGTAAGTGTTCCCGAAACAATGAATTTTACAGCTCCTCCGCCTGATCCGCCACTACCGTCGTACCCTCCTCCTCCTCCAGAACCAAGAGCGGTGGGCTGAGTGTTTGATCCATGCGTAGCCCCTCCCCCCCCTACAGCTCCACTGCCTCCGGATCCTCCATATCCTCCTCCCCCGCCTCCTCCAGAACTGCCCGCTCCACTTCCTCCTCCTGCGCCGGTTCCATTACTTGTACCTGATCCACCGGCGCTGCCCTTTCCATTCACGTTGATAGAACCTCCCGATTGCACATCAAGCGTAACGGCAGTTAAAGAAGTCAAATTTCCGCTAATGGTTCCCCCTGATTGAATGGTCACTGTTGAAGAGCCGCCGGACATATTGACGGTAAATGCGTTCGTGCCGGAAGCGGTGATTGTGCCCCCGTTCGCAACGGTAATATTGCCCGTGCCGGAAATGGTGTCTCCGTTGTTCATAGTGTTGCTGGAAGAGACCGTGCAGGTGTCGTTGAGCGTTCCCGTGTTGCAGGCAAAGTTGTGCGCCTTGGCGTTTTCCGTCTCGCCGAACGATAAGGCGATCCAATGCCTGCCGGAGCTCACCGCAGTGTTTCTGATTTTTGAGGTTTTGCCATCGCACGAGTAGCCGGGAACGGTCAGCGTGTCAGAATCCATCCAATCAATTTGGCTGTTTGGCACTTGGTTTTCACCGCAAAAAATTCCTTCAAAACTGATGTCATCCGGGTAATGGGTGCCGTCAGCCGCCTGAATTTTTAAGTCGGACTGCGAGAATGTCCTGAAACTCGTTTCCCAGTAATCTCCCGTTGTAAGGTTTGACTCAACATTCAAAATCTCAAGATAGGCGCCGGCAAGTGCGGAAAAGTGGGAGGTTGAAAACGCGATGGAATTTCCTTTGTCTTTGGGAGCGGCGGAAGCAACCTCCCACTCATCGCAAGAGGAAGTTTCCTGATTGAATTTTTCAGTCGGACAGGAAAGCACCGCATTTACTTTTTCTTCGGGAGAAATCTTTTGAAGAGAAATGTCTGCCTGTTTGAAAGACAAAGCTCTGTCGTCAACAAAAACAATTTTTGTTTTAATCTGTTTGTCTTTTTTTGCGTCTGGGTTTGAGAGCTGGACTGAAAGCGGCTGGGACGGCTGGGAAGAAAGCCCCTTGATTTCAAGGCCCACAAAATTGTTCTGAACTTTCAATTGGTATGTCTTCGTTTTCTTCTCTTCATACAAAGACCCGAAAAGAAATTCATTGGAATTTGCTTCGCGATCCGCAATCTTCACGGGAACCTGCGCGGTGTACACAAGCGCGGGTTCTGACGGCTTTTGAATAAAAGAGATAAATTGAGAAAACAAAAAAATCCCCATCGCCAGCGACGGAATCACGATAAAAGAAAAAAGAGAAACGGCCGCTATACAGTCTCTAAAGCTCCGTCTCCAAAGAAACGGGGTTTCCAAAACAGCTTGACCGCTCTTGCGGCTTGCAGTGTTCTTATAGTTTCTTGTTCTCAATCCCGAGCTTTGCCGAGAGGGTAAGGGAAGATGATGGTTTGCGTGGCTTGCGCCGGCGCGCGAACTCAAAACGGACCTCTTCTTGGTCTTTCTTTTTTTTGATTTCAGCTGAACAGGTTTCTTGAGAGACAAAATAATTTTCGCCTTTCCTGGCATATTCATTTATTATATAAGAGCCAAGAGACCTAATCAATGTGCATAACTGTGGATAACTCAAACTTCTTGTAATAGTACAAAAATGAGCATACTCCCCTTTGTAAACTGCAAAACATATTGCATAATTTTGCAAATTATGTCATGGTATCAACAGCACAAATTGAGGAGGGAAAGAAGATGGCTTTGAATCCTGTTTCCGCCGAAACAGTAAAGAAAAACTTTCCGGTTTCATTGTTCCTTGAAAAAATATCCATTGAGGCGCGGAGGTCATCCATAATCCGCGCTCTCATGTACGCCTTGCTCATTGCCCCCGTCGCGGCCGCGTTTCTCGCTGTGCTCGTATTTACGGTCGGGGGAACTCCGACATCGGACGAATGGTCCATTGTGCCATACTTCCAGTACAAGGCTGATGGAACGCTTAGCCTTGTTAAATTGGCGGAGTGGTATAAGGTGCACAGATACCTATTTCCACGGATTCTCATTCTTGGTCTCGGCTCAATAACGGGCTGGGATATAGAATGGGAGACGCTAGTCGGATTTCTTTTTTTGTGCGCGACAGTGTTTTTGATTTTCCAGCGCTACCGCGCGCAAAAAGGAAACCTTTGGCTGTTTGTCCCTGTTGGTTTCATGCTGTTCAGTTTGCGTCAGCATGAAAACCTTTTTTGGGGGTTTCAGATGGCCATTTACATGGCTATCTTGGGGAGTATCTATGCCCTGTGGCTTCTGGACCGAAAAGTTTCATTTCTACATTTGACAGGGGCACTTGTATCAGCGTTCATTGCCACGTTTTCATTTGGAATGGGACCAGCGGTATGGCCCGCCGGGGCCGCGCTTCTGCTTCTCAAAAGACAATGGAAACATTTATTCTTGTGGATAGGAACTGCCGTAGTAGTCATGGCATTTTATCTACAAGGATTTGAGGTCAGAGGGCAGCAACCAACTCTGCTGATGACGGGAGCACTGTTCCAAATCGGAACAGGAGCTCCGTTCGCGTTCAGCGCGGACGTGATTAGAAACAAGGCATATAGCCTCGTGGATGCCGTGGTTGCGGCAAATATGGCTTTTGCTGTATTTACTGCCATTGGCATGGGCATCTATGCCTCCTGGAAAAAACAGGGGGGAAATGCCTTTTGGTGCGCGCTGGGACTGTTCGGTCTCGGAACAGTCGCCCTGATAACGCACGCGGAAGCGAGCGTTTTTGTGTCTCGGTACTCGTCATTTACTATGCTGGCCCCTGTTGCGGCGTATGTATTGACGCTACATGCAAAAGAAAAATGGATGAAAACTCTTGGCGCCATTCTCGGCGCCATGATACTTGTCTCGGTTACCGCCGCCTTTGCCTACGCACCAAAAGTCGCGCAAGACATGGCGGCGCTGAGATGGAACCAGTACTACAGTATGACGAAGGGATTTGTTCCATATGATGTAGATTTCTCAAAAGAGGAGATAGTGGGGCACGCGTGGACGATGGCACGCCTAAAAATTGGAATATACCGCCCCAACCCAAGAGAATACAGCGGAATAATCCAAAAAATCCGCTCTAAACTCTTTGGGTTACTGCTCTAACGTGTTTAATGTTGCCCCGGGCGCTTGCCAGCCCCGGGGCTTTTTTTATACAAATCAAAACCCGCGCGCCTAAAAAATCTGCGCGCTCCATACCGGATACCCTATACTAAATACTTGATGCTTCTATTGCTTAGGATGCGTCAGATTGAGAGAAAGCTTTCTTGCAAACGCTTGGAGCTGTTCGTCCATGGCGTTGCGCGCCAATCCTTCCCGCACCATAGTTTCAGCTCCAAGCCGGTCCCCTTTTTTCAACAACACATTGGCAAGAAGCAGATACGACTTTGTGTAGTCTCCGTTAAAGCTGAGCGCCTCCTCGTACAAGCTTTTTGCTTTTTCAAGGTCTCCCAGAGCTTCATACGCTTCCCCTTGCTGAAGGTTCACCAGAGGAGTTTTCGGAAAAAAACTTTTCAGTTTTTCGTATGAAGCGATGGCGTCTTCATACGCGCCGTTCCATGTCTGTAAAATCGCCAACTGCCAAAGATACCCTCCGTTGGAGGGATCGGCTTCAAACGCTTTGTGAAAATAGGTCTCTGCCTTTCGCAGACTGCGCGCCTCAAGATACGAAAGCGCCCGTTTATACAGCGCCTTCCCTTTGTCCTGCGGGTCTGAAAACTGAAGCGCCGCGAGAAAACTTGCGAAGACTCCGGCAGTAAGCAAGATGACCAGCCACCGTACTGTCTCATGCTCCCTCAAAAACACCGCAACCGGCTCCGTTCCCTTGGAAATTTTCTTGGCAACCTGGTTTCCAAGCAAACGAGAAACAAACCAAGAAATCAAACCAAAAATCCGCTTGGAAATCCACCCGGAGACCCGCTTGAAAACCAAATATACAACAGCTGTTGCATGCTCAAAAACCCGCCCCCCAATTCGGAGACACACGGAGTGTGTCTCCGACACAAATTGCCCTAAATGTCCAGCTCGCAACACAGCGTGTTGCAGGACAGCTTGCAGTTGCGGTATAAAATTCGCGCGCCTGCCGGATTGCCGATTATGGCCGCCGAATTGCTGATATCCTTTTTCTTTACAAACCCTGCTCATATTCGCTTTGAATGTTTTTCACCACTAAGAGACACACGGAGTGTGTCTCCGCAATGTTTATGACTATTTGTCAAGATAAAGTGAAGAATCATACTGCTCGTATTGTTTGCCCTCTATAACACTCTCAACGAATTCTTTATACTCTTGCGAACTTGGAAAAAGCAAGCCGGCGATTCCTTTTTCCGCAACAACGGATTCCCGGAGCCCAAGATATTCTTTGTGAGTACTCCATGGGTATTCCTCGGCAAATTTCAAAATTGCTTTTGCGTTCAATACTCCTCTATTCTTTAAATCTGGTTCTACGAGCTGTCCCGGATTGACAACATGCAAATACGCGAGCAAGTATTTCATTTGGTCATCGTTTTCAACGCGCACGGCGCGAAAAGGACCTTGAAACAATCCTCCAACGCGGGCATATCTTTCGTTAAAATACTTGGCAAATCCCATGCCAAGTTTATGCATAAAATTTGAGATGCCGCGTTCTTGGAGCTCTTCAAGAACTAAATGATAATGATTCGGCATAAAACAATCGGCAATAATCCGTACAAGCGGTGTTCGCACCGGCACTATTTCTTCAAGAGATGCGCGCAATGTTTTAAAATTTAAACGCTTTTTTCTCACGGCAAGATCCCATAAAAGCCGGTGCGAAGTCGTCTTGTTATTAAATAAGAAGAGCGCTTGGAGAAATCTCCAGCGATCCGTGTCGTCAAGAAAAATATCGCGTTTCTCAACGCCCCGGTTGAATATATGGTAAATTCCCCCAACCTCAAACTTCAAGTATCTGCTCATAACGATTAAAGACACTTAGGACACTTAGGACACTTGAGACACACGGAGTGTGTCTCCGACACGGAATCGATTATCTGTCAACCCCATTTCCACGCCTCCTACTAAAAAGTGAGGTTTCGGAGACACACGGTTCGGAGACACGGTTCGGAGAGACACACGGAGTGTGTCTCCGACACGGAAATTGATATCTGTCAATATCTGTGATGTGCGTTACTATCTATCACTAATGAAAACACTGACTGAAACACTATCTATCACTAATGAAAACACTGATTGAAACATTATCTATCACTAATGAAAACACTGACTGAAACACTATCTATCACTAATTAAGACACTGACCGAAACACTAACTAAAATTTTACTATACTTCTAAGCGGCGAGCCAGCCGCCGTCAACATACAATGTGGCGCCTGTCACATAGCTTGCTTCTTCTGAAGCGAGAAACACCACTGCCGCCGAGACTTCTTCCGGCTTTCCAATGCGCTTGAGGGGAACTGCCGCGAGCATGGCGTTCATTGCGTCTTGCGGTATTTGCGCCGCAGAAACCATGGGAGTGTCAATAGCTCCGGGCCCAATCGCATTCACATTGATTCCAAGCGGAGCCCATTCCACGGCAAGCGTCTCTGTCATGCCAAGCACACCGCCTTTTGACGCCGTATAATGAACCCCGCCCGCAATGCCGACTCCAACCTGCCCGGACGCGATTGACGCGATGTTGATAATCCGTCCCCACTTGTTCTTTGCCATTTCTTTTGCCGCGCGCTGGGCGCATAAAAACTCTCCCTTCAAATTGATATGAATTGTTTTCTCCCATTCTTCTTCCGTAAGATCCAGGGCTGGCTTTGGCGCGTAAATTCCGGCGTTGTTCACAAGAATATCCAATCGCCCAAAATGTTTGACAACCGCGTCAAAAACTTCGTTGACCTCCGCCGCGCTTGACACGTCAAGCTTGAAAGCAACGGCTTCTCCGCCTTTTGCCGCGATTTCATCCGCGACCTGCCGGCACTCGCCAAGGTCAATATCCGTCACCGCGACCTTCGCGCCCTGCAGAGCCAACGCCAGCGCGTGCGCCTTGCCCATTCCCCTTCTCGCGCCCGTCACCAGCGCGACTTTGTTTGTGAGTTCAAACATAAAACAAAAATTAGGTTTCTTAGAGGGCCGCCATGGTTATTGTATCAGAAAATTGTAAATTCTGAATACTGATCCCTGCCTGTCGGCAGGCAGGCCTGTGTTCTAAACAAATTCAAAACTCAAATCTCCAAAATGAGAAACTTTGCCGGAGTAAACCTGGTTTGCTCGGACCATTAAAGAGGAGTGCGGCGGAGAAGCAGGGCGTTGAAAGCGACAATAACCGTGCTCAACGACATTAACACGGCGGAAAATGCGGGCTGAAGCACAATGCCCCATGAAGCCAACGCGCCTGCGGCAAGCGGAAGCGCGGCGACATTGTATCCTGTCGCCCAAAAAAGATTCTGTATCATTTTGCGCCATGTGGCGCGGGAAAGCCGGATGATTTTTACAATGTCTCTCGGGTCGCTTTTGACAAGGATGATGCCCGCAGACTCAATGGCAACATTCGTGCCAGCTCCAATCGCAACTCCCAAGTCTGCCTGCGTTAAGGCGGGAGCGTCGTTGATGCCGTCTCCCACCATGGCCACTGCCAGCTTTCTGCCGGAATTTTCAATTTTCAATTTTAAATTTTCAAATTCTCCTTTTTGAATCTGCTCCACGATGCGCGCCTTTTCATCTGGAAGCACCCGCGAAAAATACTTATCAATTCCAATTTCTTTGCTGACCCACGCGGCAACGTCTTCCGAGTCTCCTGTCATCATCGCGATTTTCACGCCCATCGCTTTCAAGTTGGCAATCGCTTCTCTGGATTCCTCGCGAATCACATCCGCAAGGGCGAACGCTCCGATTATTTCTCCCGATCGCACGACATAAATAACCGTCTTCCCCTTTTTGTTTTCCTCCTGAATTTCAAGCTCTGCATCTTTGGACAAAGAACCTTTCGCGTATTCCAGTATCGCAGATCCTCCGACAAAAATTTCTTCCCCGCCGTTCACTATGCCCTTTACTCCTTTTCCCGCAAGCCGCGTAAAATCTGCCACGCCAACAAATGAAATGCCCTGCTCTTTTGCTTTACGCACGATTGCTTTGGAAATGAAATGCTCCGAATGGCTGTCCACGGAAGCGGCAAGCCGCAGAACCTCGTCTTTGCTGTTTTCTCCAAAGCTCCAGATGTTCTGCACTCCGTATTCTCCTTTGGTCAGCGTGCCCGTTTTGTCAAACATCACCACATCAATCCTGCGCGCGGCTTCAAGCGCAAGGCGCTGTTTCACAAGCAAACCGTTGCGCGCGGCCAATGTGGTTGAAAGAGACGCAACCAGAGGAACCGCGAGTCCCAGGGCATGGGGGCAGGCAATCACAAGCACCGCCACAAGCCGCTCGGTCGCGGTTGCAAATCCCGCCCCGACTGCAATCCACGAAATAAACGCGATGCTTCCGGCGCTTACCGCAACCCATGTCAGATAAGAGGCGGCGCGATCGGAAAGCAGTTGAAGCCGCGACTTTGACCTCTGGGCCTCCCGCACTAAACGCATAATGCCGGATAAAAAAGTCTGTTCTCCGATTTTCGTTACTTTTATTTTCAGATTGCCGTCTCCGTTGATGGTTCCCGCAATGACCTCGCTTCCTGCTTCTTTTGAAACCGGCTTTGACTCTCCTGTCACCATTGACTCATTCACCTGCGATTTGCCTTCCGACACAACGCCGTCAGCGGGAGTGTTCCCGCCCGGGCGCACCATGACAATGTCGCCAACCTTCAGCTCGGAAAGCGCAACAATTGCGGTAGCGCCGCCGCGCACCACCTCGGCTTTGTCGGGAAGCAATTTTGAAAGCTCCTTGAGCGCGCCCTGCGTGCCCTGCACCGCTTTCATCTCAATCCAATGCCCCAACAGCATCACGGTGATAAGCGTTGTCAGCTCCCAAAAAAGCGTATGCTCTCCGGTCTGTCCCAGCACCACCGCCACGCTGTACGCATACGCGGCTGAAATCGCAATGCCGATCAAAGTCATCATGCCGGGCATTCTGCCCTGCATTTCTCGCCACCCCCCGATAAGAAACACCCAGCCGCCGTAAAAAAACACAAACGAGCTCAACGCAAGCGAAAGATACTGCGGATAGAATTGCGCGGGAACGCGCCATCCGAGAAATTTCTCCGTCAGCTCCGACAGCAAAACAACGGGAATAGTCAGCGCCAAACTCACCCAAAACTTCACCAGAAATGCCCGCGTGCTATGTCCGGCGTGTTTGTCCTGGTCTGCATGTTCTGTGTCTTGTTTTCTGTTGCTTGCCTGTCCAGAGCTATGCCGAGGGGTTGACTGTTTGGTTCTGACTAAAGCCATTCCGCACTCCGGACATCTTCCCGGCTCTTTTTCTTGTATTTCAGGATGCATGGGACAAGTAAAAATTCCTTCGGCGGCGCCGTTTTCTTTTTGATGGTTGGCATTGGAATGATGATTGCAACAGTCCATAAAAGAAAAAGTTAAAAGTTAAAATTCAAAAGTCAAAAGCATATGTCAAAAGTAAAAAGTTAAAATACTCCATTGCTTTTGCCTTTTGCATTTTGACTTTTGAAATAGCAGCGCGGTTTACAGCGACGGCTTCCTTCCCGAAAAACAGGAAGGAAACTCTCACCGCAACGATATCACTGGCGAAGAGAACGGTTATACAGCCATGCAAACGCCCATGCGGTTGCGTACGCAAGCGCGGCAACCTCAACAAGTCCGGCAACAAAGCCGGTTGCAGTCACTCCGGCGTTCACCACTGATTCAAGATTAACCAGGTGTATCATCCATCCAAACAGCTTCAGCCCAAGTTCAGGAGCCAGCGCAACCAATGTCGCGCACAGCACATACCAAACTCCCATGACTTTGGCTAAAGCAAGCGCAAACTTTTTTGTGTTCAGTTCCATAATGCTGTGTAAAAACCCTGTCTTCTTATTATAGGTGTCGACCATCTATTTCTTTTTCGCGACTTGAAACACAGACAAGATTTCTTTCACTGCTTTTGATTTGTTGCCGTGCGCCATCTGCTCTCCCAAGTGCGTAGAGAGATGATTTTCCAGCAACAAATCTTCCACGCGAGACAGCGCTTCCCTTGCCGCGGAGGACTGGCGCAAAATGTCAATGCAGTACACCTCTTCTTCCACCATGCGCTGGAGCCCCCGTATCTGCCCTTCCAAAATTTTCAGCCGGCGCAGAGCCTTGTTTTTGAGCGGCGTTTTCATACTTTGCATGATACCCCTAGGGGGTATTTCGTGTCAAGAAGAAAGCGGCATGCATCGCACAGAAAACAAAAACCCGCCCGGCGCTTAGCGCATAGGGCGAGTTTTTGTGTAAACATCCGGAAAATTTAGTAATCTCTCCTTCTTGCTCCAAATCCTCCTCCTCTTCGGTCTCCGCCGTCTCTGCCTCCAAATCCTCCCGTTCTCTGCGGGCGATCGGAAAGCGGGCGCGCTTCATTCACGGTGAGCGTTCTGCCGTCAAGTTCCTTGCCGTTGAACATATCAATGGCGGCCTGCGCTTCCTCGTCGCTTGCCATTTCCACAAATCCGAATCCGCGCGATCTGCCGGAAATCTTGTCTATGATCAGAGTCGCGGACTCCACGGTTCCCGCCTGCGCAAACGTACTGCGCAAAGTCTCTTCGCTTGTTCCGTAGGAAAGTCCTCCAACATAAAGCTTCTTTGCCATGCTCGTTTCGTCTATTGTTGTTAATTATGTATAGGACGACACTCTTTTCTCCTTGCTTCTCAAGCGAGCTCGTTGAGAGACTTTGCCTGCTGTTCCCTTGCCCGCAGGGGGCGGGAAATACAACGAGAAAACCTATGGTGCGACTATACCGCGCCTCGCGCAAAAATGCAAGGAACTGCGGAATGGCGGCGCCAGTCAAGAAAAATTATGCTTCCGGCGCCATCCTTCCATAGGCTCTTAAAATATCAATGCGGTTTTGGGAGCGTTGTCATTGACACTTTTTTCTTGTTTTGTGATATCATACAGTAATTTACTGATCAGACGTCAATCACTTCATCAACAACACGCATTATACAAACAATATGGCAGAACAATCCGCATCATCAAACAAAGGATTCCAGCCAGAGCAAGGACGCGAAGAGTATCATGCGGCAACGGAACGCGTGATTGCAGATTTGAAAGAACGCATCGCAACGCTGGAAGCCGGACAAAAAAAAGAACCAATGCCCTCTGCGGCGGGACACAGCGTAGAACAAGTAAAAAAAGTAAAAGAAGAAATACGGGGCTATCTGCACGAACTCCAGCAAACCCCTTCGTTTGCCTCGCCCGTTGGCGTTCGCGACGACACGCCCGAAATCAGGGTGCTTGAAAAAGACCAGCAAGTCGGCGCCCTCCTCTCGCTTGTATTTGACAAAGGCCTTCCCCATGCGCTTGCCGTGGCCCGGGCGCTGGATAATCCCGCGCTTATGGACGAATTTCACGACACCCTGATTGACCACTACTACGGACAGCTTCTCCAGACAGAAGCAATGAAATCGCTCTAACGCTATGACAACCATCATACTGCTGGTTTTCTTTTTCGCGATTGCCGGCTTTGCCATTTCCATTGCCGGCTTTGTCTTCCAAAAAAGAGAAGGCGGCATTCTGAGGCGCGCTCTTCAGCTTGTGCTTTTAAGAGTAACCGTTGCGCAAGCGGCGCAGGAAAAAGAAGTTGCGGTACAAGATTATCTCAAGCTCGGAGAGCAGTTTTTTTCTTCGCTGTCTGGCATTCTGGAGCATAACACGATGAAAAAAATTGTCTCGGGCAATCCGTTTTTCGTGTTTGAAATCGCGGTCCACCGGATCGGAGAAGAAATTCATTTTTACATGGCATGCCCCCGCAATGCGGCAGAACTGATTGAAAAACAAATCTTGAGTTTTTGGCCGCGCGCGCAGGTTGAAAAAACAGAAGATTACAATATTTTCAATCCGTCCGGATATTCCGCCGGAGCCGTGGCATCTCTGGAGCGTCCCGCGGTGTTTCCTTTAAAACCGATAGAAGAATTCACGGCAGACCCTTTGGCCGCAATCGCCGGAATTTTCACCAAGCTTGAAAAAGAAGGGGAAGGAGCGGCAATCCAGATTCTTGTGAGGCCTTCGGCGCACAGCTTCCGCAAGGTCGGAGAAAAGACAATTGAATTTCTCCAGCAAGGGTCAAATCCCGCGGAAGCCGCGCGTGCGGCGCATCAAACGTCAGAAACCGCGAAAACAATTTACAGCATCATACAAATGATCGCCAGCGGTCCCCGCACGCCTGAAAAAGACCAGCAGTATGCGACGGCGCAACATAAGCCGGAACCAAACAATCCTTTGCTTCAGTATCAAATCGCCGCAATCGGGAAAAAAGCGACACAGCCCATTTTTGATTCTTCCGTGCGCATTGTGGCATCCGCGAAAACCCATCAAAGAGCCGATGAAATTTTGGAGCAGATGAAAAACGCGTTCAGTCAATTTTCCGCGCAGGCCTCAAACCAGTTTTCGTTCAAAGACGTTGCGGGGAAAAAGCTGAAAAAACTGTTCTACCAGTTCTCATTCCGCGTATTCCCGGACAAAAATATTATGTCGCTTTCATCGGGAGAACTCGCCGCAATCTTCCATTTCCCTTCTCCGAATCTCATTCAAACGCCGCGCATGAAATGGCTTAAAACAAAACAGTCCCCTCCTCCGGCGAATCTCCCGGACCAAGGCATTGTGCTTGGAAAAAATATATTCCGGGGCGAAGAACAGTTCGTGCGCATGCTGCCAGACGACCGGGGGCGGCATTTATATGTGGTGGGACAAACGGGCACGGGAAAATCCGGGTTTCTTCACGAGATGATACGCCAGGATATTGAAGAAGGAAAAGGAGTCGCGCTCATTGATCCGCATGGAGATTTTGCGGAAGCGATTCTTGGCACAGTGCCCCCCTCAAGAGCCGAGGATGTCATTTATTTCAATCCGGGGGACACGGAACGGCCGCTCGGGCTCAATATGCTTGAATACGACCAAAACTTTCCGGAATCCAGAACGCTCGTAGTCAACGAAATCCTTGAAATTTTTGAAAAGCTGTACAACCTGAAAGCAATGGGGTTCGGCGGACCCATGTTTGAACAATACATGCGCAACGCCCTTTTATTGGTTATGGAAGATCCCGGGAGCGGCAGTACGCTTATTGAAATTCCGCGCGTGTTAGCCGACGTAAATTTTAGAAAATACAAGCTCGCGCGATGCAACAACATTGTCGTGCGCTCGTTCTGGGAACTGGAAGCGGAGAAAGCGGGAGGAGAAGCCGCGCTTGCAAACATGGTGCCGTATATCACCAGCAAAATGAATGTGTTTATTGCAAACGATCTGGTGCGCCCCATCATTGCCCAACAGAATTCCGCCCTGCGCTTCCGGGAACTTATGGATGAGGGCAAAATCCTTATTGTCAATCTCGCGAAAGGCATGATCGGAGACACCAACAGCTATCTGCTCGGCATGATCATCGTAGGCAAGCTTCTTATCGGAGCGTTCTCAAGGGCAAATATCCCCGACGAAGCGCAAAGAAAAGATTTTTATCTTTACATTGACGAATTCCAGAACGTAACCACCAAAAGCATTGTCAACGCGCTCTCGGAGGCAAGAAAATACCACCTCAACCTTATCATCGCCCATCAGTTTATCGGACAGCTTGACGAGGATACGAGGAAAGCGATTTTTGGAAATGTCGGATCAATGTTTGCTCTGCGCGTGGGAGCGGACGACGCAAAATATCTTGCTCCCCAGTTTGCTCCGGTATTTGAGGAAAATGACCTGATGAATTTTGACAACCGCAACGGCGCGCTCCGCCTGCTCCTGCAAGGAGAAAGCAGTAGGCCGTTCTCGCTTGCCACACTTCCTCTCAAAAAAGGAAATACTGAAACCGCGGCAATGCTGAAAAATCTCTCCCGCCTCAAATACGGCAAAAACCGGGATGACGTGGAATCGGAACTTTCCGGGCGCCTGCGCCATTTCCAAAATCCATAGCAAATCAAATGCTCGCGCACATTCGCTTGGCAACGAGTGCAAAACGAATTGATTTTGTTTATGTGCCTTTAGCGCAGCTTACCCAAAAAGTGCAATATGTGTGTGGACATTACCACATATATTGACTTTGTTCTCCATTCGTGATATAGTCATATTCACAGCAGACAAAGGAAAGAAGGGGGGTGATAGCATGCCTTGGGTCGTATGGGTCGCACTGGTTGGGATTTTCGCCGCCGTTGTGGCGGCAATGAAATCGGCCGTAAAAAAATAAGTTTGCTGGAGCGCATTCCGCCAATGAAGTGAAAACTGAGGCGGGCTTTTTTTATACAAAATTTTTCAAACCTTCAAACAACGCAAATCCCCCGCTGAAGTCTGCGGGGGATTTAATGCGGCGCATTCGCCAAAAACCTACTCAAATTCCGAGTTTCCTCTCTTGCGTGATTCCTCATCCTTTCAGCAAGCCGGCACCGCATTGCTTTTGAGGGGAGGTTGTCTTGGCATAGAGGTGAAAAGAGATGATATGCTTACGCCCGACCTTTTTGTTTCTCCGCCCTCTTTTGAGGGGCAGAAGCCGCGCGCTGTCTTTGTTTTTCTTTGCCCCTTCTGATTGTACTAACGATGAAACCCGGCAAAGGTGTCATTGCTGTGCGCGCCATTGCCGCCAGCCGTTTCCTTGCGCGGGAAAGCATGAGTTTGGCCGCGTTCACGCTTTTTCCTGTTTGCCGCGCAATTTCTTTCAATGATCGCTCTTCCAGATAAAACGCGGACAAAATTTCACGCTCTTTTGGTTTTAACTTGCGCATGAATTTTTGCAGAGTTTCAACTTCCATGCGCACGCTTGCTTTTTCATGGATGTCTTCTTTCAAATCAGACGGCTCTTGCGCAAAATACTCAAGCGACACGATGCTTTTTGACGTGCGGTACGTGTCAATTAAAAGATTCCGCGCCACGCGCAAAAGATAGGTGAGATAGGAAAATCCCCTGTCTTGAAAATGGGAAAAGCCACGAAAAGCCCGCACAAATGTGTCTTGCGCAAGGTCTTCCGCGGCCTCTTTGCCTTTTCCCAAGCGTCCCGCAATGTACCGAAAGACTCTCTGGAAATATTGTTCGTACAGCTCGCCAAAATGGTTCGCGTCCTGCTTTGTTTGCTTGACGAGGCTCGCTTTTCTGTTTTCTTGTCGGGCCCGTCTCGCAGACATACTTCTTTAATAAGGTTCCTATGTAATTAATCTATCAGGTTTTGTTCAGCAAGCCACCGCATAATCATAAGTCCGTTTGAAGTCGCGCGCGCTGTGTCTTTTGAGGTAAACCACGCAATTTCCTCAATTTCAGAAGAAGGTTTCAATTCGCCTTTATGCTCCGCGGCATAGCACGCAGAGCGGAGCAGGGTGCCTGGCGGTTTTCCGTGCGCTTCTCCTTCAAACACACGCACGAGTTTCATGGTTGCGGCAATAAGATCCACATTCAGCTCCTCTTTTGCTTCGCGTAGTAAAGCCAAGGCGTCAGACTCTCCCTGTTCTCTTTTGCCCCCGGGCATAAAAAACATATCATTCCCGTAGCTCCGCACAACCAAAAGTTTTCTGTTTTGAATATGAAGCCAGGCAACCTTGTCAATGACGCTTTGGGAACGCATAACATGAACAGAGTTACAATTGCGAGCCCTGCTTTAAGCCTGTGTATCCAAGAAATCCCGCGGCTGGCACGGCGAGCCAGCTCAGCCATATCGGAACATCCCATGTTCCGATTGCCGCGTCCCACTGCAGAATAATCCTTGCGAGATGCAATGCGGCAATAACAGAAAAAATCGCTCCCGCAATCAGCATAAATTGTTTCGCGCTCATAATATAAGAAGTTATACTATTATTGAAAACTCCTATCCTGTATGTAAGTATACCACAAAAAATATCAGGCAAGAAAGCAAAGGGCTCCGAATATTCGGAGCCCTTTTCTACGGCATCAGGTGTAAGAAAAAACCTCTGCCACAATCGCGGCAGAGGGGTTTACTTCCGCTTCACGCCAAGAATGACGTAAGGGAAGTAGAAGGGAGAACGGAACGAAAACTTGCGCTCTTCTCCCGGCATGACAAACGTCGTCTGGCGACAGGCGATGAGTGCACGGCCGGGATAGAGGAGAGGCGAGAGACCAAGCAATAGCGCTCTCTCCCTTGCGTCAGTGGCCGCGAAGAGGGAGTGCGCCGTTTTGTTCTGGAACACCCCCGCCGCCACATCGAGTGAGACTGTGCCGAGGGCGAAGAGTTTTTCGCCGTGCGGCACAGTGCCCATGTTCCCAAGCCAACCAGCCAGTATCTCAACTTCTTCTGGCGCGATGGTGAGCTTGGTAACATGCCTGTCTCCCAGGCAGACGGCGATTCGCCGAAGAGCTTCCCGGTAGAGCTCCAGCATCCCTCCTCCAATCCACTTGGGATGTGGCTCTCCGGCTATAGCGACAGTTCCTCCGCCGTCAGCAAGAGGAAAATTTTTCTTCATGAAGCAGGCGAGATCCCACTGGATGGACCTCGTCTCGCCCGCCGCCTCTAAGAGGGATTTGGCGGGAATGGCGTGAAGCCGAGCTTTTTCCACAAGCATCCGCAGGTGGATAAGCTCGCCGGCAGACAAGCTGCGTCCTTCCGCAGCCGCCCGACTCTTCGTCCCTTCCTGAAACCTCAGGACCTCCTTCCTCAATCTCTCAATGGGAGGCGGCGCAATCTCCGCCTCGAGGCGAATCGCGAACAGTCGGGCATCGCGGTGTGCAACCTGGAACTCCTCCTGCCGCGATCCCGCAAACTGGGTCGCAACTGCCTCAAGGAACCACCGCGCCCACGCGTCATACCGGCGAGCGATTTCCTCCGCTCGCGCGACTTCTTCTTCCTTGGAGCGCAGACGTTGCTCCAAGCCACCGATCCGCAGAGTCAGTTCGGCAACCTGGCTCCGCAAGCTACGCTCCTCACGCCGGACAAAGACGTAACCCTGGCGGAACTCCCGGAGCGCCTCGTCGAATCGCGCGCGATTCTTGAGGAGCTCAAGAGCCTTGGAGAACCGTAGAGTGTTCGCGGCAGCTTCGCCACCCCGTAGATCAGGATGAGCCTTTGCCATAAGGTTCCTGGCAATTTGCCGACAGTGATCGTAGAGATCGCCGTCGGAAAGCCCCAGACCCAAAATCTCCGGGGTGATCCCGATGAGAGCGAGTGGATTTTCCTCCTCGCCCTCGCCACGCAAGCGGCGGACAAGGTCTCTACCGAGCATCTTACTCCTCCCTCAAGGAATATTTATTCAAGAGCTCGATCACATCGTCGAAGTCGCGGACACAGAACACGCCGCCTCCGCCCTGTGTCGCATGCTCGGCGATATGGCCGAGGATAATCCCCATCCAAGCGGGCAGAGGAAGCCTGCTCCTCACACCCGCGCCACGCAGGATCGCGTGAAGGTTGTTCTCCACCATCTCAACGATGTCAACGGCGTGCTCGCCGTATGCCATCGCTAATTTGGTGGCAACACGCACGGTCGGAACACTGCGAACGCCGAGCTCCCAGAATCTCTCGAGAAGCTCTAGGGCAATGGCGAGGTAGTCGCCAACTTCCACCATGGTGTTCACGACAAGGTTTTCTCCGACCACTCGGTCCTCAAGATCCCTTGCCGTGAGCTTCCGTTCGCCAATCAACTCCCGGAAGATCTTCCCGAAAGTCTCCGGCAACGTCGCGCGCCGCAACCGAAGCGAGAGCGCAACCTCCAAATAGACTTGCTGTTCCAGAGGCGCAGGCAACGCGTCCTGAATCCTCCGGACCAGCGCCTCGGGAGACCACTTGAGTCTCCTTGCGAGCGCCGTGACACCCTGTCCATCAACGGACAGGCTTCCGTCGGGATTCCGCGGAACAAGAGCCCTCTTCCCATCAGCCATCCGCGTCTCCTCCTTCTTATTCTATGCTAGCACGAGGCTAACACATTAAAATCTATTTGTCAAATTCAAAGGGCTCCGAATATTCGGAGCCCTTTTCTACGGCATCAGGTCAATCCTTATCCTCTTTTCGTGAATGCTTCCCACGCCACGTACACGGCTGACAATCCGACTAAATCATACACCAATTTTGCGGCTGTTGTCCCTTCGCCTAGAACGGCTGTCACGAGGTTGAAATCGAGCAAACCCACAAGGCCCCAGTTCAACCCGCCAACCACGACAAGAACCATGGCAAGCGTGCTTACAAGTTTCATATTTTAAAGCGGCCAAAAATACTTATCAAAAGTACCCCCGACCTTTTCCACTATTTATTTTACCACTCCATCAAACCCGCACAAGACCGCGCCTGTGGATATCTCAAATAGCTATCGCGCGCTTCTTCTGTAGAAGAATTTCCGCGTCTCCTCCACAATAATAATGGAAAGAGCAATCGGCACAATCATAAGCCATTCGGAAAACGCAAGAGGAGTCGTATGGAGAAGTTTCTGCAGAACGGGATTGTACACCGCAAGCGCCTGCAAACCTATTACGATAGCGGTTGCCGCGACCAGAAACATGTTGGAAAACGGATTCATCGCAAACACTGATTTTTCTTCAGAGCGGCAGTTCCACGCGTTCAGCCATTGAAATACAGCCAACGCGGTAAGTGAAATCGTCAACGCCTTCCCAAAATCGGTTTGCGCATACCGCGAAAAAAGATACAGGGCTCCGACAGCCATAGGAAGAGCCATAAAAAACATGCGCTGAGCCATCAATTTGTCAACAAGATAACGTTTCGGCCGTTCAAAATTGCCCTTCATCAGTCCTTTTTCTTTGGGCTCCATGGCAAGCGCGACGTCAAGAAATCCGTCAGTCACAAAGTTCAGCCAGATAATCTGCGCGGGCAAAAGCGGAAGCGGATACCCAAGCAAAAGCGCGAGAACTATGGTAAACACTTCCCCGAAACTTGTTGAAAAAAGGTACAGAATGACTTTTTTGATTGTTTTGTAAATGTTTCTGCCTTCTTCCACCGCCGCGACAATGCTTCCGAAGTTGTCGTCCAACAACACAATGTCCGCCGCCTCTCTTGCCACTTCAGTGCCGATTTTTCCCATGGCGACCCCAAGGTCGGCCGCCACAAGCGAAGGAGCGTCGTTCACGCCGTCTCCGGTCATTGCCACGATTTCTCCACGCGCCTTATATGCCTGCACAATGCGCAGTTTATGCGTTGGCGTCACGCGGCTGAATACCGACGTAAAAGCAAGTTTTTGAGAAAGCTCCTTGTCTGACAAACTGTCAATGTCCTGTCCCGTAAGCGTTGTGTCTCCTTGCTGAAAAATGCCGGCTTCCTTCGCGATCGCCTGCGCTGTTTCTTTGTGATCTCCGGTGATCATCACAACATTTATGCCCGCCTCCTTTGCTCTGCGCACGGCAGGCGCGGCTTCCGGGCGCAAGGCGTCTCTCATGGCAAAGAATCCCCCGAACGTCAGCGATGAAATGTTCTTTGGATCAAGAGTGTCTGAAACCGCATGACTTACTGCAAACGCCAGCACGCGCAAAGCGTTCTGCGACATATTAGAAAACATCAGCTCCAGCGATTCTCGTTCATCGCGCTCCAGCGCATGGCTTTTTCCTCCGCGCCATGCGGTTTCAGAAAGCCGCAAGATAACCTCGGGCGCTCCCGCAAGAACCAGAAGATTCCGTCCGTCTTCTTTATGGACCGTGGCGTGATATTTCAGTTTGTAATCAAACGGAATCTCTGCAATCAAGGGAGATTCCTGCTTCAGCTCGTCTTTGTGAAAGCCCAATTTTCTCGCAAACACAAGCAAAGCCGCCTCGGTTGGATCTCCTGCTATGC
The DNA here is from genome assembly GCA_964471385.1 of uncultured Candidatus Saccharibacteria bacterium. Taxonomy (GTDB): domain Bacteria; phylum Patescibacteriota; class Minisyncoccia; order Minisyncoccales; family UBA10102; genus CAYYFJ01. The sequence continues at coordinate 54,124 of CAYYFJ010000001.1, forward strand.
GCCATTGTTTTTGCTCCTGTGAAAACACCACCCGCGCGCTGGCGCAAAACGCGGCGGTTCTTGCCGCGAATAAAAGCTCCGGGTGATTAACCGCGTCAACCATATTTCCGTTAAGCCGCACTTCGCCCGCAGGGTCATACCCCGACCCTCCAATGTCAAACATTTTTCCGCCAACATAAACCTTTTCAATCATCAGCTCGTTTTTTGTGATGGTGCCTGTTTTGTCCACCGCAATGACCCTTGCCTGCCCCAATGCCTCCACTGCCTGAAGCCGCTTCACCAACGCGTTGCGTTTTGACATTCTCCACACTCCGGTTGCAAGCACAAGCGTCATCACAATGGGAAGCCCCTCGGGAATAATGGAGACGGAAAGCGAAACAACGGTGACAAACATTTGTCTGACTGGCGCTCCAAAAACAATGCCAAGAATAAACAGCGCGGCGCTGATAAACGCGGCTGTCGCTATGATAAGCCGGGTAAGAGCGCGTATATTCGCCTTAAGTGGAATCTCCGTGTCAATGGCTGACACTTCTTTGGCAACCTTTCCAATGGCAGTAACAAGCCCCGTTGCAACCGCAACCGCCTTGCCGGAACCTGCGACAATATTGGTGCCTTTCAGCGCCATGTTCTTTTGCGCGAGCGCGCCCGCCTCCGGTTTTTCCAACACATCTAGGATTTTGTGCACGGGTTCTGATTCTCCGGTAAGCGCCGATTCGTCAATGGTGAGATTTTGGCTGAAAATGATTCTTGCGTCCGCCGGCACTTTCTCACCCTCCTGCAGAATAAGAATGTCTCCCGGCGCAACCTCCTCGTCTGAAATGATAAGCTCTTTGCCTTCGCGTACGACAGTCGCCTTTGTTTCCACAAATGTTTTGAGCGCGTGCAATGTGTTTTGCGCTTTTCCCTCCTGCACGGTTCCGACAAGCGCGTTGAACAAAAGAACCGCGAAAATAACAAAGGCATCAGCCATTTGCCCCATTGCAAACACGAGCGCCGAAGCGCCAAAGAGAACATAAATCAAAGGGCTCTGGAATTGGCGCAAAAAAATAGCCGCAATACTTGGCGTTTTTGTTTCGGGCAGTTTGTTGCGGCCATGCGTTTTGAGGCGGCGCTTCGCTTCTGCCTCGTTCAATCCGTGCTCGCCTGTGCCCAGCTCTTCAAAAGTTTCAGAAACTGTTCGTAAATGCCATAAATGTTCCATATGTAAGCGAGAAAAGACACTTGACAAATTTTCTCATCCAGATAGAATAAAAGCAATCACCAACGAAAAAGCCACCCTATAAGGTTTCGTCCTTGTGGGGCCTTTTTTGTTTATATTCAAGTTTTTGCCTCAAATCATTTGCATATCTCAAAAATGGCCTGAAGTTTTTATGTTTGAGCAAGGCAGAGAATTTCAAACGATTTGGAATAAGCAAAATTCCAAGCTTGTTCTTTTCAACGAAATAATTTGCTAAACAATAAAAATCGCCGTCACCCGTAACAATGATTGCTTTGTCATAGCGCTCATATTCAATCATTGCGTGCAGTACAAGTTCCGCGTCGCAATTTCCTTTTGTTGTTCCATCTTTATATCGCAGTGTCGGCTTGAAAATACAAAGAAACCCTGCTTCCTGCAACCGAATGTAAAGATCATTATTGCCTTCAATATACCCAATGAATAAAAACGCTTTTGACACATTATATTTCTCTTTGAGATAGACGCGAAAACGCAGAAAATCCAATTTCCAGCCGAGTTCCTGAATACTTAAATTCAGATTTTGGCTGTCTATAAACGCATAGTTGTTTAACTGAAGTTTCATTTGGCGATTATATCATATTATTGCGCCGAGCTCACGCAAAAGGAGCTCCGAAGAGCTCCTTGTTCCCGTCGCTGGGTCTGCCGTCCGTCGCGGGGTCGTACCCCGCGACGCCGTCGCGGGGTCGTACCCCGCGACGTTAATGGGAGGCGCGTTCGGCGCGCACGCGGTCAATTGCAGTCAGATATTTCTTGCGGAGGCGCGCGCTGTCGGGAGTAACCTCCAAATACTCGTCCTCCGCCATAATTTCAAGTCCGTTTTCAATGGTAAGCGCAAGCACAGGGTCCAGCTGGATTTTTTTGTCAGAATCAGAATCGCGCATATTGGTCAAATGTTTGCCTTTTGTCGGATTGACCGACATCTCAACGCCGTTGGACACATTTCCAACCACCATGCCTTCATACACTTCGGTTCCCGGAGCCACATACAGCGTGCCGCGCTCCTGAAGATTGGCAAGCGCGTAGCTTAATGCTTTTCCTGAAGCCATGGAAACCATGGACCCAAATGTTTTTTTTGCGATAGCGCCGGCATACGGCTCAAACCCGAGAACGCGGCTGGAAAAAATGCCCTCGCCCCTTGTGTCCACCACAAACTGCCCCCTATATCCAAGCAATCCCCTTGTGGGACCCTTAAACGTCAGGCGCACGGTATGTTCATGCGCGTGCACATTCGTGAGCACAGCTCCCCGCTGTCCGAGTTTTTCAATCACCGCGCCCTGAAACTCCGCGGGCGCGTCCACAATCACTTCTTCAAACGGCTCCATTTTTTTGCCGCCGATTTCTTTCACAATCACCTGCGGCTGGGACACCTGCAGTTCAAATCCCTCGCGGCGCATATTCTCCAGCAAAATGGCAATGTGCAATTCGCCTCTTCCATATACTTTGAACCGGTCGCCAGACTCGCTCTCTGAAAAATCCACATGCAAGCCCACATTTACCTCCAGCTCTTTTTCAAGCCTCTCGCGCAACTGGCGCGACGTGACAAATTTGCCTTCTTTTCCCGCAAACGGAGAATTGTTCACGAGAAAATTCAGCGCGATGGTCGGCTCATCTACTGTTATGGAAGGAAGCTGTTCCTGTTCGGGAGACGAACAAATAGTATCTCCAATGGTAATGGCGGGAATGCCCGCGATCATCACAATGTCGCCCGCTGACGCTGACGCAACGTCTTCCCTTTCCAAGCCCCTGAAGGTAAAGAGTTTGGTGATTTTCCCGCGATACATTTCTCCTTCCTTGTTTTTTACAACCACCTCATCTCCCGTTTTGATTGTTCCGTCATATATTCTTGAAATGGCAAGGCGGCCGAGAAAATTGTCGTAGGCAAGGTTAAACGGCTGAACGCGCAAAAGAGCGTCAGCTTGCCCGGAAGCCGGCGGCACGTATTCTAAAATAGCGTCAAGCAGAGGAGCCAAATTGCTTGATTCGTCAGCGAGTTTCTTTTTCGCCACGCCTTCCCTTCCCACCGCGTAAATCACGGGGAAATCAAGCTGTGCGTCGTTTGCTCCAAGCTCCATAAAAAGCTCGTACACCTGCTCAATCGCGCGCTCCGGATCTGCGGCCTGCTTGTCAATTTTATTGATCACCACAATGGGCTTTAACCCAAGCTCTAGTCCCTTTTTCAGCACAAAACGGGTCTGGGGCATGGGCCCCTCCTGCGCGTCCACCACCAGAATAACAGAATCAATGGAACGCAGAACGCGCTCCACCTCCGAACCAAAATCCGCGTGCCCGGGCGTGTCCACAATGTTGATTTTTGTACCTTTATAAAACGCGGCTGTGTTTTTCGCGTAAATGGTAATGCCGCGCTCCTGCTCTAAAGCGTTTGTGTCCATGCTCATGCCTTCTTTAAACATTCCGGTCTGGCGCATAATGGCGTCAGTCAGCGTGGTCTTTCCGTGATCCACATGAGCTATAATCGCGATATTGCGTATTTCCATAATGGCGGTATGTCGTTTCTCAATAAAAAACTGCTGGCAGACAGCAGAATCAAATCTGAATCCTGATAAAATCATACTATCAAACTGTCCCTTTTGCAAGTTTTTTTTCGGAGACACACCGGGTGTGTCTCCGATTTCCGTCGCGGGGTCGTACCCCGTAATGGCGTCGCGGGGTCGTACCCCGTAATAAA
>CAYYFJ010000001.1:58146-63156 GCA_964471385.1 uncultured Candidatus Saccharibacteria bacterium
AAAGCCCCGGCAGACAAGTTGCCGGGGCGGAGAGCCGAACCTGGAACTAATAGGGCAACCACCAGTCTTCCCATGGGCGGAAAACAGCGATGACCCTGCGATCTTCCCGCAAGGTGATGGTAATTCTTGGAGAGAAAGACCCCTCCAATCCATCCATCACCCAGCGGTCAAACCACCATCCGTTGCGCGGGGCGGCGGTTAAAAGCACCCTCGCGTTGTGCGAATAGCGGCTCGCGTTTGGCTCCAGAATCACTATCCCCTCTCCCATTGTCTCTGTAGTGAGAGAATGGGCATGTGGTGTTACAAGAAGAGGAGGAACAAACCTTGCCGTGACAGTTGCATCGCTCCTGCCCATCACGGCGTATGTTGCGCACCGGTCGCGATGCGCGACAGGTCCGTCCCACTGGCATTCATATCCTGCCGGTGGAAAGGCATAAAGGACAGTTGACTCTCCTTCCCGGCGGCTGTACACACCGGGCAAAGGATCAACCAGCCCCTCGCCTTCCAACCGAATAGCAAGGGCATGAGTGGTGGAGGCCGCAACGGCCTGCACCACCATATCCCGATTCATCACAATGGCAGTAACGACGCTGTCAGAATTTACAACGCCGCCCTCCCATCTGACGAACCGCTGGTCGCGGGCCATCTGGAACGAGGCGATGACCACCTCGTTCAACGGAAATATATACACACCCGGGGAAGGATACACAATACCCTCTCCCCGCGGAGGCAACACCGTCAATGTAAACACGATGGGCTCAAACACAGCTTTGATGGATTTATCCGCGTCCATCTCCACCGTGATTGACTCATGATTGTTGTTCACGGGACTCATGTTCCACCCGACAAACCTGCATCCCTTGTCGGGCAGAGCCGCCAGATTGACCGGCGTCTTCTCGCGATAAAAGCGCTGGTCCGGATCTGCTTTCACGGAACCGCAACCAGCCGCCTCCACTTTGAGAGAGTAGAACTCCGTCACTTGCCCCCAACCCGGAGGATCGCCCGAAGGACCGCCCGGAGGAGGACCGCCCGGAGGTGGCACAGACGGAACAGGCACAGAGATAAATGTTGCGACGCACGCCTTGTCAGCGCTCATAGCAACATTGATACCCGCAACGGACCCCGCACAGTCGCCGCTCCATCCGCCGAAGGTTGAGCCTCCGGTCGGCGTGGCGGTCAACGACACTGTTGTTCCGTTGGCGTATATATTGACGCCAGACGGACTCACGGTGCCAGTTCCTGCGCCTGCCGCGCTGGTGTTCAGCAACCGATCCGTGGAAGCGGTCTTCCACGGCGTAAACGCAACGCTTGCGCCGACCTTGTCGCCAAGACCGGGTCCGCTTCCGCCGGGACCAGAAGTATGGTTCCACCAACTATACTTGGCGGTAACCACGCCCACGATAGCCAGACCGTTCTGGTCGCTGTTCCCGGTGATCGCCACGCCTGAAAGCGTGACACTGCCTCCAACAGCGTTGAATATCGCGCCGCCGCTCAGGTCAGCGGAGTTCCCGTTTAGAGAACCCCGCTCCATGACCAGCACGCCAGTGTTGGCGTTGTAAATTCCGCCGCCGTTCCCGGTCGCGGAGTTGCCGGTCACAGCGACATCCGGAAGAGTCAGGGTGCCGCTGTTATGGAATCCTCCGCCGTTCACGTCAGCGGAAGCCCCGCTTGCCGCCAAACTCTTGACGACAACAGTAACTCCGACGGTAACCTTGATGGCAGGATTATTGCCGTCTCCGGTTACCAGAGTGGTTGCGGCGCTGGCTCCCTGAAGCGTGAGATTTTTGCTGATTACCACGCTCTCCATAAAGGTGCCGGCCGCAATGACAATGGTGTCGCCGGCAGTGGCGTTGTTCACTGCAGTCTGAATACTGCAGTATGGATTTCCGAAAGTGCCAGCGCCCACTGCCGGGCAGGTCGCCGCGCCCACATAGATGGTGGCGCCCAGCGCCACTCCGGGCAACAGCAATGTCGCCAACGAACTCATAAAGATAGCTGCGCAAAAAAGCGCAAACTTCTTTATCATCTGGCATCCCTCCCTGTCTTTCTTCTTAAAACATCCAGATGATTCTTCACAAACTCTTGTTGGTCCGTGTACAGGAAAATCTCCTGTACCGCAGAATTTCCCTTGACTTCAACCTTTAAACCAGCAGGAATCTCAATAACTTTGGCGAAGGGGCTTCCTGCTCTTGCTTGTTTGATTACACCGATTACAATTTTTCTAACCTCTGGCATCTTCCGAGCCGCATCTACGATAGAAGCGGCGGCAGGAGTAAGTGTTCCATGCGAAGAAGCAATTTTTTTTCCTCCTCTATAAGGTTTCATACGTTTTCCTCCTTCTCCCCCTTTATTGTTTTGTGCGGCTTTCTTTTTCTATTTTTAATGTGCAGAGCGTCCTTCTTTATAGAATACCTGCAGTATCATGTCAAACAACAAAAAATTGAGTAAGCCGGGACTGGGCAAACTCCGTTAGAAAGGATGGGACTTTCTAACGGGGTAAACCAGACTTACCCCAAGGGTTTCCAAAGAACCAGACAAAACCCTACCTGTAGAGATTGGAATGAGTGTCTATATCAATAAATACAATAACTCCTTCCTCTTTTACAACATAGATGGCGCGCCAGTCGCCCGTGATATTAATGCTCCATTGATCTTTTCGTTCGCCCGTCAAAACATGGTTGTTCAGCAAAGGATGAAATGTATTCTCTAAAAACAAATTGCGCCGTTCTTTAAACCTTTCTTTTAATGTAGGGTGAAGTTTAACAAATTTTTTCTCAAAGTTTTTATGGAACAGTATCCTCATTTTTCCAAAGAATCCAGATACGCATCCATTTCTTTAGCGGTATAAAAAGCGGGGGAAAGATTTTTTCCTTCCAATACTTCTTTGTGAATGCGCGACAGACGCTTTTTGGCGCTTGGCTTTAGCGCTCCTTCAACGGAAAAATGCACTTCCTTGGTGCGGATAAATTGCCGCAGATACGCGTTCACAATAACGGAAAGAGGAAGGCCAAGCTGCTGCGCGATTTTTTTTGCCTTTTCTTTGACGTCCCGGTCAGCTTTAATGCTGATAAGAATTTTAGCCATATATCTAAAGTATATACAACAGTTATATAATGTCAAGCGACTAGTGGTTGCTATAGAGATACTTAAACACATTACTTCGTCTCAAGGCGCAAAGCGGGAAGTTCACCCGATTCAACAACGGAAAACGACGTGCGGCCGATGAGCTGGCCATGCGCTGTTTTCACGTTCACCCGCCAAAGGCCTTGCTGTATATTTGTTTTCCATGAATATCCGCGATACCCTTGGTTCCTGCCGCCCGCTAAAGAAAACGAGGGGCTGTCGGTTGTTATCCATTTCCCCGCGTAAGAATCCCATTTCTGCCATTCGTGCACAACCTCAATATTCAAACCCGACGGAGAAAACACCGAGCTGAACACATAGGCTGTTTTGTTTTCAGGAGTGACGGCAAATTTTTGAGGCAGAGAAAACAATGCGCCGCGAGAACGGCCTTCCGCAAGAACCTGATAGCTGTCCCCTGTGCGCCCGACATTGTGGTACACGCCAACGGCGCGCAAGACAAGAGGAATAGGAGGAATAATGTTTGAAAAATAGAGAATATTCATTGCCGCGAATATGGCGGCAACACCCGCAACAATGCGGGGCGTTTCTTCTTTGACCGCGCTCGCGGCTCTCTGCAGAACGTACACAAACAGCGCAATGACGGCAATGCTCAAAAGCCCGCTCAAAAGAAATATCGCGGGACCCAAGTCGCGCAGAATATACGGAACCGCCCAGTTGGCAAACGCGAACAAAGAAAAGAAATACGCGCTTATCTGCAAAAAGGGCCGCGCGTACTGCTGTTTGAAAATCTCATTTCCAGCCATTAAAAACGCAAGCGCCGCGATAAACGGCCAGCTCGCGCCCAATGACCCGCTGGCAGAATAAAAAAGCGCGAACGCGCTAAACAAAGAACCAAACGAATACTGCAAAACCAGCGGAGCGAATATCTGCGCGTATGAGAAAAACTTTCCTCGCAGTTTTTGTGCTTCGCATACATTCAAAAGAACAATGGCGGCTCCCGCCAGCAAAAGATGCGCCGCAAGAGACGCGAACACAAAGCTCAAACTGACATAACGAAACATCACAAGGTCGCTCAAAAACCCGAACGCCAAAGCCGCAGGAATAAAAAAACGCTCGTATTGCCTGTACCAGCTCCGCAGTTTCTGCAAGTGCAACAATTGTTTTATTCTCTCAATCATACGAAAACCGCTATTTGATGTTGAAAATCTTTTTTCAACGCGTCTCCAAAAACCGGGTATGTATAATCAAAACGCTTCACGACGGCAAGGCGCGCTAAAACTGAAAAATCATTCTCCAGAGTCCCCTATTACTTGCTGATTTGTTTCCAGAGCCAGACGCCGAGAAGCACGAGATCAACGAAAATCACAAACCATGTGATAACGCCGAACGTCCCTGCTCCTCCCATCATGCCCCAATTATATCCCATCATGGTATGTGTTATAGCACACCTTAATTCAGCGCCCAAATAGTGTAATTGAGATACGCCGCAAAGCTCACCCAAAGAATGTACGGCGCCAACAGCCACGCGGCGGGCCGTGAAATTTTTGAGAACGCTGCGATTGTCCAGACAATCGCGAGCCAGAGCGCGGCAATGTCAAGCAACGCCCACCCGGGGCTGTGGAGGCCAAAAAAAAGAATCGACCAAACGGCGTTGAGCAGCAGTTGGGAGAAAAAAAGAAACATCGCCAACCGCCACGCACGCAACACCCTCATATTCTTAAGTATGTGAGGATGTTGTTTCCAAACAAGGAAAAGCGAAATGCCCATCAGAACGTACAGCGTTGTCCACACGGGACCAAAAATCCACGCAGGCGGATTAAACGCGGGTTTCACCAGCCCGGCATACCAACCCGGAATCGCCGATACGGTAAATACAGATCCGATGATACCGGCAAGCTCGGACACTGCAATCGCGATCGCTAACTT
>CAYYFJ010000002.1:0-22789 GCA_964471385.1 uncultured Candidatus Saccharibacteria bacterium
ACCCGCTCGCAAGGTCCGCGTTATACCGCGCTTCAAATTTCTCATAGCTGAAATCCCCATCTTCAGTTGAGGGAAGCTCCCGCAAAAAGAAATACCGCACCGCGTCAGCCCCGTACTTTGCGATGAGTTCAAAAGGATCTATGACATTTCCGAGCGTTTTTGACATCTTCTGCCCGTCCACCGTGATATACCCGTGCACAAAAAGAGCTTTTGGCAAAGGCAGATTTGCCGACAACAAGAACGCGGGCCAGTACACCGCATGAAAACGAATAATCCCTTTGCCGATGACGTGGACATCAGCTGGCCACCACTTTTTATATCTTTCCTTGTCAAGCCCGAATCCCACTCCTGATTGATAGATGTTCAACGCATCAAACCAGACATACAACCTCTGACTGTCGTCTCCGGGAACGGGAACTCCCCAGTTTTTTGCGCGCTCGTTTGAACGCGAAATACTGATGTCCTGCAGGGGCTGGCGCAAAAAAGACAAGACCTCGTTTTTTCTTACAGCGGGGACAATGCGCAACTCATTCGTTTCAATCAGTTCAATAAGTTTTTGCTGATAACGCGAGAGTTTGAAAAAATAATTTTCTTCTGACACCGTTTCAAGCTTTCTCCCCGGATGCTCCGCGCACTCGCCCTGTCCGTCAAGTTCGTCTGAAGCATAAAACGCCTCACATCCCACACAGTACAAGCCCTCATAAGATTTTTTGTAAATATCGCCTGCTTTTGCGCAAAGCTCCCACAGCTTCTGGCTGGACGCATGATGTTCCTTACTGCTTCCCTTCTGAAACACGTCAAACTGCGCGCCAAGTTTGTTGGCCAACTCAAGAAACGACTTTGCGTTTTCATCAATAAATTTCTGCACCGGGATTCCCGCTTTTTCAGCCGCCTGCACATTTTTAATGGCATTCTCGTCGCTTCCTGATAAAAGCAGGGTCTCCTCGCCCTTCAAGCGATGAGAGCGCGCGATACTATCTGCCTGCACAAACTCCAGCGCGTGCCCGATATGCGGCTTTGCGTTGACGTACGGGATTGCGGCTGTGATATAAAATTTTGCCATAAAAATAATTAATTCTGCGCGATGATAACAAATTCTCCTTTGGCTGGAGCTTGCGACACCATGTCAATCACACGCACAATGTTTCCACGATATATCGTTTCAAATTTCTTTGTCAATTCGCGGCACACCACGACGTGCGCGTTTGGATTTAATGAAGCGAGCTCGCGCAAACTTTTCACGGCGCGAAAAGGCGACTCGTAAAAAACAACGGGGAGTTCCGACTGACTTGCTTTTTCAAAAAATGTTTTTCTCCCTTTTTTATGCGGAGGAAACCCCAGAAACAAAAACTTGTCCATGGAAATGCCGGCAATGCTGGAGGCGGCAGTGAGAGCTGAAGGGCCGGGAAGCGGAACAATAGGGACATCAAGATTTTGCTTCAACAAAAAAGCAACAAGCTCGTTGCCGGGGTCTGAAATGCCGGGAGTGCCAGAATCCGTGACTAAGGCAAGATTCTTCCCCGCGTTCAGCAATCCCGCGATCTCCTGATATTTTTCTTCTTTGCTGTGCTGATGATAACTGATGGTTGAGGTTGTAATATCAAAATGGAAAAGAAGTTTTTTCGTCACCCTCGTATCTTCGCATAAAATAAAATCAGCCTCCTTCAGTATGCGGAGCGCTCTCAATGTGATGTCCTCTAAATTTCCAATGGGAGTAGCGACAATATACAAAGACATAAAAATCCCAAAATCCAAAGCTCAAATATCAAATGCCAAATGAAACCCCAATATCAAATGACAAATGAGTTATTTGGACTTTGAGCTTTGACATTCATTTGACATTTGGATTTTGGGCTTTGGATTTTTATTGTTATTCTTCTTTCCTCTTCTTAAGGTAGTCTTGCACAAACTCAAACAGCACCGCGGCCAAGGGCAATGACAAAATCGCTCCCATGACGCCCCACAGCTTTGCTCCCACGGCAAGCGACACTAACACAAGCACGGGAGAAACGCCGAACAGTTTTTTGGAAAGAACCGGGGTTACGATATTGTTTTCAATCTGCTGAATGAGCACAAGCGTAAGCGCGACAAACAGCGCCTTGGTCATGGAATCTAACGCCACAATCATGCCGGTCAACAATCCCGTCACCAAAGGACCCACGATGGGAATGATATTGGCAATGCCCGAGAGCAAGCTCAAAGAAAGCGGGTACTGCACGTTAAACAGCAAAAGCGCAACATAGGTCGCTCCCCCCACAAACACAGACGCCAAAATTCTTGAAAGAAACCATCCTGCCACTTTTTTCTTGGAGCGTTCCCACACATTGGCAACGGCGGCCTCGTATTTTTTTGGAAACGCCAAACTGATAAACTGAGCCGCCGGATATTCTTCCGCCGAAAGAAAAATGGCAATGCTGATGATAAACAGCGCGGCAAACAATCCTCCAAAAATAGAGAACAGCACATTGAGAATGCTGGACCCGACGTTCTCTATCCCCCCGACGGCGCCGTCCACAAAGGTTTGGACATTGGTGAATATGTCAAACCCGACACTTTTGAGAAACGGCGCGAGCGTTTCAAAATACTGGGGCAAAAGCTGGGAAAAGCGCTGAATTTCGCTTACAAAAAAAGGAATCATTCCATAAATGACGAACGCAATCAGCCCGAACACGGCAAGATATACGCAGACTGCGGAAACGACGCGCGGAATTTTCAGTTTTTTCAAAGAGCCGACCACAGGTTCAAAAATCACCGCAATGACAACGCCAAACAGCGTCCACGCCAAAATGTCACGGATAAGAAACACCGCGTACAACGCAAAACCAGCCAAGGCAAGCTTGCCTATTGTTCCCCATGATATGTCAAGCACGCGCTGTTCGTTCATAGGCGTACTCCCGCTAGAAGCAAGCCGCAAAAGGCGGCCGCCGGACGCGCAACGCGTCTGGCTTCTAGCGGGATAAAAGAGTTTCAAATTGCTTGCCGTCTTCAAAAGGACCGAGCAAAGCAAGGTTAAGGCGATCCGGCCTGAAAATTTCCTGAGCCAAGCGCCGAAGGTCGGATGACCGCACCTTTTTTATTCTATCATACACCGCATCCAACGTGGAGATCTTGCGCTCTAAGAGCTCCTGCATTGCATGAAACGACGCTCTGGTGTCTGACGCTTCAAGCCCGATGGCAAGCTTTCCCAAAAGATTGTCTTTTGCTTTTTGCAGTTCGGATAAAGGAATAAGACGGGTTTTCAATGCTTGATACTCCTTGATAATTTCTTTCACTGCCATGGCCGCTTCCCCGTTCCTCACGCCAGCTGACGTTGCCACATATCCGGTTTCCGGAGTCGTTTCGCTTGTGGTTGAAACATAATAGGCAAGGCCAAGCTGTTCCCGTATCTTCACAAACAAGCGGGAGCTCATCATACCGCCGAGCGCCGTGGCAAGCACCGCTTGCGCGTATCTTCTGGAATCTAACAGCCCGAATGCCCTTGTTCCAAGGACAAAATGCGTCTGGTCGGTTTTGCGAAATTCCACAAGCGTCTGAGGATTTTTCTGGTTCTCTGCGACCTGCTGTTTCGCCCGGAACGAAGAAACGGGAATAGAGCGGAACAGGGCGGATGTTTTCCGCTTTGCTTTTTCAACATCAATATTGCCAGACAGGGCAACTACGGTGTTGGAAGCAACATATTGGCTTTTCATGTACGAGGCAAGCGCGCCTCTTGTCAGGCGCGACACCGTTTCTTTGGTTCCGGCAATGTCCCAGCCTGCGGGCTGATCCCCATACAAGACCTTTGTCCACAAGCTCTGCACGTGAGAGGCCGGGTTGTCGCGGTACATGTTGATTTCCTCAATCACAACGCCTTTCTCTTTTTCAAGCTCGGGAGCAGGCAATAAAGAATGTAAAAATATGTCAGACACCCATTCTAACGCCAAGTCAAAATGTTCTTTGTTCACCTTGGCGTAATATCCCGTGTAATCTTCGCCCGTGAACGCATTGAACGCTCCTCCAATTCTGTCTAAGGATTCTGCCACGGCCAAAGGAGTGGGGCGCTTTCTTGTTCCCTTAAAAAACATGTGCTCCAAAAAATGCGATATGCCGCTTGCGGAGCGTTCCTCGTATTTGGATCCCGTACCTACAAGCGCAAGCGCGGTTGCGGTTTGCGCGTTTTTGTCGGGAATGGCAAGAAACCGGAGCCCGTTGGGAAATTTAGTGAATGTAATCATTGGTCTTTTTTTGCATAAATTCGCGAAGTGATGAAATGGGAACCCGCTCCTGGCGCATCGTATCTCTGTCGCGCACCGTTACGGTCTTATCTTTCAGCGTGTCAAAATCCACGGTAACGCAATAGGGAGTGCCAAGTTCGTCTTGGCTGTAGTAGCGTTTTCCTATGTTGCCCCGGTCGTCCCACGCAACCTGGCAGTATTCCCGGCAGCGATCATACACCGCTCTCGCCTCGCGCACAAGCTCGGGCTTATTTGCCAACAAAGGAAATATCGCCGCTTTGTATGGCGCAAGCCGAGGATGAAGTTTTAACACGGTCCGTTCTTTTTCCTCATGGTACGCGTCAATCAAAAAAAACAGCAAAGATCGGTCAACGCCAGCTGACGTTTCAATGTCCCACGGGATATATTCTTCTTTGGTGTCAGGATCCCTGTACGCCATCGCCTGACCCGAAAACTCCTGATGCCTTTTTAGGTCCCAGTCGCCACGGTGGTGAATGCCCATAAACTCGGCCCATCCAAACGGAGCCTTGTATTCAATATCTGTGGCAAACCTCGCGTAATGCGCGCGCTCTTCGGGCTCATGGTCTTTAAAACGCACATGTTCTTTTTTAATGCCAAGCCCAAGGTACCAATTCATGCGGTCCTCTTTCCAGTATTCAAACCACCGTTTCCCCTCTTCTTCATCGGGTTTTATGTAAAACTGGGTTTCCATCTGTTCAAATTCCCGCGAGCGAAACGTAAAATTGCCGGGGGTAATCTCATTGCGAAACGCTTTTCCGATCTGCGCCACACCGAAAGGAATTTTCACCCTTGAAGAAGCGAGCACATTGCGGAAATTTACATGGACTCCGTTGGTAATTTCACCGCGCAAATACACCTCTGTTTTTTGCCCCTCCACCACGCCAAGTTCCGCCTTTACCAGCAGATTGAACTGCTTTTTGTCGGTCCACGCAACCTTCTCTTTGCCGTGGCTTTTTTCATGATCGGCCATTTCTTCCGGTTTGTCCGCGCGGAAACGCTGGTGGCAAAGCTTGCACTCAACCAGCGGATCGGCAAACGCAGTGGTATGCCCGGACGCTTCCCACGCTTTCGGATTCATTAAAATCGCGGCGTCCACTCCCACCATGTCGTCTCTTAGCTGAACCATGCCGCGCCACCACTCGTCTTTGATGTTCTTTTTCAGCAACGCGCCGGCAGGGCCATAGTCCCATGTTCCCGCGAGACCGCCGTAAATTTCAGATCCCGGGAATATAAATCCCCTGCGCTTTGCCAATGAAACAATATTGTCCATCATAGATATGCCTAATGATCAATGATCAATTTTTCACCAAGGATGCCTGTTTGAAAATTAATTCATTGTCCGCCGAAGGCGGATCCGCCTTGGGCGGAAAAATTGATTGTAAATTGAAAATTGATAATTGAAAATTAATTATTGAACTTTCTTCATTTCCTCTGTAACCGTGCGGTCATCCGTCAGCGTTGTGTCAATGCTCTCGTCTTGCGACGCGAGCGTTTGCTTGGTAAACGCGTCCTCTCCCGTAATAATGGCTTCCCCAACCAAAAGAGCCGGCTTTCCTTTCTGGTAATCTTTCGGGGTCAGGGCAATTTGGAAAGCCACGGATGACGGAGCTGAAAATTTTCCCGCTCCGGCTTTCATAGGTCCTATGGTCCATACGATCTCCCGGGATTTTGAGTCAAATGTCAGGCTTGCGTCCGCAGGAAAAATTTTTCCGGTCAGCTCCACTTCTGCGGGAAGCACTGCTTTCACTTTCACGTTTGTCTGGTCGTTTGTCGCATTGCTCGCTTTCCATGTAATGGTGTAGGTTGTCTTGTTTCCCGCGCGGGGAGGCAATGGCCCCTCGTTGCCGAACACCTCGTCTTGAAAGTATCCCTGCTGTTGTATGTGCAGCTTGGAATTCAGCTTCAGTTCATATTCTTTCTGAATGTCGGAAAGCGAGACAATGGTTTTCAGCGCAAGATTTTTGTCTAACGGGCTTGAAAGAGGCACGGGATCTTTCACGGCGACTGAGAACTCTGCCGTCGCCTCTTGGCCGCGGCCAAGCCGCCTCAAAGAAGAAACATTCTCTGAATTCCACATAATGGAATTTGTTTCTTTTTGCAAGGCGCCCTGAACCGCTTGTACGCTTGCAATGTCAAATGCCTTGCCCTGAAGCTGAACGCTTAGTGAAAGATTTTCAAGCGCATTATCGCTCACGTTTTTATACAAAATTTCATAGCGCAGGACATCGCCCGGAGAGACCGCCGCAATTTCATCCGATCCGTTGACGCGCTGGGAAATCTGAATATTGGGATTGGCGATTTCCACATCTTTTGAAACTTCCCTGAGCACGGTGAAAGCCCCTTCTTTCCAGGTGCCGATGACTGCCTTAAACGTTTTCAAATCCTGCAGTTGGCCCTGCAGAGATCCTGAAATGGCAATCCTGCCTCCCTGCGCTTTGGCAAGCTGTCCTATGGTCCATTCATTCCCCGTAAAAGACGGGGGATTGGATTCTTTAAATAAAAATCCCTGCGGATATTCCATTTTTACGAGAAGATTCGCCAAGGGATAGTCAGAGCGCGAGAAATAATTCAGCTGAAAAGAAAATCTCTGGGCATTTTCAACGAAAGACGGAATGTCCAGATCAATCGTAAGAGGGACAAGAGACAGTGTCGTCAAAAACCCGGTGTCTGACTGATAGACCGCGTTCAGATTTTTCGGACTGTATATCATCCACGCTTTTGCCTCTTTCAAATCTCCTTCTTTGCCAAACAGCCGGCCCTTAAACTGCACCGACGCTTCCTGTCCCGGATACACGTCCCCGATTTCTTTGGTGTTTCTCGGCTGATTGCCCTCGGAAGGAACAGTTTCCGAAGGGAACTCAAATACAAGCGTGGAACGCTCCAGCCGCGCAGTTCCGTTGTTTTTATACTTGACTGTGTAGGTGATCTCTTCGCCCGCAACCGCCTGCTCCTTCCCGAGAATTTCAAGCTTAAGAGTGTCCTTGGAATATGCGTTTCTCTGCCATAGCCAAAAAGCGGCTCCAATGAACAGAAGAACAAAAATAATAAGAAAAGAAGGGAATCGTTTGCTCATGGCAGGTTATGCTGTCAGTTGACTGATATATTCTTTGGCAAGTTTGCGGAGCGCGGTTGCGTGCAGTTTTGCGTCATGCGGCACAGCATTCAGAGCTTCGCGGTAAGGAAGCGTGGCAAGAACGGACGCAATGCGAAACGCGGGATCTGCCGCAAATATGGAAGGACGATATCCAAGGGCAGACATTAAACGCCAAAAAAATGAAAAGTAAAATAAGGAAAATGAAGCATCGTCCTCCAGCAATTCAAGCTCATGGAGAGCGACGGAAAGAAGATTCCATAACGCCTCATCTTGTTCTTCTCCTCTGACCAGCTGGCGGAATGTCTCGGCAATGCGCAAAGCGGTACGCAGTTTTTTGAGGTTCTTTCGCAAAGACGGATATGAAGAATGCGCAACGGCATCCGTAAGGGTTTTTTTCGCTTTTCCCTGCACAAATTCAATATCGGCGTGCGCAAGCGTTTCCATGTTTCCCCGCAGTTTTGATCGTATGCTTCTTGCTGAAATTCCCCACAGGGCAAGCTTTCCAAAATCGCGGGTGAACACGGTAAACACCCTGTCTGCCTCTCCCCGGTCAGTATGCGCAAGAACAATGCCCTGCGTGCGATAGCGAATGCTCATGCGATTTTTTTCACGGCAATCCACAATGATTTTCCGTCTATGGTCATTTCCCGTTCCAAATCAAACACTTCCTTTGGTTTGTCGCCTTCAAGCATGGAATGCAAGCCAACCGTTTTTCTGAAATACTCCGCATTGCGGGAAATAAGAGATCGCAAACTCTGATCTCCCGAATACCGCAAAAGAATCTTGTGATGAGGTTTATAGCCGGCTTCTTTTCTCATGTCCTGAACGGTGCGCAACAGTTCCCTGACCTGGCCTTCCTGCCGCAATTCTTCTGAAATCGCGGTGTCAAGCGCAAGGTCTGCTTTTGCTTTTTGGTCAAACGCAATCGTTTTGACGTTGATTTCCTCTTTGAGAATGCGCGCAAACTCGTCTGTTAAAGTATTTTTCTTTCCTTTGAGAGTAAGTGTTTGCAATGGCTGGCGCACTTTCACGCCCGCTTTTGCCCTTTCAGCCAGAGCTTTCGCGGCAATATCGCGAACCTGCTCCATGCTTGTTTCCAGTTTTTTATCGCGCAGGTTTTTTGCCGCCGCAGGCCAGTCTTGCCAGTGCACGCTTTCTTTGTTGTCTGGCGCAATCTGAGAATAGATGTACTCGCTCAAAAACGGAATAAACGGAGCTGACAGCAGGCAGACTTCTTCCAGCGCCTGCCGCAATGTCCCGGAGGCCTCCTCCCGTTCAGCGCTTGTCTCGGGATTCTGAAACCGCGGGCGCGACCTGCGAATGTACCATAGCGAAAGATCATTCACGACAAAAGACTCAATCGCCCTTGCGCCGGCTGTAATATCATATTTTTCCAGCCGCTTCGTCGCCTCCTCTTTCACCCCCTGCAATCTTGACATCAACCAGCGGTCAAGAAGATGCCGTTTGTTTGTGTCTTTGGTTTGATGTTTTGAATGTATTTTGGATTTTGGATTTTGGATTTTGGAATTCCTTTCAGGCAAATATGTTTGATAAAACACAAATGAATTCCACAATGTCAGCAGAAACTTGCGCACAGTCTGCTCAAGGTCTTTTTCCGCAAACAGCTTGGAATCCCACGGCTGGTTTATGGTGTAAAAATACCACCTAACAGCGTCAGCTCCGTATTTGTCAATCATGGTCCAGGGATTGACCACGTTGCCTTTGGACTTTGACATTTTGTTTCCCTTTTCATCAAGCACATGCCCATAAGAAATCACATTTTTGTATGGAGCTTTGAACCCAAGAAGGGTTGCCGTGGCAAGAAGGGTGTAAAACCATCCTCTGGTCTGGTCAATCGCCTCTACGATATAATCAGCCGGAAACGGAATCTGCCCGATGAGCTTTCCATAAGTTTGATTTTTGATTTTTGCCTGCCCGCCGAAGCTTTGGTGAAGGCGGGATTTTTGATTTTGTCCAAATGGCCAGTGCCATTGCGCGTATGGCATTGCTCCCGAATCAAACCACACGTCGGCAACATCCGGAATTCTTTTCATCTCTCCTTTTTTGCATGCGGGGCAGGAGAATTTCATTTCGTCAATGTACGGCCTGTGCAGATCAATGTCCATGTCTTCATTGGAAGGCAGGAGTGATCCCTCAAGCTTTGCCCATGTCCCCGTTTCAATTTTTTCCTTTTCTCTTTTGAGAATAATTTCTTCTTTTGAAAGCTCCTTCAGCGTTCCAACAAGCAACATTAAAGGAACCTCGTGGCTGACAATAAGAATCGTTTTGCCCTTGTGGCGCGTTTCCATGTCTTTCAGAAACTCAACCATTCTCTTTTGAGTGTCAGTCCAATTCTCGCCTCCCGGAAGGCGCATTTCAAACCTTCGCATAAAATGTTCAACCGGCGTCTCGCCGTCCTTGTGCCAGAATTCGGCAACCTCCGGGACCGGCTTTTCGTTGTAATCTCCCGCGTCAAACTCGCGCAGGCGCCTGTCAAACTGCACGCTCGCTCCGCATTCTTTTGCCGCAATTTCGGCTGTCTGTTTTGCTCTTGTAAGATCGGAGGAGTAGATGCTGTCAATATGTTTTTTCGCAAGGGCGCGGCCTGCCTTTTTTGCCTCCTCAATGCCCTGCGCGGTTAAAGGAACTGGCTTTGATTCCGGCCACGAAGAAACAATGGGGTACACCTGCCTCTCTGAATGCCCGTGGCGAAGAATATAGTATGTATTGTTCAGTTTGAGTTTTGAACGAAACTCCTCCAAAGATCCAATGCACTCCTGATGGCGGCATTCTGCACATTCCCATATTGGCAAAGGGGTGCCCCAGTAACGTTCCCGGGAAAACGCCCAGTCTTTCACTTCTTTCAGCCATTCTCCAAATCTTCCGCGTTTAATGTGAGACGGCAGCCAGTTCATTTTTTCGTTGTTTGCCAACAGCTGTTTTTTCACCTTCTGCATGTCCACAAACCAGCTTGTCTTTGCGTAATACAGCAAGGGCGTGGAACACCTCCAGCAAAATGGATACTCATGTTCGTATAATTCTTCCTTGAACAGCGCTCCCGTTTTTTTCAGCTCTTCAATGATAAGGGGGTCCGCGTCCTTCACAAACATCCCCTTCCACAAACTCACTTTGTCAATAAACTTGCCTTCTTCATTCACAAGATGAAGCATGGCAAGATTTTCTTTTTTGCCCAATTCAAAATCCTCGGCTCCGTACGCCACCGCGGTGTGCACCAAGCCTGTGCCTTCTTCCATGGACACAAAGTCAGCCGGAATCACCTCCCATACTTTCTTTCCTTTTGCAGGTTCTTGAAACCTGAACAAAGGCTCGTAGGCAATGCCAACGAGTTCTTTTCCTTTGAAAGTTTTCAGAACTTTGTGCTCTCCAAGAACCGCGTTCGCCCTTGTTTTTGCGACAATGTACCGCTCGCCATTCTTTTCAGCTACGATATAGTCCGCAGAGGGATGCACCGCAAGCCCCACGTTGCCTGGCAGTGTCCAGGGCGTTGTTGTCCACGCCAAAAAATATACATTCTGAAATATGTTCTGAACTTTTGAATTTTGCCTGCCCGCCGAGGCTTTGGCGAAGGCGGGATTTTTGACTTTAAATTTTACATACACCGCCGGTTCCTTCACTGTCTTGTATCCCTGCGCAACCTCGTGAGATGAAAGCGGAGTGCCGCATCTCGTGCAAAAAGGAACTACCTTGTAATCTTGATAAAAAAGTTTTTTGTCCCACCATTGCTTGATAATCCACCACAAGCTCTCAATATACGGAGTTTCGTATGTAATGTAGGGATTTTTCAAATCAAGCCAGAATCCTATGCGCTTGGTCAAATCGTCCCATTCTTTTTTGTAATTCCACACGGACGCTTTGCATTCTTTGTTGAATTTCGCGATTCCGTATTTTTCAATGTCTTTTTTTGATTTCAAGCCAAGCTTTTTTTCAACCTGAAGTTCCACGGGCAAACCATGCGTGTCCCATCCGCCCTTTCTTTCAACCAAAAATCCAGCCATAGTTTTGTAGCGGCACACCATATCCTTGAAAGAACGTCCTTCCACGTGGTGAATGCCCGGGCTTCCGTTTGCCGTAGGGGGCCCTTCATAGAAAACAAAACGAGGAGCTTTCTTTCGCCTCTTTAACGATTCTTCAAACGCGCCGAGCTCTCTCCAGCGTTCCAGCACCTGCTGTTCCAGTTTTGGAAAATTCGTCTCCATGCTCCTACCTTACATCATTCCATTCCTGTTTTCAATCATGGCTGACAGAAGCTTACATTTTTTCTGGCGCTGTGATGCCCATAAGAGAAAGGGTGTTTTTGAGCACGATTTTTACCGCGGATACCAAGGCAAGACGCGCTTGCGTCATGCGCGGATCATCGCCCAACACCTGCGAGGTCTGGTAAAACTGATGAAACGATGCCGCAAGCTCAAGGGCGTACTGGGGCAAACGCTGGACCTGATAGTCGCCGCTGGTTTCTTCCACAATTTCCGGCAAACGGGCGAGCCGTTTCACAAGCGCAATCTCATCTGGCGCTTGCAAAAGAGCAAACAGTCCGGGAGTTATTCCTGCCGCGTTTTTCTTGCCGGCTTTTCTTAAAATACTGGAGATTCTGGCATGCGCGTACTGAACGTAATACATGGGGTTTTTTTCAGACTGCTCTTTCGCCAGCGCAAGGTCAAAGTTCAAATGGGTATTGTTCGCCCGCTGGAGCATAAAAAAACGCGCCGCGTCATTTCCAACCTCGTCTAACAGATCGTCAACCGTCACATACACGCCTTTCCGTTTTGACATCCGCACAATTTCCCCTTTGCTCAGCAACGTCACAAACTGCAGGAGTATCACATCAAGTTTGCCTTTATGCCCAAGCGCCGCCATTGCCCCTTTCAAACCGACAACGTCTCCCTGATGGTCGGCTCCCCAGATATTGATTGCCTTATGAAATTTTCTCTCTTTAAACTTGTAGAGATGATACGCGATGTCTCCCGCAAGGTAGGTTTTTGCTCTGTCAGACTTCACGACGACCCGGTCCCGCACGTCTCCGTATTGTTTTGCCCTGAAAAATACCGCGCCGTCCTGCTCATACGTTTCTCCTTTTGTCTTGAGCAGGGAGAGCGCTTTGTCCACTTTGAAAGACTTGTGTAAGGCGCTTTCAAGCGCCCAGTCGTCATACGAAATGCCCATGCGTTTGATAGTTTTTTTGATCATTTCTTTCAAAATGATTGAGGCCGCCTTCTCTCCCGCCTTGTAGGGATCTTTCAGTTTGACGCGCGAATGCAGTTTGTCTATGTATTCTCCTTTGTACACTGCCTGATCATCCTGCAAAACTGAATGGCCAAGAGCCAAAATCTGGTTGCCATGGTCGTTCACATAATATGCTCTTTCAACGCGAAATCCCGCGCTTGCCAGCACATTTGCAAGCGTGTCGCCGTAAAAGCCTCCTCTCGCATTCGCCAGCGTAAGGGGCCCTGTCGGATTCGCGGAAATAAATTCAATCTGAACGCTTTTGCCCTTTCCAAGCGATGAGGAACCAAACCGGTCTTTTTCTTTTAGTATGTTTGAAAGCGTTGTACGAAAAAACCCGGGGGGGAGAAAAAAGTTCAGGAATCCGGGGCCCGCAATTTCAATTTTTTCCACGCTTGCAAGAGAAATCTTTTCAAGCTCCTGCTTGAGAAGCGCGGCAATTTCAAGAGGATTTTTGTTCAATGCCTTTGCCAACTGCAAAGCGACGGACGAAGCATACGTTCCGTGTTCCGGATTTTCCGCGTGCTCAACGGGAATTTCGTCCGCTTTCATGGCGCGGAATTGATAGCGCTCGCGCAACCTATCAAGCGCTTTTTGCAAGAGGCTTTGCAGAGTTTTTTTCATCATGTTCCCTTCCACTATACGGCATTTTCATCTAGTATGAAAGCATGCCGCATACTTTTACGGAAAACAGAAAAGCGTTTTTTGACTACGAAATGCTTGAAAAATTTCAGGCGGGCATTGTGCTGACGGGACAGGAAGTCAAATCAATTAAATCGGGCAGGGTGCGCCTTGACGGTTCTTATATTGTTATTCGCGGCAAAGAACCTTCCTGGATTGGAGGATACATACCTCCTTACCAGCCGAAAAACGCTCCGGCTGACTACAATCCCGAGCAGACAAGAAAGCTCCTGCTCACAAAGAAAGAAATCTCTTATTTGAACGGCAAAGTAAAAGAACGGGGCTTGACGCTGGTGCCGTTAAAGATGTATAGTATTGTGGGAGGAATGCTCAAACTGGAGTTTGGGCTGGCAAAAGGAAAAAAACAATACGACAAGCGCGAATCCATAAAAAAGCGCGAAACCGAACGTGAAATGCGCAGAGCGCTGAATGCGTAATAAAGCACATTGATAACTCGTACGGGGGTGTACTGCTTTGACAGGAAAGCAAAAGCGGGAATGCAGGCCAGGTTCCGTTTCTTGTCCGTCTTTGGAGGACTTGTCCTTCTTGGACGGAAAAAACGGAGGCACAACAACTGCCAACATATTCGCTCCTCAAAGAGCGTTTGCCTACGCATAAAAACGCATAGGCCGTCTGGCCGCTGATCCTCAATACGCGGCTAAGGCGCCAACCATTGAGGGTGACGGCTTTCATAAAACCCGAAAAGCCGTCTCTGAATAAGGGTTTGAAGGGAAGGGGGATTTTGCCCGGTTTGACCTTCTTCTCAAGTCTCCAATCGGGCATGCCTGTAGCAGTTCCTGTTTCTTGCTTTTTTGGACGAGGGGTCATTCCCTCCACCTCCACCCAAATTGTTTCGACCTTCCACTCAAGACACCTTCGGTTTCTTGCGTCGCTCACTTACAGACCTGCTGGTCTCCGTTCGCTCCTGGTTTTCACCACGAAACAATTTGCAATTTCCCTGAAGGAACATTGATAATTTTTCTTTCAGAAAAATTGTAAGCCTCTTTACAAAATACAAGTTTTCGGACATACTCAACATCACTTTGCAAAAACGCATTCTTCTCAATAATTTCATAAAGGCTCCACAGGTTCGCCTGATTGATGAAGCCGGAAAACAGGCGGGCGTTGTTTCTTTGCAGGAGGCCTTGCGTTTGGCGCAACAGCGCGGGCTTGACCTTATACAAGTGACAGAGAAGGTGGATCCACCCGTGTGCCGGCTTTGGGAATACGGAAAATTTATTTACCATCAGCAAAAAAAAGAAAGGGAATCAAAAAAACACACCGGCGGGGAGCTGAAGGAAATACGGCTGACGTTCAACATTTCTCCGCACGACATTGAAACAAGGGCGCGGCAGGCTGAAAAATTCCTTGCGAAAGGCAGCAGAGTAAGAATCGTCCTGCGGCTAAGAGGAAGGGAGAAATTCATCCAAAATATCGCAAGGGAAAAAATGGAAAAACTGCTGGATATTGTAAAGGCGGCCCATCAAATTAAGATAGAGCGCGAAGTAAAACAAGAGCCCCGCGGCCTCACCATGATTATCGCGAAAGCATAGATATGGCGAAATTGAAAACAAAAAAAGCAATCACGAAACGTTTCCGGCTCACAAAAACCGGCAAAGTTTTGCGCAGGCCTATCGGGCAGGACCACCACCGTTCCAAAAAAACCGGCAAGCAAAAACGGCTGACGAGAAAATGGGTCGCGGTCGCTCCCGCCGAGGCAAAACTCATCAGAAAGCTTCTTATGCGCTGATTTTATTTTTCATTTTGAATTTGATATTTGATTTTTAAATGTAACTGCTATGGCCCGAGTAAAACGAGGAGCAACAGCCCATAAAAGAAGAAAGCGCGCGCTTGAGGACACAAAAGGATTCCGCTGGGGAAGAAAATCAAAGTTCCGCTTGGCAAAAGACGCTTTGCGGCACGCGGGAGAATACGCGTTCCGCGACAGAAAAGCGAAAAAAGGAGAATTCCGCGCGCTGTGGCAAACGCATATAAACTCCGCAGTGCGGGGGAATGGAATTTCCTACAGCAAATTTGCCTCCATGCTCAAGAAAAAGAATATCGCTTTGGACCGTAAAATTCTTTCAGAGCTTGCCGCGCATCATCCCGATGTGTTCAAAAAAATCATAGAGAGCGCGGCGGCGTAAAAC
Source organism: uncultured Candidatus Saccharibacteria bacterium (assembly GCA_964471385.1). Lineage (GTDB taxonomy): Bacteria > Patescibacteriota > Minisyncoccia > Minisyncoccales > UBA10102 > CAYYFJ01. Next base: position 15,402 of record CAYYFJ010000002.1, read on the forward strand.
AAAAAGAAAGCCTTAGGCTTTCTTTTTGTTTTGCTCTGCAAGAAATTCATTTGCTTTTTTGAGAAGCGCTCTCGCGTTTGAAAACCGAATGAGTTTTAGCGCTTTTCCAAACGGAAGCCACAAGTACCCCGTGTGCTCGGAAGATATGCGGATATCCTTTCCAAAAACAACCGCTAAAAAAAAGAATACGGTTTTGGACACCTTTTCTCCTTCCGCCTGAAAATAGTAGCGGCTTGATTCCCGGAATCCCGCAAAAAATTCAGCGTCTGAAATGCCGGTTTCTTCCAGAATCTCGCGTTTTGCCGCCTCTTCCTCCGTTTCTCCCTGCTCAATGTGCCCTTTTGGAAAATACCAGAAATCCTTTCCGTCCTTCGCCGATGACGGGGATTGGAGCAAAAGATACTGCGGCTCTTTTTTTTCAAAGCGGACAATGATCGCGCCCGCCGATTGCTCTTTTCTCATGGAAACACTGTACAAAAAAACAACGCAATGTTCAAGTAACCTGCCTGCGCTGTCTTTTTTACAAATATGAGGCATAATAGGGACAGCAAGTCATCCTATGAAGGAGGAACGGGAAGAAATGGTTGAAATGGCTCGATTCCTTGGAGAAGTGTTCTTCCTTTGCACCCTCCCGAGAACGGGATGGCTCCTGGGAGGAGTGCGTTCCCCTGATCCGGTGAGCGCGCATATCTATAGGGGAACAACAGTCGCCTCACTTCTCGCATATCAAGAACAAGCCGATATGGAACATTGCATCGCAATGTTCCACTATCATGACAGAGGAGAAACAAGAACACTTGATATGCCGCCCGTCACGACACGACTTTTGCGAAGCCTCGGCCTATCAAAAAAAAGAATTGACCGAGGAGCCGAGCTTTATCAGGAGGAGTCACTCTCTCCAAAATTTGCCGGATTCCTGCGAGAATTAAGCAGGGAATTTATGGAAGGCAAAACAATGGAGGCAAGGTGCTGCAGGGATGCTGACCTGATTGAACGGGGTATCATCGCCTTGCTCGATCGGGGCAATGCGAGATTTCCGCAACACCTCAACAATATCATAAAAGAAATAGCTCCTTTGTTGAAAACAGAGTCGGGAAAAAAGCTCTGGGCGATTATCGTAGAAAATCCGCAGATTCTTGCGGAATGGATGGCAAAATAAATGGCATCAATAAAAGAAGGGGAACTGATTCCCCTTCCCTTTTATTTTTTAAACACAGGATATGTTACGAAGATTTTTTTAATTTTGGAGAATAAAAATGACGCTTCAGTTCGTCCATAAATGCGATGCTAAAATCGCTGTCCACGCGCTCAAAGGCCCATTCCCACCATGCTTCAATTGGAAATTTGTAATCCTTGCTCCAATATAAAAGAGCTTGAAAAAGCGTTTCCAACACATATACTTGCTTCATAAAGTTCGCTTCTTTTGTGTGGTTCTTTTTTGATTCTTCCCACAACCCCATCATTTCAGACTGCATGCGGGGGTCCAGCGTTTTTACCAAAGAACGCAGGGCAATTTTTTCTTCCTTGTAGGTGCGCAAAAAAATCTCTTGTTTTTGCCGGACAGAATAACGGACCCATTTTTTCAAAAGTTTTTGGCGCTGGTTTTCGTTCTTTGCCTTTTTAAAAAGCAAGTCGTACGAACTTGTGTTTTTTTGCGTGGCCGCAACATATCCCGCCGCAATGCCGTTCATAAACCCAATCTTGAAGAGTTTTTCCACGTTCAGAGGCATTGCTGTTTCTTTTGCAAATATCCAAAGCATCAGCACGTGCATGGTAATATGATTTGCAATGGAGTCAGGATTTTTCACTTTGCGTACAACCCATCCCGGACGAGGAATCCTTTTTAAAACGCCGAGGTTAAAACAAAACTGAATAATGCCGTCATATTCCGTTTTTTGCCCATGGTAAAAGTGATGCTCAAGCGCCTTTACAAACTGTGCCAGCACAGGATTGGTTACCAGTTCTTCAATTTCTTCCCACCATCCAAATACGGGGGTGTCAAGCCCGGTGCCGAAATATTCAATTGCCTGGAAAAATGCTTCAATTTTGTCAACCTGTTTTACAAACCTTCCTTCGGGCGAAAGCCCTTTTTCATACTCAAGCCAAAGCGCCATGATTTCTTTTTTGGTGCTTTCGCGAAGAGGATTGATGAGTTTTTCCAGCGCGCGCTTTTCTTTTATGAATTTTTTTACGGCGGCTTTTTCTTTTTCTTTTCTTGGAAGCCGGATCCACCGTTTCAGCATCGTTGCCCGTTCGGATCGGGACGACGGCAGCATTTCATGATACGGAGTCATGTCGCCGGCATACACTTCACAGAGCTCATGAAGGATAGACATGCTAATCACTTTTTGAATCCGAAGATTGCCCCCGGCTCCCAATACCCAAGACAACATGGTTGTGCGAAACACATGCTCGGCAATTGTTTCTGGATTTTTAACGCCCCGCAGAACCCATCCCGTGCGGGGAGTTTTTTTCAGAGCGAAAACAAGGGACAAAAATGAAAGAATATGTTTCATGTAAAAAATATAACAGAGCTGGACTACTCCAACTCCATTACACCATATTGGTTTTTATTTGTCACCTCAAGTTTATTTCAAAAGATAGGTAATCCTTTTGACCCGATATACAACTTTAATGGGAGAACTTATCACAATGGTTTCTCCCACTTGTTTACCAAGCAGTTCTCTTCCAACCGGGGACGCGGAGGAAATCTTGCCTTCCATGGGACTTGCTTCTAGGGTTCCCAAAAGCATATACTCATTAATCACGTTGGTGGATTCTTCTTCTAGTGTGACTGTTGCGCCCAAATGTACAGTATGCCTCTTGTCTTTTGGAGGAGGGGCAATGACTTCCGCGTTTTTGAGTATAGCTTCAAGTTCAGCAAGCTTGGAATCAAGCGAACTCATGTCCTCTTGATACAGCAGGTATTCAGGATTGACTTCTTCTGAATGCCACATGGTCGGCGCTTCGTCTTTTATTTTCCCCGCCTTAAAATCAAGGAGGTTTTGATATTCCTTTTGAATTCTGTCCAGTCCTTTTTTTGTGAGATAAAATTTTTCTTCCATATTGAGCGGATGCCTTTACATCTTCAGTTTTGGTACGAAAAAATCTGGCGTCTTTGGCCAGATTTATTGGAAGGAAACGGATATGATGCTGATTTTCTTGCTATCCGTCCAATAAATCCGGGCTTTTTTTCTGGGAGACAAAAACCTCGCCCAAAAGTTGGGGTGCGCAGATAATTGTTGTCATAATAGCGCCTCTCCTCATAACACAACCATTGTAACAGGGCAAGACACTGTGTCAAGACAAAATCGTGTTATGATATTGCTTTGTATAGACAGATAATGAAGGTCCAATGCGGGCCTCATAAAAAATCTTTTACGATTTTTTAATCATTTTTATGCCAATGCCGGCAATCTGGCCTCCGCCAAAGAACAAAATGCCGGCAAACACAGACCACGAGCCAAGATTCATCATTGTCGGAATGGAATTTGGAGGAAGAACTGCCTGCAACTGCTGGGAAATCGCAGACTGCAGCTGATTTTGCAATGCCTCCTGCGACAGGCCGAAATCCTTTGCGCTCTGCTGAACCTTTTTAGTTTGGACCTGCTCTGCCTTAAAAATTTGCGGCGCGTCAGACGCTCCCGTAAATATGGAGTACGACGCGAATATGCCGTATCCAATGAGCGCGATTCCTGCCGCAAGAAGAATGTATCCGATGATTTTTTCTGTCATAGAGTATGAAAAATAATAATTTTTAAAGCCGGTTGTGTTTTGGATAATTTGATATTTTCTTAAGGCTCTTTTTATGATACCACTCCCACAGCTCTTTTGCCGCGAGAAACGCTTCCAAATCCTGCCTGTATCCCGTCAGCTCTTTAAACTCAATCTCAGCGGTTGGAGCCGACCACTGATGGTTGCACGTTCTTTTTCCTCCCTGCACGCGATGCCTGCCGTCTTTGGTGCGTTTTTTCGCAAGGCATCCCATGCATTCCTCATGCTGGTCAACGCGCAAAATCCACCGTTTTTCAGACAATGGCAAGGAATGGTGGAAAAGCGTCTGCCCGATTGTTTTGTGGTACGCGTTCAGGTACGCCGCGGTCTGGAGAGAGTATTCCTCCCAAATGCCGCTGCTTGTTTTAATGTCAACAATGCCTCGCGTGCCGTCAATTTCAGCCAACAGGTCAATGGTGCCGGCATACAAAGAATCTCTGTCAACCACTCTGCGCTCAATATCCTCCGCGGGATTCAGCACGGTAAGCGAGTGCTCTTTCTGCCATTTTAAAAACGCGCGAACCGAAGGAACGATTTTTGAATCAACTTTTTTCTTTTCCCCCGAAATGATTTTTTGCAGGGTTAAATGGGTGAGAATGCCCCAATCAGCTGATTTTGCCAAACTTAATTCCGCGCTTGTCGCATCGGGGAATTCTTCGTAATACCGCGAAAGCCCGGGTTTTGACACTACGGAAGTAATGGCAGTTACGCGAGGCATCCAGCATCCTTCAATTTCATATCCGTTTTTTTCCCGAAAAGAGATCATGCTTGTTTTGCTTTTTTCAGAAGAACGGATGAAAATTTGTCGCGCAATATCCTGTAGGCGCTTTCAAGAAAATCCCCGCCCGCATACCCAAGCACAAACGAAACCGCGGGGTTTGAAAAAAGCGCGCTTCCAAGAGAAAACCCAGCGTATGAAGCTCCCACTCCCGCCAAGCCGGATATGCACGCCATGAGAAGAAACCGAGACAATCTGAAAGAAGGCCCGATGGCAAAATTTTTATATTTTAAAAACCCCACAAACCCGCGCACCGCCCCTCCCAAAAACCCCGCAAAAAAAATTGTTATCATGCCGTAAAAAATACACTGATATGATGTATCCAGTGTACATGAAACGAAAAGATTGCTCAATTGTTGCGCCTAGCGCAAAGGCAGGTCTTCAATACTGCGCAGGACATTGCTCTCTCTGAAATTCTTTCCCACATTGGGGGCTTTCAATTCTTTTAATTCCTGCAGTGAAGGCAAAGAAAAACCGGCGGGCAAAAGGCCCGGGTACGCTTTCATATCCGCCATATATATCCAGAGCACGGCGAACAGGATAAAAACCACAAGAAGAAAAATAATGCTCTCTTGCATAGTATTGTCTAAAAAAGAAATTCAGCTATCGCGCCTCCCACAAGTACCAGAAAAATCGCGGCAAGTAAAGCAGAAGGGATGCGAAGACTGTATTCCGGCTCTCTGTCTCCCATTGTTTTTGCATTGCGGAATATCCAGAGAATCGTAGCTCCCTCCAGAACCCCCATGACAGTTCCCGCAACGCCGATAACGGATATGAACTCCTGAAACCCGTACGCAAACAGCGCTAAAGGAATGCCAACCGCAACAATCCCCGAAACGAGCGGCGGATAGCGATAGTCGCGCACAAACGAATTTTTCAGATAATCTCCAAGAATAAGATATGAGGTGGCAACCGCAAGCAACCCAAACAAAGCGCCAACCGCGACAACTCCGTCTCCCAGTGAAGCGCGCAAGCCTTCAAGCGCGTCTTTTGTCGTGTTCTCCCCCGACACTCCCACGACTCCAAATGTAAAAAGCGCGTACAGCGCAACAACAATGCCAAAACCAAGCGCGATCAGCTTGAAAAGAGATTTTTTATCCCGCCCGCTTTTCAATAATTCCGCGATTTCGGGAATCGCGCTCCCCCCGCTCAAAGAAAACAGCATTACCCCGAAAGGCAAAAACAAATAGTTCGCATTGAAAAGCGAAAAATTGGAAATATCAGCTTTGGGAAGCGTGAACGCGAGGAGCAGTACAACAGCCGCAAACAAAACGGCATTCATAACAAGCTCGGCTTTCGCGACCGCTCGTATGCTTTGAAACACGAAAAAAGAAAGCGCGCCCCAAAACAATAGGGAAAATGCGTATCCCGACAAAGGAAGAACGCGGGACAAGAGCATTTCCAAGAACGCGCCGCCCAAAATAATATACGCGAGCAGGGCGCCAATGGTTCCCGCAAGCGTTGATATGGTTACAAGAACCTTCCCTGAAAATCCAATATACTTCTGGGCATATCCAATCAGCCGGTGCTTTTCAGCGGTGCGCAGACAAATTTCTCCAAAGCACAAGTGCAGTAACGCCATGACGGCTCCGAGAAAAAGGAGATAAAAAATGCCGCTCGCCGCGCCGCTTTTTGAAATGACATAAGGCAAAGCAAAAATTCCCGCGCCGATAATCGTGCCAAGAAGCGTAGAGAGTCCCAACACAAAAGAACTGTTCATTGCGCAACCTTAAAAACGCGGTATCCTTCCCGCACTTTCTTTTTTACTTTGATGCCAATCTCACTGCCCTTCCCCGCCTTTTGCACCGCTTCACGCTCTATCTGTATGGAAGACACGGGCTGGGTCAAAGAAACAGTCCCTCCTTCAATGCGCACCGTGTCTCCGACTGCCAAGGGCGCCCTGAGAAGAAACGCCGCCACTTTGATTTTGTCAAAATAATGAGAGACTTTGCCGACAAGCGTTTCCTTTGGAGCTTTTACTTTTTGCGCCTTTGGCGCTGGTTTCTTTGCCGCCTGTTTTTGCGCGGGCTTTACAGCTGATTTTTTTGCTGTTTTTTTCATGGAACAAATGTTACTTTGTTTATGATTGCAGTATATCAAACCTCAACAAAAAAATCCGCCCCAGCGGATATCTTTGCGCTTGCCCGGCATGCCAACGCAAACATCGGTGTCCCTATGAGGATTCGAACCTCAATTTCAGCCTCCGGAGGGCTACGCTCTATCCATTGAGCTATAGGGACCTATACTCGCACACTGTGTGAGCTGCAATGCCAAACGCGACGGCGACGTTTAGGGATTCTTTTTTGCCTCGCATGGGAATATGGACAGTGGCGTCAGCTCTCCGCAAAACCGGACGCGAAACGCCGTTCACTTCGTTTCCGACAACCAATGCCAAGGGAAATTTCGGACGGAAACGCGCAATGTCAACGCTTTTCTTTGTCTGCTCCAAGCATACCACGAACACGCCTTGTTTTTTAAGGTCGTCAACCAAACGCCATGTTTGCGCTTTGTATTCCCATGGAATCCACAATTCAGCGCCAAGCGCGGTCTTTGAGATTTTTTGGTGAGGAGGAGTTCCTGAAATTCCGCAGAGAAATATCTTATCTACCCCAAGAGCGTCCGCAGTGCGGAAAAAAGAGCCTATGTTTTCCCGGCTTCTGATATTATCAGCTATGAGAAAGAGTTGGTTTTTGCTCTTGCGCCGCGTTGTTCGCGATGAGCGCGCCGTGTTTCTTTTTTGAAGCAGAAAATTTTTCATAGAGCCCTTGAATAAACTCCTGCTGTTTTTGAACATCGGAAATCTCGCGCCGTATGCGCGCCTTTTCCTTTCGTATGT
>CAYYFJ010000002.1:22889-35075 GCA_964471385.1 uncultured Candidatus Saccharibacteria bacterium
TTCTTTCACAACCGCTTCTTCGCTCCACGGGATTTTTTTGCCTCCCGCGACAGCAATCGCGTCTTCCGATCCCTTGCCGCTCAACACAACCATATCTCCCGGCTGAGCCAATGCCAGCGCCTTTTTGATCGCCTCCCTTCTATCCAGTATTTCCCATACTTCTCGTTTGTATCTTGTATCTTGGAATTTGGTGATTCCGCATCGTATCTCGGATACGATGCGGGTCGGGTTCTCATCATACGGATCTTCGTTGGTCAGAATAATCAAGTCGCAATACTCGCCCGCTATATTTCCAAGCAAGGGACGTTTCCATTTGTCCCTGCCGCCCCCGCACGCCCCAAATACGCAGATAAGGCGCCGGGGCGCGAATATTCTGCGTACGGTTTCATACAAATTTCGCAACGCCTTGGGGGTTACCGCGTAATCAATAAGAACACTGAGTGGTTCTTGCATGACAAGATCCATGCGGCCCGGCATTCGCTCCACTTTTTGCAAACCGGTTGAGATGACGTCAAGCGCAATTCCCTGCGAAATGCCCACACAGATTGCCGCTAAAGCATTGGAGACGTTCACTCTTCCTAAAAGTTTGAGCGAAAACTCTTTGCCCTGCGCGCAAAATCGCACTCCTTCCTGCGATTCTTGAATATCTGCCGCCCGAACGTATGTCCTCTGAACATCCGCCGCAGTCTCTTTCATTCCGAAAGCAAACGTGCGCAGGCTTGGACATGCAAAAAAATACGAAGCGTTTTCATCGTCAGCATTTATCACATGGACATCGCGCACGCCTCGCACAAAGCCAATTTTCGCCGACCGATAGCGCTGAAAAGAGCCGTGGCGTTCAATATGCTCGGGGAAAAGGTTTGTCCACACCGCGGTGTGAAACCTGATAAACCTGTGGCGGTGCTGGACAATTCCTTCCGAGGAAACTTCAATGACCGCGTGCGTGCACCCCGCGCTTGCCGCTTCCCGTAAAAACTTTTGCAGAAAAAAGCGGCCGGGCATTCCCATTTTCAGAGCGTTTTTCCAAACTTTTTCTCCAATCAAAAAACGGGTAGAAGATGTGGAAGCAGTTTTAAACCCGCCCGCCCGCAAAACCGACGTGATCATTTCAACGGTCGTGGACTTGCCGTCAGTTCCCGTCACGCCGATGACAACCAAATTGCGGGAAGGAAACCGGTACGCAAGCGCGGCAAGAAACGCAAGTGCATAATGATACGCGCTTAACAAAAATGGCGGAACAAAAAATTTGAGAATCGTCTTTACGGCATTGAGCATATTTCTATTTGCGTCCCAGAATTTTCAGGGCTTGTTTTACGCGCTCTTTATGATTTGCAATGTCAGCTGAAACATGGGAAAGCGCGTCTTGAGCTTCACCTTGCGAAAACCCAAGAGCAATGAGTGCGCTGACAGATTCGTCTTGCGCTCCTTTTGTTTTTTCCAAGCGTTTGAATTTCCCGGTAAGCTCAAGAATGATTTTCTGTATTTTTTTTGTTCCAATGCCTTTCACGCCCGCAAAAAAACTTTCATCGCCTTGGGCGATTGCTTTTTGCAGTTCCTCCATGCTACCAAGAGAAGAGAGAAGCAGGGCGGCTTTGGGCCCCACTCCCTGCACTCCCAATAAAACCTCAAAGAGACGCAGGGCGTCTTGCGAAAGAAATCCGTACAGCTCAAGCGTCTCGTCTTTTTTCAGGCGAAGATGGCAGAAAAGCGCCACCTCTCCTTTTGTCTTTGAAATTTCAGCAAGCGTTTTTTCTGAAACAAAGACTTTATACCCAACCCCCTGAACATCCACCACCACGCTTCCTTCTTCAATAAAACGGGGCATGCCCCGCACGTAAGAGATCATGGTTCCACTGTAGTCTTAATCACGGCTTGTTTCAAGATTCATGGCGCAGTTTCAACTCGTTTCAAAATTCAAACCGGCGGGCGACCAGCCGCGCGCGATCTCCAGCCTTTCAAAAAACATCAAAGCAGGCGCGGAGCACCAGGTGCTTTTGGGCGTGACGGGATCTGGCAAAACATACACAATGTCCAAAGTGATTGAAAAAACAGGAAAGCCGGCGCTCGTAGTCTCCCCAAACAAAACTCTGGCGGCGCAATTGTATCAGGAGTTCAAAGAGTTTTTTCCGAACAACGGCGTGCATTATTTTGTCTCGTACTACGACTACTATCAGCCAGAGGCGTACATTCCGCAAACTGACACCTTTATTGAAAAAGATGCCAAAGTGAACGAGGTATTGGACCGCCTGCGCCACGAAGCGGTGCAGGATCTTTCGCAACGCAAAGATTGCATTGTCGTGGCATCGGTTTCGTGCATATACAACATCGGGTCTCCTGAAGAATACCAGCAGATTTCTCTTGTCTTGAAAAAGGGCCAGCGCATAGGACGAAGAGAATTTCTTGCTTCTCTCGCCCTGCTTCAATACCAAAGAAACGACATTGATTTTCAGCCCGGAACCTTCAGGGTGCGCGGAGACACGGTGGAATTGTTTTCCGTGACGGGAAAAGAGCAAGTCCGGTTTGAATTTCAAGGCGGCGCGATTGCAGACATTGCAATCGCTCATCGTCCTATTGCCCCGGCATACCAAACGCAGGAATCGTACATTGTGTACCCCGCAAAGTTTTGGGTAACGCCCGAAACCAAGCTCAAAATTGCCATTCAAAATATCCGCCTTGAACTTGAAGAGCGCACCAAAGAGCTGAAAGTGCAGAACAAACTTCTTGAGGCACAGCGTCTGGAACAGCGCACAAACTACGACCTTGAAATGATTCAGGAAGCCGGATACTGCCACGGCATTGAAAACTATTCGCGCCACTTGGAATTCCGAAAGCCGGGGAATCCTCCCTACACCCTTCTGGATTATTTTGGCAGAGACTATCTTGTGTTCATAGACGAGAGCCATTTGACAATTCCCCAAGTGCGGGCAATGTCCGCGCAGGATCGCATCAGAAAAGAGTCTTTGATTCATTACGGATTTCGGCTTCCCTCCGCGATTGACAACCGGCCGCTCACGCTTAAAGAATTTTACGCAAAAACAAAACAATGCGTGTATGTGTCGGCAACCCCCGGAGATTTTGAGCTGGAACTTGCGGAAAAAAACGCCAAAGAACACAGGACTGCATCGTTTGTCGCAGAACAGCTTGTCCGTCCAACCGGGCTCTTGGAACCTGTGATTGAAGTGCGAGCGACCAAAAACCAAATCGCGGACATCATAGAAGAGATAAAAAAGCTCACCATCCAAGACAAGCGCGCGCTTGTTCTCGCGCTCACCAAACGATTAGCCGAAGACATTGCATCCCACCTTAGGGACCTTGGCATTAAAACGCAGTGGATTCATTCTGAAATAAAAACGCTGGAGCGCCCCGCTATTTTGGAAGGTTTGCGCAAGGGAGAGTATGACGTGCTTGTCGGGGTCAACCTTTTGCGGGAGGGCCTTGACCTTCCCGAGGTGGCGCTGGTTGCGATTCTGGACGCTGACAAAGAAGGATTTTTAAGAAATGACACTACGCTCATACAAATGATGGGAAGAGCGGCGAGGCACAAGGAAGGCAGGGCAATTCTGTATGCCGACAGTATGACAGAATCCATGAAGCGCGCTCTCAAAGAAATAGGGCGCAGAAGAGACATTCAGGAACAATACAATAAAAAACACGACATTGAGCCCTCCGCAATCAAGAAAGACATCCGGCCGTGGCTGTTGCAAAAGAAAAAAAGTATGGTGGCAGAAGAATTCGGGCATATTCGCGATATTGCGCTTTTGGAAAAAGAGATGAGCCAAGCTGCGGAATCTTTGGACTTTGAGCGCGCCGCCGAACTCCGCGACCTCATCTGCGCCCTCACAACAAAACAACACTTGTAAAATATCGCCGAGTATGTATAATAGTATTCATTGAGCCATAGTCTCAAGGAAAGACGCAATGTCAAATATCAAAGCTCCCGCCTACGCTCGCCCAACGAGCCACGGCGGGCACAAATGGGTATTTGAGTTTTGAATTTTAGCCATTCATTTGACATTTGGATTTTGACATTTAAAATTTCTTACACATGCCTATCACCCATTCCGCAAAAAAAGCCCTTCGCCAAAGTAAAAGAAGAAGGGCGCGAAACATAAAGAAAATAACCGACGTCAAGCGCGTTCTCAAGCAAGTGCGCGAGCTTGCCGCCCGCCAAAAAACGGACGAAGCAAAAAAACTTCTTCCTTTGGTTTATAAAACTCTTGATAAAGCCGCGAAGACCGGGGTCATTAAAAAGAATACGGCGTCAAGAAAAAAATCTCGGCTTGCGCGCCAACTCGCCGCAAAACCCGCGACAAGTTAAGAAAGGAGCGAGTATTCAGTATAGAGTATTGAGTATTGAAAAAAAGCGGGGAACAGTCCTGCCTGCCGGCGGGCAGGTCTCCGCTTTTTTTAATGGTTGGGAATCTGAAGAATCCACTGGTACACGGCTGATGTCGCGTCAATCTTTCCGTTTTTAATGGAATAGTCAAATTTCCAGAGCGATTGATACAGGGTTATTAGCTGGCGCAAAGAAAATCGTAAGGACAATGCGGCGCATTTGCGCGCGACAAAAGGATGCAGAGAATATTTCTTCGCGATAACAGCAATCTCTAATTTGCGCTCTTGCGAACTTTTTACAATCAAAAGATTGCGGAACTGAAAAGCAAGCATTGAAAACAAATACAGGGGGGAATCGCCCTGCTCCATGTGCCGAGAAAGAAGGGAAAGCGCCTGGGGCAGGCGGCGATTCGCCGCCTCGTCAATCGCGGCAAAAATGTTGAGCTCGGAATCCTGCCTGACATGGCGCTCAATATGGCGCCGTTCAATGGAATCAGCGTTCAGAAAAGCTACCAGCTTGGAAAGCTCCCGATCTATTGTCCAAAGGTCTCCTTTTGCGCGTTCAGCCAAGAGTTCTGCCGCGTTCTGCGCAATGGCGCCTCCCTTTTTCAGGCAAGACTGCCTGACCCACGAGGACAGTTTTGCGCCCTTCAGCAGTTCAAATTTCTGGGACACCGCATTGGCAAGCAGAAATTTCCACAAAGAGTGTTTTGGAGCGTTTTCCGCGTCTTCAAAAAAAAGAAACACATGGTAAGAGCGCAAAAGAAATTCTTTTTGCGAATCAAGCGCATCGGCAAAGCGCGCGTTGGAACACGCGCGCTTGAGAATAATCAGTTTTTTCTCCTGAAACAGCGACCGCGTTTCTGCCTCCCGTTTAAGGTCCTCAAACGAAGCGGTTTCTCCATCGCACACGCGGACATACGCGCTTGTTCCGTGCTTTTTTCCGTATTCCTCAACAATCTCTTTGAGTTTCAGTTGGGAGCGAAATGTGTCAGGCCCGTAAAGAAGATACAGCATACGAATGCAAGTATTTAGTATTTAGTATTCAGTATTCAGTATTTAGCATTTAGTATTCTCTATACTGCATACTGTATACTCTATACTGTATACTCTATACTGTATACTCTATACTGTATACCACGCGCTACACTAAGACATTCCTCACTTTGGCGATAATCTCGCCGGGAGTAAAGTGCGCTTTGATAAGATAGTCGCTCGCCCCCAGTTTTAGCCCTTTTTCCACATCGTCTTTCTGCCCGAGATTTGAAAGTATGATCACGGGAATTTTCGCAAGCTCCGGATCGTCTTTCATTCTTTTCAACGCTTCAAAGCCGTCAATCCCGGGCAAAATAAGGTCCAGCAGCACAAGATCCGGCTTTTCTTCTTTCACTTTTTTCACGCCATCTTCCCCGTCAACCGCTTCGGACGTTTCAAAGCCCTCGCGCGCGAGCTTTTGGATCACAAGCTCCCGCAGAAATTTGTCATCCTCAATAACCAAAATTTTTTGCGCCATAATGCAATATACAGTTTGTTATACGGCGGTTTTTTCTTTCCGCCCTGTTTTATGATACGCCTCTTTCGCCCCCCGCGCAACACGAGGCGGCGTTTTCCTGCCGGCAATCGGCAGAACGAAAACGAATGTGCTGCCTTTGTTTTCTTTCGTCGCAAAAGAAAGTTGTCCCCCGTGGGCTTCAATAATGTTTTTCACCATATACAGCCCGAGGCCGGATCCTTCCGTGTCAATTTTTTTCGCGTTGCTTGCGCGGAAAAATTTTTCAAACACATGGCGCTGTTCCTCGGCCGGAATTCCAATGCCCGTGTCTTGAAAAGAGGCTTCAATCTGTTTCCCGTTTTGCCGCAAATTCACAACAACAGATCCTCCGGGCTGTGTGTAGCGAAGGGCATTGTCAAGAAGGTTTTGCGCCGCAAAGCGAATTTTTTCCTCGTCGGCAGAAATGCGGGGAAGGGCAGTTTTCGGTTTGGAAAAACGCAAAGCAATGCGTTTGTGCGCCGCCTCTTCCTTAAATGAACGCACGGCGGAGCTGACGATATCTACAATGTTAAGAGGAACGCGCTGTGACAAAAACTTGCCCTCCTCAATTTTTGTCACATTCAGCAAATCATTCACAAGTTCTATCATGCGTTCGTTTGAGCGGTACGTTTTCAAAAGAAATTCTTTCTGGTTTTCTTCAAGTTTGCCCATGTCTCCGTCCAACAGCATGCGGAGCGTCCATTTGATTGCGGAAAGCGGGGTGCGCAGCTGATGGGCGGCTATAGACACAAACTCCGTTTTCATTTTCTCAACTTCCCTTTCTCTTGTCACGTCGTGCAAAACCACAATGCTCCCCACGCGTTTGTGCTCCGTTTTCATTGGGATGACAGACACCTCCGCCGTACGGGTGTTCTTGGGATAAATTTCCTGCCGCGATATTGCTTCATTAAGCCCGTACGCAAGCGCGTCCGCCAAAGGCTGAAGTCCGTCAACGGACGCGAGATCGCTCAAGGATTTGCCCAAAATATTTCGGGCCTGCGCGTCAAACATGCGTTCGGCCTCCGGATTGACGAACGACACGCGATCTTCCGAGTCAAACACGAAAAGCCCGTCCACAAGATTTGTGATAATGGACACGGTTTTATCCCGTTCGTCCGTGGCGAGGCGCCTTGCTTCTTCAACGTCCTCAAGCATGTTCAGCAGGGCCTTCCTGGAATCTTCAATCTCTCGCGTGCGCTCCGCCAATTCTTCCATATTCTTTTTAATTTCGCGCTCCGCCTCTTTGATTTCAGTAAGGTCAAATATGCTGAGAAAAAATCCGAGCACCTGCTCTTTTTCGTCCCTGCGAACTTTTGCAAACAAGCTTGTTGAAATCTTCTTTTCTTTTTTGGTGAAAAATACGCACTCCCTGCCCCGTATGGATTCTTTTGCCAGTATTTCTTTGACAATGGAATCCGCGTTTTCTTTTGATGTGATCGCGGAAAGCGGCTCCCCGATAAGTTCATGAAATGCGTAGCCAAACTCCTCCTCAAACATGGGATTCACCTCAAGAATCACGCCCAGAGGACTGATAAAACAAAGAGGCAAAGGAAAAAACGTGGTAAGCTCGTGCACATACCGCTCCATTAAAGCAACGTCCTCCATCAGCACGGTAAGCTTGTCTCTTTGTTTTTCTCCTTGAGGAAGAGTATTTAATTTTTCCATAAATTCACCATGTGATAACAAACTCCATGCAAAGCTGAATGTCTTTGCAGGAATGCATGAGGCACCGCACTTTGTTTCCCACAATCATTTGGGCCGTCTGGCTGAAATACCCCCGAATGATATTCCATCCGGGATCTGTGGTTTCAAAATCAAGAATGCGCAGGATAATGCGCTTTTCGCGGTCATTTACTTCAACCGCCTGAATATGCCCCCTCGTGTAGTACTCGTTCCACATTTTCGTGGCATAGGTGATGGCGGCCTGCACGGAAAGAAAATATTTTGCCATGATTTTCAAGAACAGAGAAACCTTTGTGGAATACCGCCCCATTTCATAAAAATCCTGTTCGGAAAAGCCGAGGGTATCTTGAATGCCAATCTCCACAACAGGAGAATGCACAAAAGGATAAAATGCCATTGCCTGTATTGCAGAGCGCGTGATGGGATATCCCATGCGGGCCATTGCGTCTTCCACGCGCTTCAGGGCTTCCGGCCCCTTCATCTCAAACACATAATCCAGGTTTGTCTTCAAACCCATGCCCCGCACTTCGCCCGGCACTTTTGCCCACTGCTCTATTGCCTCTTTTGTAAATACAGACGGAGGAGTCATAGAAAAAATTATGATGCGCCCGCCCCATTGGTTTTCTGCCGCCCTTTCTTTGGGCTGGCTGAACGCTCAAATTGTGAAAGTTTTTCTTTCAGCTCAATCATTTTCAGCTCTCTGCCGACCGAAAGCTTTTGAAACCGTTCAAGTTCGTTTATTTTTTCCCTCAGCTCTTTGGTGCGTTCCTGCACCTGCAGTTCAAGACTGTCAGCCAGCTCTTTTAATTCTTTGGTGCGGTCCTGCACTCTTGCCTCAAGAGCGATTCTCGCCTGGCGCAATTCTTCCACCATTTGGTTCAGATTGCAGACAAGGTCAAAAATTTCATCGTTGGTTACGATATATGTTTTTTCTTCCAGTTTTCCCCGTATGACCTCCGAACTCCAGGCATCAAGCGCCCGCAGAGGGTTTGTCATATTGCGGGAAAACCGCGCGACAATAATAAAAATAAGGACGACGTTGAGCGCCATCACGGCGAAAGAATACAACAGGCTTTCGGGAAGCGCGCTTGGAAAACTGAATGCGATTTTTGAAAGAAAAATGGACAGCAGGGAGATCATGCCAGCTCCCATGCTAAACAGCGCGATCATCAGCACCTTCATGAAAAAGGGATGCTTGGCCACGCGCAAATTTCCTTTCATCGCAGAAGGAAAGGCGCGGGAGAGCGCTTTGATAAAAGGATGGAAATACGACTCAAGAAAAATGAGGTTTAAAAACCCGTGCACGCCGCTCACCACAAATCCGATGGCAAAACCGGCATACGTGATGAGGTGGATCAGGGGCAGAACTTCGGGAAACACGCCTCTCTGCAATATCGCTATGCCAAGCATGAATCCTGAAAGCGCAAGAAAAAAAATTGCGAGAGAAATGGTCGCCGGAAAATTGATCAAAGATTCAATGGCGCGCAATCCCTCGCGCTCTTGCACGCGCTCGTTTCTGGCAAGCCTCGCTAACGTTTGTATTGCCTTGCGGAAAAACAAAAGAGGCAATATGCCGACTAATGGAATAAAAATGGCAACATACACCACCGTGTACAGCGCCCCGACTCTGGCGATTGTTTCCCATGAAAAATCAAGAAAACGGAGCAGGGCTCCGACCATGGAAAATCCGAAAAGAACGTTTGCCAGCGCCTGCACTTTCCAGTGCAGCCAAACCAGCTGAAAACCGCTCATGGAAGGAATGGATGTTGGTGGCATATAAAAAACAATGCTCGCGCGCTATGTGTTGAGAATAGGAAACATCTCTCCCCAATTTTTCCCCGCGCTGATTTTGACTGCCAGAGGAACCGAAAGCTTGCACGCGTGCTCCATGAGTGCGCGAATGCGGGGCGCGACGCTCTGTATTGTATCATCCGCGCACTCAAACAACAATTCATCGTGAATCTGCAAAAGCAAGCGGCAGGATGGCGTTTTTTGCAAAATCTTGTCTTGTATCTCAACCATTGCCATTTTAATGATATCAGCCGATGAACCCTGAATAGGATGATTCACGGCAATGCGTTCGGCTGACGCGCGGATCATGGGAGTATGCGAATTAATCTCCGGAATAAACCGTTTTCTGCCGAACATGGTTTCCACATATCCATGCAGGCGCGCGAATTCTTTTATGCGGACGGCGTATTGGGCAATTTCTGGAAAACGCGCAAAATACAAATCAATAAAATCCTGCGCCTCATGCGTATTCATGCCCGTGCTTTCAGCGAAACTTTTAGCTCCCATGCCGTACAACACTCCAAAATTCAGGGCCTTCGCGCGGAATCTCATAGTATCTGCCACCTCGTTTTCCGGAATACCGAACACTTCGGAAGCTGTCATGCGATGGATGTCTTTGCCCTCCTGAAAATACAACTGCATTTTTTTCACGTCCGCCATGTGCGCCGCGACCCGAAGATCAATTTGGGAATAATCCAAGGCAAGAAACGAAAAGCCTTTGTCTGGCACAAATCCCTTGCGTATTCTTCCTGCCCACTCTCCCTGCATGGGAATGTTCTGAAGGTTGGGCTTGGACGAAGAGAGCCGTCCTGTTGCGGCTCCCAGCTGGTCAAAATGAGAATGAATCCTGTTTTTTCCGTCAGCCAATTCGGGTAAAGGTAAAAGATATGTTGTCTGAAGTTTGGAAAGCTCCCTGTATGCGAGCACGCGCGGAACGACAGGATGCAGATCTTTGAGTTTTTCAAGCTCGCTGGACGCGGTTGACAGCACGCCTCCCGGAGTCTTTTTTATTTTTTTCGCGGACAGCTCAAGTTTCTCAAACAACACTTGAGAAAGCTGTTTTGGCGAATTCAAGTTCAATGTGGTCCCGGCTTCCCTGTAAATTATCTTTTCCAGGGAAGAAATTTCCTTTTCAATTTCCTTTGCAAGCGACTGGAGGTACGGCTTGTCAATGCCAATGCCGTGTTTTTCCATTGCTTGCACCACGGGAAATATGCGCTTTTCAAGTTCGTATATTTCTTTTGAAAACACATTCTGGCTGTATAATTCTTCAATGCGAGACATGGTGTCTTCGCTCTCATTTTGCGTATGTGGCAATAAGGATTGATTGGAGCCGGAATCTTGCGCGTTTCCCTCTTTGAGCTCCTGAAGTTTGGGAATAAGCGTCCTAAATTCAAAGCGCTGAAAGAGTTTCAAGGCGTTTTCCTGCAAAAAATCCTGCCACTTCGCCTCTTTCGCGCCCAAAGACACCGGAGCGTCCCTGCGTATCACCGCAAGCTCCCTGCTCATAATGGCCTCCTTTTTATGGCGCGCAATAAGCTCGGCAAGCGTTGCGCTCATTGAGGAATCTGATTGCCCGCGTTCTGCCGCCTGAATAACTTTTTCCAAAGAGCCAAACGCCAAAAGAAGCTTCAGCGCGGTTTTTTCTCCAATGCCTTTGACCCCGGGAATATTGTCTGACGCGTCTCCGCAAAGCCCCTTCAGGTCTGGAATTTGATCCGGGCGCAAGCCGCTGAATTTGTCTCGCACCGCGCCTTGGTCAAACAGCACAGAATCCTTGATGCCTTTTTTCATCGCGGAGACTTTGGTCCGCTCGTCCACAAGTTGAAGCGTGTCCATGTCCCCGCTTAAGACGATCGTTTCTTCAACGCCGCCCATTGTGCCGCGCTTTGCCATTTCAACAACAGTTCCAATAATGTCATCTGCTTCAAAACCCTCCTTTTCCAGCACAGGAATGTGAAGCGCCGAAAGAAGCTCTTTGACCGCCGCGATTTGCATATACAACTCTTCGGGAGCTTTTATTCTTGTCGCTTTGTATTCTTTAAACGCCCGATGGCGCAATGTGGGAGCCGCCATATCAAAAGCCGCGGCTATATAAGAAGGACGAAACGCGCCGATTGCTTTAAACAATGCCAAGACAAATCCGTACACCGCGCCTGTCTGTTCTCCCTTTGCCGTCGTAAGCGAAGGAAGCGCGTGAAACGCGCGATGAATAAGAGAATTGGCGTCAATCAGCAACAGGCGATCTGTCATAGGCGAAGCATTCTTATTGTTTTCCCCGCATGTTCAAAAGAAACTCTCAGCGCAGAGGAAGGCATAAGAGAAGCGATGCGCTCCGGCCACTCCACAAGAACAATATTGACGGGATTGGCGACAATCTCTTTCCAGCCGAGCGAAACCAGCTCTTGGGAGCGTTGAATGCGGTAGCAGTCAAAATGATATAAAAAAGAAAATGGCGCAGAAACAGCTTGCGGAAGCTGAAATTTTTTAAAAATGAGGAATGTCGGACTTGTCGCGCGCTCTCTCACGCCGCACCCTTTGATAAATCCCTGCGCGAATGTTGTTTTCCCGCTTCCAAGCTCTCCTGCAAGCCCGATTACAAGGGCTTGAGATCGCGAATCTGCGGTCTGAATATTTTTTGCAAGCAGGGCTCCCGCCTTTCTTGTTGCGGCGGGAGATGAAAGCTCAAATGATGCGAATGATTTCATTGACTTTTCTGAAACTGTACGATAGGGTGAGCTAACGATTAGAAAAGTTGGAGTTAAAAACGCTTGTGGTGCGCCGTTAGGTCCCGAGCTTGGTCAAGGGACGAAGTTGAACCACCTGTGGTGAACGAAGTTGAACCA
>CAYYFJ010000002.1:35175-53265 GCA_964471385.1 uncultured Candidatus Saccharibacteria bacterium
CCGAGCTTGGTCAAGGGACGAAGTTGAACCACCTGTGGTGAACGAAGTTGAACCATGAATCCTCAGGAACTTCTCCAAACATCCCACCGCATTCTTATCACTATTCCCTCTTTTTGCTCTCTGCAAGAAAAGGAGGCGGCTCTTGGCATGCTGTTCTCGCTTTTGCGTCTGGGAAAATCCGTGGAGACAGAAGGAATGCCTGTCGTTTCGCGGTTTCTTGCGCGCACCTCGCCAGATAAACGGGAAAAAACATTTGCGGTAACCGCCAAGGGGTTAGCTCCCTGGGTTTCAAAAGTGTATTACGAAAAAGACGACAGAGATTTGCGCCTGTACTTTACTCTCCAGGACAAAAATCTTTCAGAATACATGCTCGCAGTGGGAGAACAAAGGCATGATCTCGTTTTTATTGTAGGCGATAAAGAGGCCTCATACAATAGCGCGGAACCCGCTTCAAGAATCGTTGCGTTCAAAGACATACAGGGGCATCACAACCTTATTTTCGCGCTTCTTTCAGAGGAAAACCGCCAGCTTTCATCTCTTCTCGCAAAAGCCTTTCTCTCAGCGGAATTTACGGGACGCGATGTCCTTATCTTAAAACTCTCCCGGCAAGATTTTCAAAATGTGGGAGCGCGTTCATCTCTACTTTCCAAGTTTGCGGGGCTTGTTCAAGAATACGGAGAAGGCAGGTTTGCATACGCGCTTCTTTTTGAGGAAGCGTCCGCGTACCATCCAATACGCGTGCTTTTGCGCGCGAATTCAGCTGGTGTAAAAGAAACGGTTCTGCGCTATGGACAAAACGAATCAAAGGGCGCATGGACGCTTGTGCGGTCCCGCTTTTCTTCGCTGGAAGAAGCAAGGCAAGAAATAATACGGGACTTGTCGTAACATCATGCCATTAAACGATCGCTCAAAACTAACAGGGGAGGTCGCCGTTTCCCAAGAAACATTTCAAGAATACAAGCGCCAGATTGCGTCCATTCAGGACTTGAAATCTTTTTTGGAAAACCAAGATGTCCAAGACATCACAAAAACAACAAGCCAATTGCTTTGCTCCGCCGTCATTTTGGAGGCGTCAGATGTTCATATAGAACCGCAGGAGCATAACGCTAAAGTGCGGCTTCGCCTTGACGGCCTTTTGCAGGACGCCGCCGCCATTCCAGCTCCCCTGTATGCCGCCCTGCTTTCGCGCATAAAACTTGCATCCGGGCTTAAACTAAATGTGGAGGATCGCCCGCAAGACGGAAGGCTCTCGCTGTCCATTGAAGGCGGATCTCCCATTGAAATCAGGACATCCACCCTTCCTTCAGAATATGGAGAAACCATAGTGATGAGGGTGCTCAACCCTAAACGGCTGATTGCTTTGCAGGATCTTGGATTGCGCAAAGACCTTGTAACGCTTTTTATCAAAGAACTAAAAAAGCCAAACGGCATGGTTGCGGTAACCGGACCAACGGGATCGGGAAAAACAACAACTCTCTACGCATTTTTGAAAGAAGTGCAAAAACCCGAGATTAAAATTGTTACCATTGAAGACCCCATTGAATACCACTTGGAAGGAATTTCCCAGACACAGGCGCATCCTGAAAAAGGGTATGATTTTGCCTCCGGACTCCGCGCCATTGTCAGACAGGACCCCGACGTCATTCTGGTGGGAGAAATCAGAGACGGGGAAACGGCGCAGATCGCTTTGCAGTCGGCGCTTACGGGCCATCTCGTATTCTCCACCCTGCACACAAATGACGCGGCAGGCACAGTGGCGCGTTTGGAAAGTTTGGGAGCCGAACCAAACAACATTTCCTCTGCCCTGAACATCATCATTGCCCAGCGCCTTGTGCGCAAGATATGCAAAACATGCGGAGCAAGTTCAGAAGCAACCCCGAAAGAAGCAGAAAAAATTCAGCGCGCGATTTCATCTCTTCCAAAAGCGATGAAACCGTCTTTCTCAAAAACCGCGCAGTTGAAAAAAGCAAAGGGATGCAAAGCGTGCAACGGCACGGGATACAAAGGAAGAATGGGAATTTTTGAGGCAATGGAAATTGCGGAGGAAACCGAGAAATTCATACTGACAAGCCCTTCCACGTCGTCGCTGAAAGAATTTGCAATACAGCACGGCATGATAACTATGCTTCAAGACGGCATACTGAAAGTTTTGGAAGGCGTGACCACATTGGAAGAAGTGGAAAGAGTGACGGAAGAATAAGGGAGACCCATTCCATAAAGTTCCTTTCAACAAGGCTTGGAGTGTTTTCCCTCTCATTGTTGGAGGAAAAACAAAACCAGCCCGAAAGCTGGGGACGAAACTCTAGTGCTTGGAACATAAAGTTTAGGATTTTCCCGAGGAGAGGTTCAGGCAATGCCCGAACCATCCGAAACTAAAGAAAATCCCCAACGTCCCCAACTTTCGAGCTGGTTCGCAAAAAAAGCAGAGAATGTTTTGTTCTGCTTTACGCGTGCATTATATAATATTCTAAAATGTTTGTCAATAGCCAGCCCCAAGCGCAGGAAGAAGACGAGGTTCTTGATTCAAGTCTCCGCCCCAAGGGCTGGAGCGATTATATTGGCCAGCGCCACATCACAGACAACCTCAAAATCATCATAGAGGCCGCGAAAAAGAGAAAAGAGCCTATTGAGCATCTTCTTTTTTACGGAAATTCCGGGCTTGGCAAAACAACGCTGGCGCACGTGGTCTCAAATGAGCTTGGGTCCCGCATTCACGTGTGCTCCGCTCCCTCGGTGGAACGGGCGGGAGACCTGGCTTCCATTCTGACAAACCTTGAGGAAGGAGACGTGCTCTTTCTTGACGAATGCCACCGCCTGCATGCCCCTATTATGGAAATGCTGTACTCGGCAATGGAGGATTTTCGTCTTCACCTTATTGTCGGCAAGGGCCCCATGGCGCGCACCATGGACATTGACCTTCCCAAATTCTCGCTTATCGGAGCGACAACGCGGCCTGCTTCCCTTCCTTCTCCCTTGCGCAACAGATTCGGCGCGGTGTTTCAATTTGATTTTTACGCGCAAGAAGACATAGAGCGCATTCTGGCTCGGTCTGCCTCTTTATTGCAGGTGGACATTCTCCCCGAGGCCTTGTCTGTCGTTGCTTCCCGTTCCCGTTTTACCCCGAGAGTTGCAAACCGCCTGCTCAAACGCGCGCGAGATTTTGCCAGCATTCAAAACACGGCTGTAACCAAGGAAATTGCCGAACATGCGCTTTCTGCTTTGGGTATTGACAGCCTTGGGCTTGAGCCGGGAGACCGGCGCATTTTGGAAACGCTCATCAGTAAATTCAACGGAGGGCCGGTTGGCATACAAACGCTCGCCGCCGCCACCCAGGAAGAGGAAGACACCATACTGGATATGTATGAGCCCTACCTTCTTCAGCTTGGGTTTCTGGAGCGAACCCCGCGGGGACGCATGGCAACCAAATCCGCGCACAGCCACCTCAGCCTTCAGCGTCATGATTCCAAACTTTTATAGCCCTATTGAAAAACCAAAGAAAATCTTTTAGTTTTAGAGTGGGTACATTACTTTTGAACCTTGCCTTTTATTATATACTTTTGACTTTTGAATTTTAACTTTTGACTTTTATGTCCGGACATAGCCACTGGTCGGGAATCAAACACAAAAAGGGATTAGCCGATGCCAAGCGCAGCAAGGTGTTTTCAAAGTTCGCGCAGGAAATCACACTGGCGGCAAAAGAAGGGGGAGGAGACCCTTCTTTTAACGCAAAGCTCCGCACGGTCATTGACAAGGCAAAGGCAATGAATATGCCGGCTGACAACATTGAACGCGCGATAAGAAGAGGGGCGGGAGGAGGGGAGGCTGACACCATGCAGGAGCTTTTTCTTGAGGCGTACGGGCCCGGGGGTATTGCGATTGTCGTGCACTGCATCACAGACAAACACACCCGTACAATAGGGGAGGTGCGAAATATCGTGAACCAGCACGGAGGAAAATTTGTGGAAGGAGGGGCGGTGCGCTGGATGTTTGAACAAAAAGGAGTGATTGAGCTTGAGCTTCAAAAACAAACCGCGCTCAAGGAAAAAGACGGGCTTGAGCTTGCCGCCATTGAAGCTGGCGCGCAGGATATTGCGTGGCAGGACGGCAACATTCTTACGGTGTACACCAGCCCGACGGAGCTTGACCGGGTGAAAACCTGGCTTGAACAGAAAAACATTGCTGTCTCTTCTTCCGGACTTGAACTTATGGCGAAAGAATCCGTTGAAATCGGGGGGAAAGAAAAAGAATCCGCAGAAAAGCTGTTTGAAGCGTTAGACGACCACGGCGACGTGCAGGAAATATACTCTAACTTGAAGTCATAATAAAAATTTCAAATGTCAAAATTCAAATGTCAAATGAATGTCAAAACTCAAAGCCTAAATAACTCGTTTGTCATTTGATATTTGGACTTTGGAATTTGACATTTCTTCTATGGTTATCCTTGGTTTGGATCCCGGCACCGCGACAACAGGATATGGCGTGATTCGCGTGCCGAAAAAAAACGTGTTTGAGCTTGTCGCATACGGAACAATTGAAACTTCAAAAGACAAGGCGCAATCAGACCGCCTTGTTTTGCTGCAAAAAAGTCTCGCGGCTTTATTGAAAAAATACGGGCCGGACGCGGTTGCGGTGGAACGCCTGTATTTTTTTAAGAACCTCAAAACCGTGATGCCGGTTTCAGAAGCAAGGGGCGTCATTTTATTCACGCTGGCATCGCTGAAATTCCGCTTGTTTGAATTCACCCCCCTGCAGGTGAAAATGGCGCTCACGGGATACGGCAGGGCGGATAAAAAGCAAATGCAAAAAATGGCCCAGATGAATCTGCACCTGGAAAAACTTCCAAAGCCCGACGACGCCGCGGACGCCTTATGCCTTGCCATCACATGCTCGCTTGCAATGCGCGGCACGTATGGAACATAGGACGCACATGAAAAACGGAGGCCTAACCTCCGTTTTTAATTCGTTAATCCGTTAATTCGTTAATAGAAATATTTATATAATCTCCAAAAACCTGCGCGGACCCACCTGAACAATTGTTCCTTTGGACGCCGCAATTTGCTTCGCGCTGTCTTTTTCAACAATTCCGTTGATTTTTACTCCTCCTTGTTCAGTTAACCGCCGCGCCTCTGACTTTGAAGACGCAAGATTTACCATAACAAGAAGTTCTGCGAGCTGAAAAGGGCCTTCACTGCCAAGCTTCGCTTTTGGCATGTCGGAAGGAAATTGTTTTTCTTTGAATATCTTTTCAAATTCTTTCTCCGCGGCGACGGCTTTCTTTTCCCCGTGATAGAGCGCGACAATCTCTTTTGCGAGACGGACCTTTAGTTCCATAGGATTGTTGGCTTTGTATGCAAGAAACGCTTTTATACTCTGCAATTCGCTCGCGGACGCGTCGGCGCACAATTCAAAGTAGTGTGGTATCAGCTCGTCTCGCAAAGCCATGATTTTGCCGTACATATCGTTTGGAGTGTCAAGAATATTAATCGCATTTCCAAATGATTTGCTCATTTTCCTGCCGTCAGTTCCAAGCAGTAAAGGGACAGTCAGCACAAACTTTTCTTTATGCCGGTAATCCTCCTGCAGTTTTCTGCCGACAAGCATGTTGAATGTTTGGTCGGTTCCGCCGATTTCCAAGTCTATATCCATTGCCACGGAATCGTAACCCTGCATTAAAGGATACAGCAATTCGTGCGCCCACACCTCCTCTTGCTTCTTGATGCGCTCTTTAAACATATCCCGCTCAAGAAGGCGCGAGACAGTCATGCGCGAGGCAAGTTCCAGCACATCTTTGAATTTCATTTTGGAAAGCCAGTCTCCGTTGTGTTTGATTTTTATTTTTCGCTCGTCAAGCACAAGAGCCGCCTGTTTGACATACGTTGCCATGTTGTTTTTGATCTGGGCCAACGAAAGCGGTTCTCTCGTTTTGTCCCGCCCCGAAGGGTCGCCAATTTGCGCGGTGAACGTGCCAAACAGCAGAATAACTTCATGTCCAAGTTCTTGAAATTGGCGAAGTTTGCGGAGAAGAACCGCATGGCCCAAATGCAGATGGGAAGATGTGGGATCAACGCCAAGATACAGCCGTATTGTGCGTTTTTGCATAAGGCTTGCAAGCCCTTCTTTCGTTGGAAGCACCTCGGCAACTTGTCTTGTCAGCACTTCTTCAATAGCCGGTTTTTGCTTTTTCATGGCGCTATTGTACCATATTGCCATAAAATAAAAATGTCCTGCCGCATAATGTCAAATGTCAAAGCTCAAAGTCTAAATAGCCCATTTGACATTTGAACTTTGGATTTCATTTGTAATTTGACGTTTGGATTTTGGATTTTTTTTGACATCTGCGATATAATTGCAAAGAAATTCGTATGAAAAGTCAAAAAACCACAGGGCTGCTGAAAAAGTTCGGAGTTGCGGGATTGGCGCTTGCATTCGGAAGCGGTCTGCTGTTTTTGTACTACGCAAAGGACCTCCCGCGGCCTGAAAAATTCACCGAGCTGACCATTATACAGCCGACCCGCATCTACGACAGGACGGGAACCGTGCTGCTGTATGAAATTTACGGGGACCAGCGCAGAGAAGTTATTCCTCTTTCCGAAGTGTCAGATGTTATGAAGGTTGCGGTCATCGCGACTGAGGATGCGAATTTTTATCGCCATTTCGGACTGGACTGGCGAGGCATCGCGCGGGCAGTGCTTGCCAACTTGAAGCTGATGAGAACGGCGCAGGGAGGTTCCACTATTTCCCAACAGCTTGTGCGCAATTCGTTTCTCACAAGGAAAAAAACCATAGAACGAAAAGTTCAGGAGGTTATTCTTACTTTGGAGCTTGAACGCAGATATTCAAAAGACCAGATTCTTGAATGGTACCTTAACCAAATTGCGTTCGGGCCCAATATCTATGGAGTTGCCGCGGCATCAAGGGAATATTTTGCGAAAAAGCCAAGCGAGCTGACTGTTGCCGAATCTGCCGCGCTCACCGCAATGATCAAGGCCCCAAGCTATTATTCTCCTTTCGGCAATCATCAAGATAAACTCATGGAAAGAAAAAACTACGTGCTGGAACGCATGGTAAAAGAATTATACATCAGCAAAGAAGAAGCGGAGGCGGCAAAAAAACAACAGCTTGCGTTTCAGGAATCCGGCCAAAAAATGAAAGCTCCCCATTTTACGCTTGATGTTATGGAATATCTGTACGACAGGTACGGGGAACGGTTTTTGCAGGAAAACGGATTGAAGGTCTATACCTCGCTGGATTGGAATCTTCAACAATTCGCCGAGGAAGGTATCAGCGAACATGCGAAACGGAACGAAAGCCTGAACTCCTACAACGCGGCGCTTGCCGCCCTTGACCCCTCCACGGGACAGATTCTCGCGCAGGTGGGATCAAAAAACTGGTACGGGGAACCAGAGCCCAAAGGATGCATGCCTGGCCGCAACTGCCGGTTTGACCCAAAATTCAACGTTGCAACCGCTTTGCCTGGACGCCAGCCGGGATCTGCGTTTAAACCCTTTGTGTACGCGACCGCGTTTGAAAAAGGATACGACGACACCACTATTGTCGTTGATGAAGAAACAAATTTCGGCGTATGGGGAGACAAAGAATATATTCCGCAAAATTATGACGGAAAATTCCGGGGGCCTGTCGCCTTGCGACAGGCGCTTGCCCAGTCCTTGAACATTCCCTCTATTAAGGTTCTGCTTGAATTTGCGGGCATACAAGAAAGCATACAAACCGCAAAGCGCATGGGCATTTCCACCCTGTCAGACGATCCGTCCATGTACGGCCCCTCACTGGTGCTTGGGGGCGGGGAGGCGCGCCTGCTTGATATGGTGTCGGCATACGGAGTGTTTGCCGCGGAAGGCAAGCGCGCTCCCGCGCTTTCTATTTTGAAAATCCAGAACAGCGACGGAGCCATCATAGAAGAAAACAAAAGAACACCCATGCAGGTGCTCTCTGCTCACAGCGCGGAATTAGTCTCAAATATTTTGTCGGACAACGAAGCGCGTTCGCCGATTTTCGGGTCTCGTTCTCTGCTGTATTTCCCCAACGAAACCGTGTCGGTAAAAACCGGAACCACGCAGGATTTTAAAGACGGATGGATTATAGGGTACACAAGCGATATTGCGGCTGGCGTATGGGTTGGAAACAACGACGGAACATTAATGGAAAAGGAGCCGGGCGTTGTGTTGGCAGGCCCCATTTGGCATCAGTTTATGCAGAATGCGCTAAACTATCTCGCGAACAATAATGAATAACCAATGCCGATAAGCCCACGGTAAACAGTTTGGGTGTTCGGTCATTTGGTATTTTCCGCCAGAGGCGGATTTGTTTGGTTATTGGTGATTGTTTCTTGGTTATTAATACCTAGGCTTTGATGGGCATCACCACATAGAGATATCCTTCTTCTTTGGTTGGCCTCACAAGCGTGGGACCTTCGTCTCCATTCATGGCAAGCTCCACATTTTCGCTTTTTATTTGCGCGATTCCTTCCGCCAAAAACCTCCAATTAAACGCTGCCTCGTTATTTTCTCCTTTGACGCTTGCTTTCACAAATGAAACATTTTCCCCGATGTCGGCATTTCTTGCGGAAAGTTCCAATCCTTCGCGCTCTGTGTCTGTTTTCACGCGAACGTCGTTTGTTTTGCCCGCAAAAATACTCGCGGCCTTTAGGTGGTTGAGAAACTCGTTTTTAGACACCATTGCCCTCGCGGCAAAAGAGGATGGAATTACATCCTGATATTTTGGATATTCTCCCTCAATAAGGCGGCTCACAAGGACGATGTGGGTTTGGGAAGGATCGTCCTCTGCCGCATATTCAAACACAACCTGTGAAGGACTGATGTGAATAATTGTTTTCCCCGCGCGCTCTCCGAGAATAGCGATAAGTTCGCGCACGGTTTTTTGGGGAACAATAAACGATCCTTCGCGGGATTGTCCTTTTTTTAGCGCGAGAGTTTTTTCAGCCAGCCTAAAGCTGTCCGTGGCCGCGAGTTTCAGTATCTCTTTTTCAAACAAAAACAGCACTCCTGAAATTTCGGGCCTCACCTGCGTCTGGCCGGTCATGCCGACAACCTGGTTGAGTCCCCTGCATAAAGCGTCTGTTTCAATTTCAACTGATTCCTCGTTGCCTTTTAAGGAAGGGATAATAGGAAAGTCGTCAGGATTAAGTGTTTTCACAAGTGTGGTATATCCTTTTGATTGGATGTGGAGTCCATTGTCTTGCAGGTCTAGAGTGATTTGCTCTTCTGGCAGTAAGGAGATGAATTGGGAAAGAAATTTTGCCGGCACCACCGTTTTTCCAGGCTTTTCATTTTTTGAAAGCACATAATAGCGTATGCCAATTTCAAGGTCTGTGGAAGTTAGTTCAAGAAAATTCTTCTCGGCTGAAATAAAAATATTGCTCAATATGGGCAGGGTTGGAGATTTTGCCGCGATCCTCTCAACAAACCCAAGCGCTTCTTTAAGATTATTTTTTAAAACAGTGGATTTCATTTTTTACAATCTCCTTATATCTTATTATTTATCTTTTAAATTTATTATACTTATGTGTCTGAACAACTTTATTTTATGAAGGATATGTGCGTGCAACTTCTTGTGAATGTGACGCGGGGGAAAAAGGTGAAAAAATCTTTTCAGAACCGGAGTGATGTTTTTCCACAACTTATTCGCTGTATATGCGCTGTTTTATTAAGTTGATTTCATCAAACAAAATCTCGGATTCCTGCAGTTCTTTTGCAACTTTTCCGCACGCGTAAATCGCAGTGGTGTGGTCTTTCCCTCCGAATTTTTTCCCGATGAAAGGATACGAACTTTTTAATTCCTCCCGCAACAGATACATTGCGATTTGTCGCGGTTTTACCACCTCTTTTTTTCTTGAAATCGCGACAATATCTTTTTCCCTTAGGTCGTAAAATTCAGCGACCGCCAAAATGATTTTTTTCGGATTTGCCGTTCTGCTCGGATTCTGTATGACGCTTTTAAGCGTTGCTTTTGCCTCCTGCAGGGTGGGAGACTGTTCGCGGAATTTTTCAGAGGCGGCGATACGGTTTAAAGCTCCTTCCAGCTCCCGTATATTGCGCTGGATATGGCTCGCAATATACTCGCATATCTCTTGTTCAAGGCGCATGTTTTTTTCCTGCGCCTTTGTTTTTAATATTGCCATGCGCGTCTCAAAATCGGGAGCCGAAATATCGGCCACCATTCCTCCTTCAAAACGGGAGCGCAGACGTTCTTCAAGGGCCGAGATTGCTTTTGGAGGGCGGTCCGAGGAGAAAATAATCTGCTTTCCCCGCTCGTACAGCGCGTTAAAGGTGTGAAAGAGCTCCTCTTGCGTTTTATCTTTGCCCGCTAAAAACTGCACATCGTCTATAATCAGCACGTCAATGTCGCGGTATTGCAGGCGCAAGGCGTCCATAGTGTGGTTTCGTATAGCCGTCACCACATTGGATGTGAAACGCTCTGAAGAAAGGTATCTGATCCGCTTTGACGGAAAATCTTTTGAGATGTGATTTCCGACCGCCTGCAAAAGGTGGGTTTTGCCAAGCCCAGTGCCCCCGTACACAAAAAACGGATTGTACACAAGCCCGGGATTTTTCACCACCGCGTGGGACGCGGCGTGCGCCAGTTCATTAAAAGGTCCGACGATAAAGTTTTCAAATGTGTACTTTGGATTAAGGTTTGTGTTTTTATCAACTTTGAATTCCTGAAACTCAAGCTGGGAATCAGCCAGCTTGCCGCCAGATTCAGCCGACAGTTTTCGGCTATCAGTCGCGACAACTTGCAGTCTGCGGCTTTCAGCGTCCTGCTTGAGAGGCGCGTGCCCTACAATATACTTCACTTCTTTAATGCCCCCCGCAAGATCATACAGAGTCTTGAAAAGCACTTTATTGTATTTATTTTCAAGCCACTCTTTGGAAAAATTATTTGGGACGGAAACAATAAGCTGGCCGTCTTTCCAAGACAGAATATAGGTATTCTTGAGCCATGTGGCAAAATTTGCCGGAGACACGTGAAATTGAATTTGCGCAAGAGCCGCTTGCCAGAGTTCTTCTTTCGTCATACCTGTTAAAATCATCGCATTTCTTCCTTTCCTATTATATAGCAGGGAAGGAAAGTCTCAAAATACACTCAAGCACTTATGTATTGTGTATAACATGTGGATAAAGGGGGGACAAGAATGCGAACCCAAGTCTATACGGAAGTATTGACATTTATATGATAATAAGTATAATACGGCCAACCTATGATTCGGCAGGTGAGAAAAGAAATTTCTTTCCTGACCGGAAAGTAAGGTAGAAGGAGGAAACCAGCATGCAAAAGCTGGTACGGACCCTGTCCCTGTCCCTGGCCCTGGTCCTGATGCTCGCCGTTCTGGCGGGCACCGCGGCGGCCGCCAGTCCGGACGCACGAGTGATCGTGCGGTCCGGGGAGACTCTGTCGGCGCTCTGCGCCGACCGGAACCGGTTTTCCGAGGCCGTCTGGAACGCGCAGAAATGCGTGGACTGGGCGGCGGCGAGGAATGCCCTTGCCGACCCGAATGTGATTCGGGTCGGGCAGGAACTCGCTCTGCCCGCGGCCGGCCTTGTAGAAGAGCCTGCCACCGTGGCAGAGCTCTTTTACACGGCCACCACTTTGCGCGTGAATTTTGAAAGCG
The DNA here is from genome assembly GCA_964471385.1 of uncultured Candidatus Saccharibacteria bacterium. GTDB lineage: Bacteria > Patescibacteriota > Minisyncoccia > Minisyncoccales > UBA10102 > CAYYFJ01. The sequence continues at coordinate 46,826 of CAYYFJ010000002.1, forward strand.
CGCAGAAAGATGTTTCTGAAAAAGAGGAAAGGATTGCCTCTTTGAAGAAACAGTTGGCTGAGGCCGAGGGAAGTCTTGGCGAGGATAAGAAGAACCTTGCCGAGAAAAAAGCGGCCTCCGACGCGGCTTTAAAAGCCGCGGAGGATGCCCGCGCAAAAACGGTTGCGGTGGTGCCCACCGCATCCGCGCCTGCGGCCACGTCCGCGGTAGCTACACGGCAGGTAGCTACAACGGCGACTCCGGTACCCGCCGCCGTGGCAGTACCGACTCCGACGGCCGCGGTGACGCCGGTACCCGCCGTCGTGGCACCGGAGATCCTCGCGCGCTTGGATAAGATCGCAGATGCGATCGGCCAAGCAAATAAAGAAAACGCGGAGAGTTTCCAGAAGCTGGAGAATCGTCTCCAGACACTGGAGAACAGGCCGGCGGCGCCGGCTGGCATCACTCAACAGCAGTTGAATGATGCCATTGATCGCAACACCGTCGAGGTTGCCGCGCTTCGCGCCCAGCTTCGCTGGACGTGGGGTGTCCTGATCAGCGGCCTGCTCGGCGGTTTTGCCATCATTGGCATCCGCGGCATCCGCCGGTGGTGGAGGGCTCATCGCGCCCGGCGCGCGGCCGCGGCGGTTCCGGTCGCGACAGTTTCTGCAGTCGGCGCCAAAGCACCGGCGGCACAGGGCGGCCACTAAGCGCCGCATCCCCCACACTTCCTAGTCGGGTCCCCTGTCCGCATTGGGCGGAGGGGGGATCGGAGCCCGACTAGGATCCTAAAAAAAATCGGGTCTGCAGAATAATTCTGCAAACCTACCCTACTGCGATACAAAAGGCTTCTGAAAGGGAGCTGGGCGACCGGAGTTTACGGACAAAAGGCCGCCATTTGCAGAAAGGAAATGCTTTGGGCAAAATGTCCAAAGCGAAGGGATCGTAAGATTCCAAGGGCGCGGCGCCCGAGAACCCCCATCAGAACGATGGGCGGTTTTATTTCCCCCCTTTTTCGCCATTGATTATTTGGACAATTCGGGATATACTTTCCATCATGAGCACAACATATCAGCCAAAAAAGAAGAAAAGAAAACGGACGCACGGGTTTCTGGTCAGAATGAAATCGGCAGTCGGGAAAAGAACCATACAGCGCCGCAGAAGAAAGGGGAGAAAACAGCTTGCCGTCTAAAGCTTCATCCATGTTTCCCAAACAGCAGAGAATTGCGAAAAACAAAGAGTTTTCAGCGGCCATTCGTTCAAGGACGGGATTTCAGGAGGGAAAGATAGCGCTGAAAACAAAGAAACGGGAAGGGAAAGGCGTGAGAGCCGGAATTGTCATCAGCAAGAAGGTGGAGAAGCTTGCAACAAAACGAAACAGAATGCGCCGGCTTTTAAGAGAAGCGATACGCCAATACCTTCCGCGCGTTCAGGAAGGATGGGACCTTGTGTTTTTGGTTCTGCCGGGCATTGAATTAACAGAGCTGAAAGACGCCCTGCCTGTTATTAAAAAATTACTTCAGCGCTCATCGCTTTTGAAGGCCGCGTGACCCATTCATGAGTTCCTTATTCACAACATTTTTGTATCAGCCCCTGCTCAACGCCCTTGTGCTGTTGTACCAATATCTGCCCGGGCATGATTTTGGGACGGCGATCATTGCGCTTACGGTGTTATTGCGTTTGGCTCTGTATCCTTTGAGCGCGCAGGCAACCAGAATGCAGCAAAAAATGGCCCGGCTCCAGCCCAAGGTGAAAGAGATTCAGGAACGTTTCAAGGGCAGAAAAGACGAGCAGGGAAGGGCGTTGTACGAACTGTATCAAAAAGAGCGCGTAAACCCTTTTGCCGGAATCCTTCCCTTATTGATTCAGATTCCCGTGCTTATTGCTTTGTACCGCCTTTTCTGGAATGGAGTCGCCCCCGATCAGCTGAAGGGACTGCTGTATTCGTTTGTGAACGTCCCCGATGTGATCAATACCTCATTTTTTGGAATTCTTGATTTGAAGGGGCAATCATATAGCATTGCGGTTTTGGCGGGGCTGTTCCAGTTTGTTCAGACAAAGCAAACCATGAACGCGCAGAAAAAACCCGCAGACCTTGCCCTGAGCGAGCGGAGCGAGTTGAAGGGACCGCAGAAAGACAAACCAGATTTTTCTTCCATGATGCAAAAGCAAATGCTTTATCTGTTCCCCATTCTTACCGTGTCCATAGTGGCAAAGGCGCCCTCAGCCGTGGGGCTGTACTGGATTGCGACAAGCATATTTTCCATTTGGCAGCAGTGGCACATCACAAAGCAAATGACCTCTCCTGCGCTCCCTCGCCAGAGCTCGGGGCTTGGGCGGGCAGGCAAGATACAATAACCAAATGGTTCAGCTCCGCTCGCCATCCCGGGCGCAGGTAAGGGACAACACCCAATCGCCAAATATGTAATCGTCAAAATGGCTTGATTATTATTGATATGATTGATAAAGAAACAATTTCCATCATTGAACAAGAAGCAAAAACTTTATTTGAGAAACTTGAATACGGGGGGACCATTAAGACAAGCGCGTCAGACGACGGAGTTGATGTTGATGTGACCATGGCAGACCCGCAAATGCTTATTGGGGAACGAGGGCAGACGCTGTTTGAAATCCAGCACATTCTCAAGCGCATGCTGAAAAAAAAGTTCGCCGAACCCGTGGAAGTTTCGCTGGACATCAATGAATACAAAGAGAGCAGAGAAAGCTATCTGCGGGACCTTGCGAATTCCGCGGCAAACGAAGTTTCTCTGCACAAAAGAGAAAAAGAACTTCCCGTCATGTCTCCGGCCGACAGGAGAATCGTGCACATGGCGATTTCCCAGAGGGAGGATGTGGAATCTGCGAGCGTTGGAGAAGGAGAGGATCGGAGAGTTGTGATCCGCGTTAAAAAAATACTTTAGCGGTATTCCCAGGAATACAGAAAAGCGGCCAGTCCCATTGGGACGGCCGCTTTGTTTTATTACCTTTCAATTAAGGATGCGATCTTGCCAGGTACGGGCGCCACCAGCCCTTCCATTTCCAACGGAGGGAAACGTGGTGATGCCTCTGGCACTTTGCCATTCTCGCACCTCCTCATATGTGTGAAACTGATTTTAGTGTATCCTATTTCCCGCAAAAACTCAACGGGAAATTTTTTCCGGCAAATTCCGGATTTGCGTACAACGGCGTGCTTATCTTTACTTTAAGCCGGCACGCGGTTTGCGGAGAGGATTCGGTCAGCGCGAGAAAATCTTGTTCTGCCTGTTCTTTTATCTGCGCAAAAGGAGTTCCGGTGATTGAGATGATAAAAAGATCAAATTTTTTCTGGTACACAATGGAATACCCGCTTGTCTTTACAAGCTGATATTCTTCCGCGTCCTTGTCAACCACGACCGAGTCTCCCCGTTCGTACCGCACATTACTATTGTCAATAATGTGTTGTTTTGCCTGTTCCGTTTTTCTCCGCACAAGTGCGTCTGGGAGTGTAAGCGCAAGAATGCCGACAACAAGCACAAGCGCGAATAATAGGAAAAGGCGATAATCTTTTTGCATATACATTGTTATTATGGAATATCGCACCGTATGGCGGCTCCCCATGCGGACTTCCATTTTGAGCCGTTATTTTCGAACAGCTGTTTTGCAAATGTGATGTTCTCTTCTGCGATTTTAAATCTTTGTTCGCATGCCTTCACCACCTTTTCTTTTCCGGGCGCTATCGCGCAGTTTCCCTGGAAAAAGAAATCTCCGCTGGTGTCAATAAACGGCGTGTTGCCGTTTTCATCTGTGCAGTGCGCGAGCAGGTTGATCTGGAAAAGCCCTATGCTGTAATCCCTGCTTCCGTGTTCCCGCGCTTCCTGAGAGTCTCCTTTTACAGTCAGACAGCCCAAATTTTGCGCCGTGATTGTTTCCGCGCTTTCCGCCTGGCACACCTTTGACGCTTGAGCGGCAACAATCGGATCGGGAAAATATTTCAAAAGGTTCTCGGCGGAACATATTCCTGCTCCATATTGACATGTTCCCCCTCCTAATGCGGCAGACCCCCCGGCTCCTTCAAAAATGGAACGGTATTCCGGACGGTCGGGCAAAGGATTGCTTAACTCCATTCCAACCAGCTTCTCTAGCGTCGGTTCTTTCAGTATGGTCAGCTCGGGATTGATAATGCGAATAATCAGCACGGAAGAGAGCACAAGGAGCAGTCCAAGAAGCGCGTTCTGCATTTGGTCTCTTGCGTCTCCAATCAGCGAAGGATTGCCAGATGAAGAAAGCCACCGCACTCCCCCAACCACGAACATTGCGAACGCCGCGGCTCCCGACAGCCCCACGAGAGCATAATACAGCCATCCTATTATCTGGGACAATCCGTTGGTCTGCTGGTCAAGCCTGAATCCTCCGAATGACGGATACTCCAGATTCAGCTTTAATTCATAAGCCGAGGCGAGAAGGGGAAGGCAAAAGAGAAACAGGACGAGAAAAATGCGCGTTCGCTTCATGAATGTCTAAAATATACTTTGTATTCTGCACCAGCTTCCCCGGTTTTTATCTTCTTCGCAGGGCATCGCCTTAAGGCAGGAAATCACTTCTCTCGGATCAACCCATTTTCCGTTTTTCCAAACCTGAAAATGCAAATGGCCCCCCGAGGTTTCTCCGGAAGCTCCGCTGTATCCCACCACCTCTCCCGCGCCGTAGTTTTCTTTTTGCTCGGAAGACTGAAGATGGCAGTACTTTGTCACCACATTTCCGTCATGCTTGATATACAGATAATTTCCGCATCCCAAAGTCGGATTCTCATCAACCACATCTTTTATTTCCCCTTCAGACATACGAACGCCGCTTGCGAGAGCAAGAATCGGAGTTCCCGCGCTCGTATTAATGTCAACGCCCTGATGGGGAGCAAGCTTGGGATACTCAAGCGCATACAGCGCGCTGTGGAACCCGGCCGTAATATGATAATTCTGCGGATTGCTCACAATGCATCCGGAACCAATTTGTGCCATGTTTACCGGCAAAGGATTGCTTAACTCCATTCCAACCAGCTTCTCTAGCGTTGGTTCTTTCAGTATGGTCAGCTCGGGATTGATAATGCGAATAATCAGCACGGAAGAGAGCACAAGGAGCAGTCCAAGAAGCGCGTTCTGCATTTGGTCTCTTGCGTCTCCAATCAGCGAAGGATTGCCAGATGAAGAAAGCCACCGCACTCCCCCAACCACGAACATTGCGAACGCCGCGGCTCCCGACAGCCCCACGAGAGCATAATACAGCCATCCTATTATCTGGGACAATCCGTTGGTCTGCTGGTCAAGCCTGAATCCTCCGAATGACGGATACTCCAGATTCAGTTTGAGATTGTCGTATGGCCTGACTGCCGCGGGATTTGCAGCTGAAGCGAAGAGGGGAAAAAAGACAAAAAAGGCAAGCGCAACACTGAATATAATTTTGTTTGTATTACGATTCATTTGCATTGTCCAAAGATTGTTTTTGCTCCTCAAGCGATTTTCTCTGGATAATTTCTTCCGGCGCGGTTGTAACAATTTCATGCTCCGTCGGGGAAGCGACAACTTTTATCGCCACGCGTTTTTGCCCGGCAAGAAAAATTCCCTCCCCCACTTCCGTTTCCAGCAGAAGATTTTTTTCTTCGCTTGTAAGGTTGAATGTTTTTTGCACCACTTCAATGGCGGAAGGGGATTGCTTCATAAGCAGTTGAATAGAAGAGTTGTTGACAATGGGCTTTCCGTACTCCGATTTCATAAAATCTCCAACGTCCTGCGTGATGGTGGTAACGCCAAGGAAATATTTTCTTGCGCGCTTGACAATGCCGTATAAAAACGACGCTCCGTCTTCCGACTGCATCATCCACCACGCCTCGTCAATGACGAATATGCGTTTTTTAAGCTCCGAGCGCACCTGATTCCAAATGTATCGCATGATAATGTACATTGCCATGGGGCGCAGGGTTTCTTCCATGTCGCGTATGCCAAACACCGTAAATTTGTTTTGGAAAGAAACATTGGTGGGTTTGTTGAAAAAATTCGCGTAGGTCCCCTGCGTAAATTTTTTCATGCGGCGCACCAAAGATTCCGCTCCTTCCATGGTTTCAAGAACAGACTGCAAGTCTTCAATCAGCGGAATGTTTTTGTTCCACGTCGCGGGGTCGGATTCCGGAGTGATGTCTTTTGCCGCGTATGTTTCAGCAAGCGCCCTGTCCATAACGGAGTCTTCTTCGCTCGTCAACCCGCCCAGCATAATGCGCATAAGCCCCACAAAGTTGATGATGTTGGAACGCAGAATGTCTTCCGGTTTTTCGTCTTCTCTGGGCTGTGGCAAATCAAACGGGTTGATGTGGTTTTCAGAGCTCAAAGAGATGTCAAAAAAGCTTCCGCCAACAGCTTCAGACAGGGTTTTGTACTCGTTTTCGGGATCCAGCACAATCACGTCCGTGCCCATCATGAGCGATCGGAGAATCT
>CAYYFJ010000003.1:0-14006 GCA_964471385.1 uncultured Candidatus Saccharibacteria bacterium
TCCTGAAATCAGCGCATGTGATCACCATTCCCGGAGGGGCGTTTGGCCCGGCGGGAGAAGGGCATATCAGGTTTTCATTCGCCTGTTCGCCCGAAGAAATCAAAGAAGGGTTTGCGCGGCTCAAAGCGTGGGCAAGCAATTTTCGTTCATAATTTTTGTACGTTATAACAACATGGAGTATAAAATTAGATTCGCGAATCCGCAGAAGCAGTACGCAGACCATAGAGAAGAATTTATCAAAGCGTTTGATAATACCTTGTCGCGAGGTGCGATTGTCAATAGAGAAGAACTCTGGAAATTTGAGGAGGATTTTGCCAAATTCGTTGGCGTGAAATACGCAGTTGGCGTGAACTCGGGCACGTCGGCGCTTGATGTTGCGTTTCAGGCCGCGGGAATTGGAGCGGGAGACGAGGTGATTACGGTGGCGCATACGTTCATCGCGAGCATATCCTGTATTGCGCTCGCGGGAGCAAAGCCCGTGCTTATTGACGCGGGCCCTGATTTTAACATGGATGTGAAGCTCATTGAACAAGCCCTGACTCCAAAAACCAAAGCGATTGAGCCCGTGCATTTGAACGGCCGTTTGTGCGACATGGAAGTGATTATGGATGTCGCCAAGCGCAAAGGATTGATTGTGATTGAAGACGCCGCCCAAGCGCTCGGGGCGACCCTGCGCATGGCGGACGGAACCGTGAAAAGAGCGGGATCTTTCGGTCTGGTTGGATGTTTCAGTTTATACTGGGCAAAGGTGTTCGGAGGATGGGGAAACAATGGAATGGCAATCACGGACGATCCGGAAATCGCGCGCAAGCTGAAGCTTATGCGGTATAACGGGGAGGATCGCGAAGACCGGAAGTTTTATTATCATGCCCATAACCTTCTCATGGATAATGTGCATGCCGCGTTATTGTCCGTGAAGTTGCAATATCTCCCGCAGTGGCTGGCAAGGCGGAAAGAGATTGCCGCGCTCTATCACAAAGGGTTGGCGGGCATTTCGCAAATAAAAGCGCCGGACTTTGACAATCCAAGATTCTCGGACGTGTACACCAATTATGTGATCCGGGCCGAGCGCAGAGACGAATTGAAGCAATATCTTGCCGAGCAGGGGATTGAGACTATGGTCTCGTGGCCCATTCCCATGTACGCACAGCCTCTCATGGAACCAAACAACATTGTTCTTCCCGAAACGGAAAAGATTTGCAGGGAGGTGCTTTCTTTACCCATGTATCCGGAGCTTACGGATGAAGATATTATCTATGTCGTGCGGTCAGTGAGAGATTTTTACACCCAAAGCGCATGAATATAAAGCTTGCTGTCACAAAGATATTCCATCGCTATCCCGTGGTTCGTTTATTTTTTCTCCTTGCTGGAGATTTCAGTTTTATCATTATTTCCGTGACTCTTGGATTTTTGCTGAGATTTGACGGAATAATTCCTTCCCAATACCTTGCGGGCCCTTATCAAGGGGCGATCGGTTTGCTCTTGCTTTTTACGATTCCTATTTTTGTTTTGTTTCGGCTCTATTCTTTTTCGTGGTCGTATGTCAGTATCTCTGAACTGATGCTGCTTGCGTCCGCCGTAGCGCTTAGTTTTTCTTTTGCGGGACTTGCGCTTATAGGTTTTAGAGAATCGCCCATTTTCCTTGGATTTCCACGTTCTATTCTGCTTATCAGCGCTATTCTTTTCTTCTTTTTTTCAGGAGGAGTGCGTTTTGCAAAACGCATCGCTGAAGAGGTTTATTCATTGCGTTTTCGCAAAAAAGGAGTTCGTACACTTATTGTAGGAGCCGGGGATGCGGGAGCGCAGTTAGCGCGGAACATCGCAAAGTCTTCCACAAATGCCCTTGTGGGATTTGTGGACGACAATCAAACAAAATTTAGCCATGCAATTCATGGCATAAGGGTTTTGGGAGGAATTGAGGATATTCCTTCCATTGTCAGTGCCTATAAAATAGAGGAGATTATTATTGCATTGCCTTCCGCGGGATCTCAGCCAATCAAAAGGGCGGTTGAGCTTGGACGGGAGTCAAAGGTTGAGAGGATTAAAATTGTTCCTCCTTTATCTGAAATTATCAATGGAGAAGTTTCTCTTCGCGCGGTGAGGGAGGTGCGGGTGGAGGACTTACTTGGAAGGAATCTTGTTTCGCTTGATTTTTCTCCCATTGAACGTTTTATCTCCGGACAGTCTGTCCTGATTACGGGAGCCGCAGGATCCATTGGATCTGAATTGTCAAGACAAGTGTCTAGGTTTTCTCCTTCGTGTCTGATCCTTGTGGATCAGGATGAAACTGGCATTTTCCACATTATGGGCGAGTTAAAAGAAAAGTTTCCTGCACTTGTGCTCCGACCATGCATTGCTGATATTCGGGACGAAGAAAAAATGCGTTCACTTTTGAACAATACAAAACCTTCTCTTTTATTTCACGCGGCCGCCTACAAGCATGTGCCGTTAATGGAGGCAAATCCTGACGAGGCGATAAAAAACAACGTGTTTGGAACTTTGGCACTTGCAGACGCGTCTCTCAAAGCAGGCGTTGAAAAATTTATCTTTATTTCTACTGATAAAGCAGTGAATCCAAAGTCTATTATGGGTGCGACAAAACGCATTGGAGAGATTATTTGTCAGGTATGCAACCAGAAAAACCACACCCGCTTTATCTCTGTGCGTTTCGGCAATGTGCTTGCGAGCCGCGGGAGTGTGATTTCCATTTTTCAGGAACAGATCAAGCGCGGTGGCCCTGTGACAGTAACACATCCTGACATGAAGCGATACTTTATGAGTACGTCTGAAGCTTGCCTTTTAGTGATGTTGGCTGGAGCGATTGGAGAAGGAGGAGAGATTTATGTTTTGAATATGGGGGCTCCGATTAAAATAATAGATTTGGCGCATGAGCTTATCCGGCTTTCCGGTTTTAAGCCTGATGTGGAAATTCCCATTGTATTCACGGGACCGCGATCCGGAGAAAAGCTTTTTGAAGAACTGATGAATAAAGAAGAAGTATTTTCAACGTGGCATGAAAAGATTTTTCGTTCAAAACTTGCTCCTGTCAACGAGGAGGAATTAGAGTATAAGATTGAAACATTGCGCAAAGCAACATATGAGGGAGATATAGAGAGAATGTCATCTGTCCTCTGGGAGTTTTTGGATGTTCATCAGTAGCCTCGTTCATTAATCATGAATCTCCAAGTAATCATTGCCGTTAGATAGATAGGACAAAAATAATTGTTATTCTTTTTAGTTAAGGAAAGACAAATGTCCTATGGACAAACGAAGTGCTGAAAATATTTTATGTAAATAGAAAACACGATTCTTTTTGCACACTTACTTATGTTCTGCCAAGCAGAAAAAACCTTTCAGGCGTTGACCTTATTTTTCATGAACATCTGGGCGCGCTCTTGTATAATCTGCGCAGTTTGTAGTATACTGGTTTTATGAATGAAAACTTTTTGCCATTGCCCACGCGTGATTCTGAATCAATTGATATTGCCGTATATATCAAAGCGCTCGCAAGACACTGGATTTTTATCCTGTTTTTTGTCGTATTAGCAACGGGCTCCGTGGGAGTATGGAGTTTTTTATCTTTGAAAGTATATCGCGTCGCGGCTGTTCTTCAGGTAGGAGGAATTGGAAAGGATCTTGTGGAACAGCAAGATCAGATTGTCAATAAAATCAAAGAAGACGTATACCAAACTGCCGTGCGCAAAGAGCTTGGTCTTAATAAGGGGGCGTATTTTGCCTTAAAGGCAGAAACTCCTAAAGGGACAAATTTAGTTGTCGTTTTTGTTGAAACAGCAGATCCTGAGCTTGCGGCGCGGCAAATTGACCAGACAAATAATTTGATTGTTCAAGCGCACAAAGAGCAAATTCAATTGAAAAAAGAAGCAATGGAAGGAGAAATTGAGTATATTCGCGGCGCAATTGCGCTTACAGAGCAAAAACAAAAGGTTTTGGAAGAAAAAGTGCGAACCCTCCAGAATATCACTGTTTTTCAGCAGGACATTGGATCTCAATTTGCTTTGATCAGCGCGAAAGAACAGCTCGCGTCGCAAAAACAGGAGATTCATAATTTAAACCGTGAGATGTTCGCGCGCCAAAACGCTTTATCAGACATCTATTTTACGCAGACAATCAAATATGCCGTCAAAGACAAAGGCGCATTGCGGCCAAGGCCGATTTTCAATATGGGGATTGTGGGCATGATAAGCATAGCAACGGCTATTTTTGTCGTAAGCTCGCGCGAATGGTGGAAGAAAAACACTTCCTTGTAGCTGTGCAAAACTCGGTTGCTTGACAAGGTTTCTTGCTGTGCGAGAATGAAGTAATTTGATGTCGAGTCAACTTTTTTTACTAATCTTTTTTGGTCAAACTTGAAGAACTAAGTCGCTCTATACGGCTTGGTTCTTTTGTTTCTATAAAATAATTAATCAATTCTCGCATGTCTTATAAAAAATTGTTCAAAGCGTTCGTTTCAAAAACAGCAAGCGCGCTCACAATTCTGGCGATGACGTTTTCATCGCTTATTGGGTCCCTTGCAATTCCGGCGGCACCCTTGGCGTTTGCTTCCGCCGCGGTGACAAACGTGGTTGGAGTTGACAGCGATACCACGGGTCCGGGTCTTGACGGCCGGGATTTTTCTATTTCGTGGACTCTGGGAACCCAGCCCGCAGGCTATTCAGGCACCAAGATTTTTATTCTTCCTTCTAACATTACGCCGACTGCCGGCAATATTTTAACGACCGCGTGCGGGGGAAACGCCTGCCAGGACAAAGGATTTTTCTTTCAGTTTCAGATGAATCAGTTTATGTTGCCGCAGTTCACGACCGCAGACAGCGCCGGAACCGCGTGGAACGCGGCTACCCAGTACAAAGCATGGATTTTCACGGACGCCACCACCGATCTTCTTGACGGATCTTCCGCGTTTTCCGTGACATCCGATTCGGTCACCGACACGTCGCGCCCCTTTATTGATCACTCTCCTATCCATGGAGCGACAGCAAGCGCGAACGCGATTATAAACGCGTTTGTGTTTGACGACCAGACACAGGCCGCGGGATTTGCGTCTGGAGGAGTGAATGGCGTATTCCAGCTTTTGTACGGGTCAAACCTTACAGTGACTGAAAGCACAGTGAACGGCGTCCAGGTATCTGGCAATCTCTTTCAATTTACAGTTCCCTCTTCTGCTGTTCCCGTAGCCGGAGGACAGTTCCAGTATTATCTGAAAGCGCAGGATGCCGCGGCTAATGCCATATTTTATTGCGCTAATCCCGGAGCCACGAGCGCGAATGATTGCAAAGCGGCTCCGTTTCTTGCCAAGACCGTTGCCGCGGGATCCCGGACCGTTTCAGGAACGATTTCACAGAATTCAGGAGGAATCACAAGCGCGTTGAGCGGAGCGTACGTGTTTGCGGGCGGGTATGCGTTAGCCGCTGTGAGTTCCGCGGTGGACGGCACGTACACGATTACCGGGCTTCCAAACAACGACGCGTTTGACATTACCGCAAGCAAAGCGGGATTGACGAAAAATATGCGGTTCACCACTATTGGAACTTCCAATGTGACAGGCGTGAACCTGAACCTGAACGCGGGAGAGGCAATGTACGCCGGAAGCCAGGCAGGAGTCCCAGGGCCTGCTCCGACTGGAGGTGGAACTCCTCACATCATGTTTTCAGGGCCTTCGCAAAACGTGTTCGGCGTTGTGGTGACGGAAAAAATGCGCGTGGGGCTTGATCAGACAATGAGCGCAACCACCATCAATGACACCGACGCCTCAAACGCGGGCAGCAATGTGTATCTGACAACAACAGGAAGCGACAAAATTGCGGGACAGGTTTTGTATTGTGCCAACGCTTCCTCTGCCGGATGCTCGTCCTTGTATTCGCAGGACACCAACGTCATTCTCTTTACTCCGGCAAGCAATCTTTCCGAAAACACGTTTTACACTCTTGTGATTACGGAAGCAGTGACAAGCCAGTCAGGCCAGTCTATTGAGGGCAACAGGCCAGGAGGCGGATACAATCTTTCCTTCACCACAGGATCTGCAACCGCATTCACTTCTTCGCAGGTTACCACAAGCTTTGGATCAACAGGGCAGTTTATGCCTCCTTATGTGAGATCCGCGGCTCCGGCCCCGGGCGTGAGCGCTCCTCCAAACACCAAGATTATGCTGGAGTTTAACACAAGAATTAACACAGCAACCGTAACGGCAAACACTTCAGTTCAGCTGTATCGGGGCGCCACGCAGGTCACCATTGATTCCATCACATTTGACTCGTCTGAACAGCGGTTCGCGACCATCACCCCAAATTCCGCGCAGTTCACCGCGGGCGATTATGAGATTCGCGTCAAGGGGTCCGTGGCAGACACAAACGGGATGTCCATGATGCCGCCAGCTCAAGCAAGTTCAAACGCGTTTGTGTCAACATTCACCATTGCGGGAGCAAATGACATAACCGTCCCCACTGTGTACCCAATGATTACGACCGGCACGACAGGAGTCGCGGTCAATGCGGGAGCGTTTGACTTTGGATTTTCAAAGCAGCTGCTCTTGAGCACGCTTACCACCACAAACGTAACGCTTGCGAGAGGCGCGACAACAGTTTCAGCAACAGTCAAGTATGATCCCGGGAAGAACCAGCTTTCCGTGGTTCCAAGCGATGTGTTGGCTCCCAACACATCGTACACGGTCACATTCGGCACAGGGGTAAAAGACATTATGGGAAATGCGCTGGCAAGCAGTCAGGCATACACCTATACCACCGGAAACGCCGACACCACAGCTCCCAAAGTCAGGGAGGCAAGATGCGATGACAATAAATGTTCTGTCTTCTTTACCGAGCGCATGAACGAAGACACGCCGGTTGGCGCCAATTATGCCACCAGCGTTATGAAACCCGCCAACATTACCGTGGACGTAACTTCAGACGGGAATCCCGCCGCCGCATTGAATACGTTATCTAGCGTTTCTCTTTCGTATGATCCTTTAGACAACCGGCTTGACATTAACGGATTGTCAGGAAGTTCTCTTGCCCTGACATCAGGAAGCAGTTTCCTTATCACCATAAACAGCGGAGTGACTGACCTTTCAAGCAATGCCATTGGCGCCACAAATAATTCTTGGAATGGAAAAGCAGAGTCCAGCAAGAATACATTTGGAAGCTTTGGAGACGCGGGAATGTTCGGGCCGCCAAAGAACCTTGTGGGAGCTGTCGGATTTGAAGGACAGAGCACGCAGGCGTTCAAGCCGGAAGGATTTGGAGGATTTACCGCGTCGCAGTTCGCGTTCGGGCAGGCTGACATGGCATTTCCCTTCAATTCCGTTGCGGGGCAGGATGCAAACGTGTTTCAGGTCAAGTTTGGTCCCGGAGTCGCGCTTCAAAACGGGGATCGGGTCGTGCTGACTTTCCCGAAGGGCACAACCATTACAAACGCGATTCCTGACACATTCTCTCCGTTCTACAGCGATATGAATGAATTTGGATCGGGCGCTGTCGCGTTTGACTCCACATTTGACACTGACGGAGTTTCAGTGGATACTGCCGCGTTGACAGTGACCGCACAGCTGTTGATCACCGGAACTCCGGGAGCTAACGACCAGTACACCATTGATTTGCGCAAAATCACCAATCCCGCGGTTCCCAGCAATCCTGCGACAGGAGGCGGATATACCGTGGGAGTAAAAGTGGTGAGAGCGGGAGCGGCGATTGCAACCAAGACCACCATGCCCTACTTTATTATGCCCGGGGGCTCGCGGTCTATTACCGTGAACATATACGCTGGCAGTCAGTCAAGCCCGGTTTCGGGAGCGACCGGAGATATATTCTTGCGGGGCGGAGGGCCTTCAGGTCCCATGGATAAGAACGTCACGCTGACCAACGGCATTATCACCGCGGTTGACGGAACATCAGCATCCAGCATACAGTACGCCAGCTTGAATGACGGATGCTATTATGTCGGGACTGAACCCTTGGTCACGCTCGGCGGAGTTGATTACTTTGGCCAGATGTCTCCGGAGCCCGTGTGCGTGGATTCAGTAAACACTTCGCGCACTAAGAACATTGTGCTGACGTCTTCAGCCGGAGCAGGGTCCATGGCTTTGACCGTGAAGCTTTCAGGCATTGCGAATTTTAACGGAGCAGACCTTGACATATTTGCCGGAGGGCCGAACCAGTTTGTGGTGAAGAACCTTACTGCTCTTGGAGCGCCTGACGCCGCAGGATACACGTTGCGCATTCCCGCGAACGGGAACTGGTTTGTGGGAGTGGGACCCGGCATGCCAAAAGGATCCATGATGTCCAAATCTTCAACTGTGAAACAGCTTCCCGGCGTGCCTCCGCGTCCCTTGAACATTATTGTGTCAGGCGTGGGAGGAACTCCGGCAATCAGGACAGGGTTTGATGTTCCGCCGGGAGTCACTGTTGACACGACAAACAAAGTTATCACATTTAGCTTCACTTCAGCCGACAAAGCAATTACCGGCCAGGTGACAGACGGAACTACAGGTCTGGCGAATGTGCAGGTCTTTATGCACTCTCAAGGATTCGGGGCTCCGGCATTCACAAAGACCGACGCCTCGGGCAACTTCACGCTGAATGTTTCTGAATACGGCCGTTATGAAATCGGAGCGTATGCTGACGGAATTCCCCCCTTGAACCAGAGCATTGAGGTGAATCCAGACGGCAGTGACGCGGGGACCGACATTGACATCTTCTACAAAGGGAAGCAGGTTGTCGCGGTGACCAATCCTCTTGTGCTGAAGCTGAACAAAGCGGCGTACACGATTTCAGGAAAGATTCTTGACGATTCCAGCAACGGCATTGCGAATGCTCCGGTATTTGCAAAAGACACTGACGGGAACTTTGTGGGCGGCTCCACTGACTCGTCTGGAAACTACTCCGTGTTTGTGGGAGCTGGAACATGGACAGTGGGATCCGAGCTTCCTCCAAGCAAAACTGAACTGTGCGGCACGCTGTCAAAGACCGTGACCGTAACAACGGCAAGCGTGCCGAACCAGAATATCAGCCCGTCAACCGGCACGTGCGTGACAGTGTCGGGAACCGTAACAGCCGGCGGAGTCGCCATGGCGAACGTGCCTTTGTTTGTGTCAGAGTGGGACACGACAAACAGCAGGCCGGTCGCGGGCGGCGTGATGAGGGGAACGGGAACCAACAGCTCCGGAGCCTATACGGTTAAACTCATAGGCAATAAGACCTACCGCATTGGCACATTTGATCCTGACAAGGGAGAGTTGAGCATCACGCAGGCGGTTGTCGCTTCCGACATCACCAGCGCGGATATTACCGCGGGAACCCTTCAAAATATCACATTCGCGTTTACCGGAGGCACAAGCTCCATGAACGCATTTGTGGAAGTCAAGAAAGCGACCGACAAGAATATCCGGCTTGGAAAGCAAAAGAACGGTTTGGACACCAGCCTGACGATGTCTGTGCAGTCAGGATCGTACGAGTATTTTGTGAATGTGTTCGGAGTGGGGAATTTCAACGGAACCACAACTGCGGGATCCACGGTGACCATTGACCTTTCAACTTCCTCGCTGTTTACCTTGAGCGGAAACGTGAAAGACGCGGATAACGCCAACGCCAACAATCTGAAGGGCGCGCTGATTACGGCAAAAGACTCCGCCGGATTCATCACCACCGCGCTGACTGACGCGAGCGGCAACTACAGTTTGAAAGCAAAATCCGGCACCTACACCGTTTCAGTTTCTTTGGCATCGTACACGTCGGGGGAAGCGGCAAAGACCGTAGCTCTTACGGCGGACACTTCAGCGTATGACTTTGGAGGGGCGTCGCCTGACCAAAAAGCTCCCACAAAAGCCGCGAATGTCATCAAAGGAACCATATACGCTTCAGACGGAACAACGAAAATGACGGAAGGTTTTGTCACCGGGACAAGCGCGACGGGGCAGGTAGTTTCCGCGGCCATTGATCCGCAGGATGGAACCTATTCTTTGCCCGTGAACTCGGGAACATGGACTATAAACGCGAAAGGCCCGAGGCACGCGGAAACGGCAAAGACCGGAACGGTCGCGGTTACGACATCCGATTCTCTGAGCAACAATATCACTCTGACGGCGGATGCGACTCGTGTTCCAAAAACGGACAGCGCCACTATTTCATCTGATGTGGGAGGATCTCTTGACAGCACCGCCCAGAGCGGAATCAAAGTGGTTGCGGGTCCCGGCGTGCTGGAAACCGGAAGCGCGTCAGTGAAATTGGAGGTGGAAAAGAACTACTCAGCCCCTGACACTGAAAACTTCCAGCCGCTCGGAGACGCGTCGTTTGACATCACCGCAAAAACCACCAGCACGCTGAAAGACCTCAAAGGAAACGCGGACATTCAAATAAGCTATACGGATTTGCTGAGCACGCTTCCCGCGGGAGTGAGCGAAGCCGATCTCAAGCTTGCCTATTACTCGCCGGAGCGCGATGAATACGTGCCTGTGGAAAAAGGATTTACCGTGGACGCCACGGCGAACACCATTACCGCGCAAACTGACCACTTCACGACCTTTGCCATTGTGTACTCTCCCGTTGTGTCAGCGGCCGCGGCGGCAGTTGCGGCGGCCGCGACAAGCGGAGGCGGAATACCGACAACAGGCATAGCGCAGAAAACAGCTCCGAAAACAATTGCGCAAGCTGAAACTCCGACTCCAAAAGTCACCATCACAAAGCCGATTGCCCAGATGACAAAAGCTGAACTGCTTGCGAAGATTGACGAGATCAAGGCCGCGATCCAAACGCTTATCGCCCAGCTCGCGGCGCTTAGGGGAGAAGTCAGCGTTGCGTATGCGGGAGTTCCCAAAGGATTCGCGTTCGGAAAAGTGTTCAAAATGGGAGCAAGAGCCGATGAAGTAAAGCACCTTCAGACAATCTTGAAAGCTGAAGTTGCAGAAGCATACGGAGAAGGTACCCCGATTTCAGGATACTTTGGACCTCTCACGAAAGCCGCGCTTATCGCGTTCCAGGAAAAGTACGCGAGCGAAGTGTTAGCTCCCTTCGGTCTGACAAAAGGAACCGGAAATCTCGGAGCAAAAACAATGGCGAAACTGAACGCGCTTCTGCAAGGCAAATAACCTTTGCGCCCTGAAATTCAGAAAGATCGCCCAGCGCTCACAGTGAGCGCTGGGTTTTCGTTTTTAATCAGAAATGGTATACTAGTGTTATGGAAGCGATAAGAAAAAAAACGCTTTTTTGGGATGTTGAATCTCCGGATCCTGAAAAAGATTCAGACTTTATCATTGGCAGGATACTAAACTTTGGCGACAAGGAAGATTTTATGTGGGCTCTGGAATATTACGGTTCTCAAAAAATCAAAGAAACGATTTTGAGAGGCGCGCTGCCTGAAGGGAAATCGCTTTCTTTTTGGTGCCAGTATTTTCATATTAATCAATCGCAATGCATCAACAGGCGATCAGCGGCGAAACACACCGCGTTTTGGAGAAGATTGCAGAAAGCCCAATAGCTGAACATTTTTATCTTGTTGGAGGCACAGCTTTGGCAATTCATCTGGGGCATAGAATGTCCGTGGATTTGGATTGGTTTTCTTTCCCCGACTTTGCCAATGATGAGCTTAAACAAGTACTTTCAAAACTTGGCAATTTTGAACTGACAGGAGAAGACAAGGGGACAATTCATGGGATTTTAGATAGGGTTAGAATAAGTTTTTTGTACTATCCATATAAGCTTTTATATCCTTTGGTCCGTTTTGGGAATGCAAAGCTTGCCGATGAGCGTGATATTGCTTCTATGAAAATTGACGCGATTTCATCGCGCGGAAGCAAGAAAGATTTCTTTGATTTGTATGTTCTTCTTGAGAAATATTCTTTAGCTGAACTGATTGGATTTTTTGAAAAGAAATATGAGAACATAAAATTCAACAAGTTGCATATACTCAAAAGTCTGATTTTTTTTGAGAACGCCGAACAAGAGCCCATGCCGGTTCTGCTGAAACCAATAGAATGGGAAGATGTCAAAAGAAAAATTTTGTCAGAAACAAATACTATTTTCAAAATAACATGACGCGCCGCTCCATGTATTTGGCATTTCTTTTTGCACGAATGAAATATTTTTTTATTATTATAGGATTTGTCCTGTTTATTCCAATTGCTGTTCAAGCGCAAGAGCAGATGATTTCTTTTTTTGTTGATTCTGCGTACGACGTTTCGGGCAGAGAGCAGTTGACGGGAACACTGGTGCACCAAAGTTCAAAACTGAACGTGTTTATTGACAAACAGTGGTGGGACGCGCAATCCAGCGTGCGCCAATCCGACGCTCTCAACGACATATTTCAGCTCGCCGACGAGTTTGAACGCAAAATATATCCCACGCTCACCTCGGTGTTCGGATCAGAATGGAATCCCGGAGTTGACGGAGACGAAAGAATCACGATTCTTTTGCATGCCATGCGCGAAGGGGCCTGGGGATATTTCAGAAATATGGACGAATATCTGAAGCTTCAGGCGCCGGAATCCAATGAGCGCGAAATGATCTATCTTTCCGTTTCGTCGCTTGATACCCTGCAGGTAAAAAGTTTTCTTGCCCATGAATTTACGCACCTCATCACGTTTAACCAGAAAGACAGATTAAAAAACGCCGTGGAGGAGACATGGCTCAATGAAGGAAGGGCGGAATACGCCCCCACCCTTCTTGGATATCTTGATCCGTATGAAGGAAGCGTTCTTGAAAACAGAGTCAAGATATTCTTGTCAAATCCAAAAGACGCTCTCACGGAGTGGCGAGATTCCAGAGAGGACCGTGGGGTTCTTACACTTTTCATGCAGTATCTTGCGGACCAGTATGGAGTCGGCATATTGTCGGATTCTTTGAAATCTCAAAAAGTGGGCATTGCTTCGCTGAATGAGGCTCTGCAGAAAAACGGAAGCAAGGAGGATTTTTCTCAGATATTCACCAACTGGACAGTAGCCGTATTTTTGAATGACTGCTCGTACGGACAGCGGTACTGCTACTTAAACCAGCGTTTGGCCGGACTCAAACTTACCCCGAACATTAACTTTCTTCCTTTGTCTGGCAAAAGCGCGCTGTCCATTACCAGCGTGACAAAAAACTGGGCAGGCAACTGGGAGAAATTTATCGGAGGGCAGGGCGCGCTCAAGCTTTCTTTTGCGGGCTTGAAAGGATTGCGCTTTCAAGTGCCCTATCTCGTGCAGGATAAAGCCGGACGCTACGCCCTGAATACCCTTGCGCTTGACAGCAGTCAAAATGGAGAAGCGTATATCCCGCGCTTTGGATCGGACAATAAGGCGCTGATTTTAATTCCCACGCTTCAGACAAAATTCGGAAACTTCAACGAGCTGGAACCCACATACACTTTTACCTATACCGTTTCGGTTGTGGAACGCACTCCGGAAGAAGAGCAGGCGCTTATACAGGAACTGCTTGCGCAGATTGAATCTTTGAAAAAGCAGATCGCGGAACTTCAGAAAAAACTTCAGAACCGCTCTCCGTCCGTTTCGGTTTCCTGCGTGTCGTTTTCCAGAGATTTATATGCGAGCGTGTCAGCTCCAGAAGATGTGAAGTGTCTGCAGGAATTGCTGAAAAAACAGGGGAGCTCCATATATCCCGAAGGGCTGGTCACAGGATTTTTTGGAGAGAAGACGCGGCAGGCGGTCGCGCGTTTTCAAGAAACATACGCAGATGAAGTGTTGCGGCCAGCCGGCTTGACGCAGGGGAATGGGTACGCAGGCCAGCTGACCCGCAGGAAACTCAACCAGCTATTGACAAATAAATAGGAATATCCTATCATAAGAAGCGTGAGTGCAGTCCCCGCAAGGGGAACTTCAGGTGTAAGGACGACGGACCCCTCTCGAGCGGGGTCTGTTGTTTTTTAGTGCTGGGAATAGCACTAAAAAACAACAGACGGGTTCAAAAGAACCCTGGGGAGCCACAATGTCGGCAGTTTTTTGCCGAACCCCGCAGAGGCGGGGTGAGTATGCATGATTGACATTGTGGCGAGACCTTGCGGGTGCT
>CAYYFJ010000003.1:14106-36570 GCA_964471385.1 uncultured Candidatus Saccharibacteria bacterium
GCAGAGGCGGGGTGAGTATGCATGATTGACATTGTGGCGAGACCTTGCGGGTGCTGGGAATAGCACTAAAAAACAACAGACGGGTTCAAAAGAACCCTGGGGAGCCACAATGTCGGCAGTTTTTTGCCGAACCCCGCAGAGGCGGGGTGAGTATGCATGATTGACATTGTGGCGAGACCTTGCGGGTGCTAGGAATAGCACTAAAAAACAACAGACGGGTTCAAGAGTTTGAGAATCCGCCTCCATTTGTCTTTTTCCATAAGTGCGATACAATACTATTGGACCGGGAGTGCACTCACAACTTACACCATTGGAGTCACACCTCCCGGTTCATTGTTTTTCTTCGCGGAATATTTTCATGTGAAGAAAACATCCTATACGGCATGAAAGATCCCCTTGAACAACTTCTTCCAAGAACCAGACGCAATGTTTCTCTTGCGCGGTACGCCACGTTTCGCGTAGGAGGGCCTGCGCGCTATTTTTTTGTTGCGGCTTCCAAAGAAGCCATTGTAAAAGCGATTCTCGCGGCAAAGCAATGCCGCATCCCGTTTTTTGTGCTGGCGGGAGGAAGCAATCTTTTAATTTCAGACAAAGGATTTCAGGGGTTGGTTATTCTTGCGCGCAATACATCATACGCAATACGCAGTACAACAGTGCAGGCTGAAGCCGGAACGCCGCTGTCCGCATTGGTGAAAGAGTGCGCATTAAAAAGGTTGGCGGGTTTGGAATGGGCGGGAGGCCTTCCGGGTTCTTTTGGGGGAGCTGTCCGGGGAAACGCGGGAGCGTTTGGCGGTGAAATGAAAGATTCTGTCGTACGCGTTGAATGTGTTGACGAAAAAGGAAACGTCAGCACGCTTTCCAACGCCCAATGCAAATTTTCGTATCGTTCTTCCATTTTTAAAAAAAAGAATTGGACCGTACTCGCCGCTGTCTTGCACATGAAAAAAGGAAATATAAGTGAACTTCGGCGCACAGCGGCAGACCATATCCGTTACCGGAAAGAGCGCCATCCTCTTGAATATCCGAACGCAGGAAGCATTTTTACTAATGTTCCATTGAACCGTGTTCTCGCAAAGCTACGCAAAGAATTCCAGCCGGTTGTGAAGCAGGATCCTTTTTCAGTAGTGCCCGCGGCATATCTTATCGCGCGATCTGGCATGAAAGGAAAATCGGTCGGAGGCGCGCAGGTGTCTGAAAAACACACCAATTTTATCATCAACCGCGATAATGCCTCCTCGCACGACATTCTTGCGCTTATTGATGCTGTCAAAAAAGCGGTTCGCAAAAAATTTTCCATAGCGCTAGAACAGGAAGTACAATATATTGAATAACTCTTTTTCATACATGGAATGCGCGCGCATTTTTTTGTTTTGTTGGCGCCATCATTTCACATTTGATCTAAACTTTTAACTTTTCACTTATACTTTTGCCTTTTGACTTTTGCCTTTTGACTTATTTTTAGTTATCCACATTGACACGATGCGATGATGATGAAAAAATAACATAATGAGATGCGAATGATAGCACGACGTCGATATCGTTCGCGAAAAAAAATCGTAAGTCTCTGGCCCGAGAGTTTTGCAAAAGGGCACTAACTAAAATGGCAGCAAAAAAGAAAGGAAAGAAGAAGAAGAAATAAGCTTTCTGTCTTCTGGATCCCGTTCCTCATAAAGGGACGGGATTTTTTTTCTGGAGAATCGTGCTATAACTATGAGAATGCATGATATGTGCGGCATACGATTATGAAAAGATATGTCATTTGACGCGCAGATTTTTTTAAAAAGAAAAATGGCCGGAACGCATATAATCGCCGACTTTTGGTTTGGGAAACAAGTGGAGGATGCGAAAGAACTGCACGCTATGTTTATAAAGGCGGCGAAGGCGGCGGGCGCGACGCTTCTCAAAGTATCCATACACGCATTTTCTCCCCATGGCATCACGGGAACCGCGCTTCTTTCCGAATCGCACATAATGCTTCATACATGGCCTGAAATAAACTATACCGCGCTGGACGTGTTTACGTGCGGCAAGGCAAACCCTCGCAAAGCAATCCGCTATTTTCAGAGAACGCTCAAGCCAACACGCGCCGTGATTCAGACGATTCTGCGCGGGGAGAAAAAACAATTTCTTGCGGGTGCGCGCAAAGCGGCAAAAACTTCCGCCAAAAAAAAGACATGATAAAATTTTTCTCAACACTGTTCGGAGATTCAAACGAATCATATCTGCGCAGGCTCCAACCGGTTGTTGACGCAGTAAACAACCGTGAAGAATCGTGCAGGCAATTATCAGATTCTCAACTGCGAGAGAGCGCCGTTTGGTTTCGCAAAAAACTGGAACAGGGAGAGACGCTTGACAGTATTTTGCCTGACGCTTTCGCAAGAACAAGGGAGGCCTCGCGCCGCACGCTTGGCCAGCGCCATTTTGATGTTCAGCTGTTGGGAGGCATTGCTCTGCATCAGGGAAGAATAGCTGAAATGAAGACTGGAGAAGGAAAAACACTTGTCGCCACGCTTAGCGCATTTTTGAATGCGCTGGAGGGAAAAGGGGTGCATATTGTTACGGTGAATGATTATCTTGCAAAGAGAGATGCCGTGTGGATGGGGCAGGTATATGACGCGCTTGGGCTTTCTGTCGGCTGCATCGTTCATGACGCCTCCTATGTGTACGATCCTTTTGTTCAGGAAAAACAGGAGGACAAAGAACGCGATATCGTTGGAGGATTTAAAGTAGTGGAACGTTTTTTGCGGCCGGTGACGAGAAAAGAAGCGTACGCGGCGGATATCACATACGGCACCAACAACGAATTTGGATTTGATTATCTGCGAGACAACATGGCGCGCAGTCTTGATGAAATGACCCAGCGCGGCCATAGCTTTGTCATTATTGACGAGGTTGATTCCATTTTAATTGACGAGGCGCGCACCCCCCTTATTATTTCAGCGCCCAACGAGGAAAGCTCGCATTGGTACAAAGAATTCGCGCGCATTATTCCGCGACTGCGGGCGAAAGAAGATTATGAAGTTGACGAGAAAATGCGCGCTGTCACCATCACGGATTCTGGCATTGACGCGATAGAGCGGGAACTTGGAGTGGGGGATTTGTATGAAGAAAAAGGCGTTGCGTACATTCAGCATTTAGAGCAGGCATTAAAAGCTGAAGTTCTTTTCAAACGAGATAAAGACTATGTGGTGAAAGACGGACAGATTGTCATTGTGGACGAGTTTACCGGGCGTTTGCTTCCGGGGCGCAGATATTCAGGCGGGCTTCATCAGGCGCTTGAAGCAAAGGAAGGGGTATTTGTCCAGCCGGAATCTTTGACACTGGCCTCCATCACATTTCAGAATTTGTTTCGCATGTACGGCAAAATCGCAGGCATGACGGGAACCGCCGCGACATCCGCGGAAGAATTTTACAAAGTGTACAAACTTGAAGTCGCGCTCATTCCGACAAACAAGAAACTTGTCAGAAAAGACTTGCCAGACAAAGTGTACAAAACTGAAAAAGAAAAATTTCGCGCCGTGGTTCAGGAAATCATCGCGCGCCACAAACAGGGCCAGCCGGTTCTCGTCGGCACCGCGTCCATTGAAAAAAACGAATTGCTGAATGCGTTGCTGGAACGCGAAGGAATCTCCCATCAGGTGCTTAATGCCAAGCATCATGAACAGGAAGGCGAGATTATTGCGCAAGCGGGAAGGCGGGGAGCCGTAACAATCGCGACAAACATGGCGGGCCGCGGCGTTGACATTGTTCTTGGAGGAAATCCTTCAGATCCCGGGGAAGCGCGCGTTGTGAGAGAACTTGGAGGTCTCCACGTTATAGGCACCGGGCGCCACGAAGCAAGAAGAATTGACAATCAACTGCGAGGGCGCTCGGGCAGGCAGGGAGATACTGGCTCTTCCCAGTTTTTTGTTTCTTTGGAAGATGATCTTATCCGTGTTTTCGGAGGCGATAGAATCAAAGGGCTCATGGAACGGTTTCATTTTCCGGACGATGAACCCATTGAATCTTCCATGGTATCCCGCGCCATTGAATCCGCGCAGTCCAAGATTGAAGGATTTAATTTTGACACGAGAAAACATCTGCTGGAATATGACGACGTGCTGAACAAACACCGGGAAACGATATACCGCAGAAGGAATGAAATTTTAGAGCGGTTTCAAAACGGCACACTTGGCGCTCTTGTTGCGGATTTGCTGGGAAAGGCGGGGCAGAAGTTTGAGGAATACGGGAAAAAAATCCAGAATATAAAAGAAGAGGAAACACGCTTCATGGAGAAAACCGTGCTGTTGCGCGCGATTGATTCTTTGTGGGTTGAGCATTTGGAAAACATGGAAGAGCTCCGCGATTCTGTCCGTTTGCGCGCGTACGGCCAGCAGGACCCCTTGGTGGAGTACAAGCACGAGGGGCACAAAATGTTTAAGCGTTTGCTTGAAACTGTTGACGCGTTGAGCGCGCAGGCCCTCATGCATGGCGGAGAAATTTCCAGTCCCCCTGTATCCATACATCCTGCCGCGCCGGAAATTTCTTCATTTTCAAAAGTTGGGCGCAACGATCCCTGCCCCTGCGGATCAGGAAAGAAATATAAAAAGTGCCATGGGAAATGATATGAGCAAAATAGGCGTTAGTCAAAAAGTAGTCATACTGAATGGCGAAGGAAAACTGCTTGCGATAAGAAGGTCGGATACTGCGCCAGTAAGACCATTACACTGGGATTTGCCAGGCGGCGATCTAGACTTTGGCGAGGATCCAATACAAGGAATCATTAGGGAGATTACGGAGGAAACGGGTTTGGCTGTCGAGCATCCAGAGCCATTTGATGTAGAGGCACATGTCAATTCGGACGGGGACTTTTGGGTCACAATAGCTTATAAAGTCAGATGCGGCATTGAGGATGTAAAATTGAGTTACGAACACGATGAATTTCAGTGGGTAGCACCAGAGGAATTTTTGCAGTTTAAATCTGCCGAGAAATTACAGCGATTTGTTCAGAAGTTAATCTCCGCGGAGTAGGCAATAAATAACAAATATGAGAGGAAGTTAAGGGAGAATAGGGGGATGGGGTTATGAAGATAATAATTTTCACAGAAGGAACAATACTCATGCACAGAGGTGCAGTAGGGCATACGCGTGAAGAGATAGTTCAACAGGTTATTCATAAAGAATCATCGGTGGGAGATTATTCAACGTATGCACCTATAAAAGGTGCAGTGGAAAAAATAAAGAAATGGGTTGATCAAGGTGCGGAAATTGTCTATATGACTTCCAGAAGAAGGCAGAAAGAGGTGCGACAAATTCGAGATGTGCTTGATGCGTATCATTTTCCGAAAGGAACTGTAAAATACAGAGGATGGTTTGAGAAGTATAAAGATGTTGCGGAAAGTATTATGCCGGATGTACTTATTGAAGATGATTGTGAAAGTATTGGTGGCGAGAAAGAAATGACATATTCTCGTATTAAGCCAGAATTGAAAAAATCAATTACTTCGATAATCGTAAAAGAATTTGGAGGTATTGATCATCTTCCGGATGGCATGAGTTTTTTGCAGACATGGAAGTAAAATGAAAAAGAGGTATGGGACATGATATAATTCTACGAGTGTGCTGTTCAGCAAAAAGGTATAAAGGGACGGGATAACTGTAGTTCATGATATGAAATTTGAGATATCATTGGGAAATGACAATATCATCACACAGATGAGAAAGTTTGGATATGCGCCGGAAGGCAAAAATCCCGACACGGGCGAGATGAATTTTGTGAAACCGCTGGCTGGCATGAAATACCCGAGGTTTCATGTGTATTGCATGGTTTTGCCAAAAGAAAATAAAGCGGTCATCAATCTGCATCTTGACCATAAACAGCCAAGCTATGAAGGAAGCGCGGCGCACAGCGGAGAATACAAAGGAGAATTTGTGGAGAAAGAAAAAGAAAGAATTCTTGCTGTGCTGAAGCAAGAAACAGGCTGAAAGCGCCCTCCTATGCTTCACATTCTTTTCATACTTCTCATTCTTTCGTTTTTTTCATCAATTCCCTTGATGATAGTTTCCGGCGCCCTGAAATTTCTTGCAACCGGGTTTTCCCACATTGGCATCGCGCCTTCATTCATACCTTTCGTGCTTGCCCTCATGCTCGTAGGGTCGTTTATCAACATACCTTTGGGCCAGCGCCACATTGTGGAGGTTGAAGAGCCGTATTTTTTCGGCTTGTTTTCCAAGCGCCATGTGCGCCTGCGCGGCATTTCTTTGAACGTGGGAGGCGCACTGATTCCCGTTCTTGTCGCTTCTTTTCTTCTGGCAAAAGTTCCCATGGTTCCCGCGCTTCTGGCAACAGCTTGCATGGTCATTGCCTGTTTTTTCTTAGCAAAGCAAATACCCGGCCGCGGCATTGCAATTCCTCTTTTGGCGCCCCCTCTGCTCGCGATTTTTTTCTCGTATTTGTTCGCGCCCCAATTCGTGGCGCCAGTCTCCTTTATATCTGGCGTGTTTGGGGTTCTTGTCGGGGCTGACTTGCTGCATATCGGGGCGTTTATGCGCCGTGAAATCGGCATGGTATCCATAGGGGGAGCCGGCGCGTTTGACGGCATTTTTCTGGTCGGCATTATCTCCGCGTTTCTCGCGCGGTGAATTCTTTTCAAGCGGAGCAAAGTGTGCTAGTATCATCAGAGTTTCAGAAATCCCGTCGTTGATACCCTATGATAAGAAATCGTTTTATATTTTTTGCCATTATTATTCTCGCCGGCCTTCTCGCCTTTGTGATTGTGTCCCCGGTGCAGTTGCAGGCTGGCGTTGACTGGTGGAATTCTTTTAAGCAGAATTCTGCTGTTTTCAAATATTTTCCTTTTCTTCCCCATGCGCCCAATGTCCCGTTCCAGCTTGGGCTGGATGTGCAGGGGGGCATACAGCTTTTGTACGAAGCTGATTTGTCGTCCATTCAATCCGGGGAATACGGCTCTGCCATGCAGGGATTGCGCGATGTCATTGAGCGGAGAGTTAATCTTTTTGGAGTTGCAGAGCCCGTGGTTCAGACAGAAGGAACGGGAGCAAAGCGCCGTCTCATTGTGGAGCTGGCAGGCATAAAAGAACCAAAAGAGGCAATCCGCCTCATCGGGCTGACTCCGTATCTTGATTTCAGGGAACCAAAGCAAAACTTTGAAGAGATTATCGCGAACAACAGAAAGGTTTTTGAATCAAGCGTCGGAGAACTGGAAGATCCGTATCAGCCCACCAAACTTTCAGGGCGGTATTTGGAAAAAGCCGGGGTGGACTATGACAGCCTTCGCAAGCCTGTGATCACTTTAGATTTTAATGAGGAGGGAGCGGCATTATTTGCCGAGATTACGGGACGGCTTGTGGGGCAACCTCTTGCGATTTTTCTTGATGGCCAGAAACTGCAAGATCCCATTGTGCAGTCAAAAATTGAAGGAGGGAAAGCTCAGATTACCGGCAACTTTACCACAGAAGAAGCGGCGAGAGTGGCGCGGGATTTGAACGCCGGAGCCTTGCCCGTGCCCATTACGCTTGTTTCACAGCAAAGCGTCGGCGCAACATTGGGAGCATCTTCTTTTGAAGCCGGGATCAGGGCGGGATTGGCGGGTTTGGTTGTGGTGCTCTTGTTTATGATCTTTTTTTACCGGCTTTCCGGGGTCTTTGCCTCTCTTGCACTGCTGTTCTATGTGGCGTTCATGCTTTTGTTTTTCAAGCTTATCCCGGTTACTCTTACGTTAGCTGGCATTGCGGGATTTGTGTTATCCATTGGCATGGCGGTTGACGCAAACATTCTTATTTTTTCAAGAATGCGCGAAGAGCTTGCCCAGAAAAAAAGTTTTCAGGCAAGCCTTGAAGACGGATTCAGGCGCGCGTGGCCTTCCATACGGGACGGCAATGTGACGGCTCTGCTGGTTGCCCTAATTCTCTTTTGGCTTGGATCTTCATTTGTGAAAGGATTCGCATTCACCCTGTCTCTCGGAATTCTTTTGAGCATGTGTTCTGCGGTGTTTGTCACAAGGACGTTTCTTTCTTTGTTCGTAGGCACGAGACTGGAAAAGCATTCGTGGCTGTGGTAGCTATTTGATTCATGAATATATTGAGATTTGACAAGTTTTATCTTGCAGTCGGCATACTGGCAATTGCGGCAAGCATTGCCATGGTTGCGGCGTTTGGTTTGCGTTTCGGCATTGATTTTACCGGAGGCAGTGTGCTGGAAATTGAATATCAGGGCGTTCGCCCGCCAGTAGCTGAAATTCAAAAACAGATATCCGGGCTTAATGCCGGATCGTCGTACATTCAGCCCATTGGAGAAAGGGGAGTTGTGATCCGCATGCCGCATATTTCAGAAGACATTCACCAGCGCGCGCTCTCGCTCCTTGGAGGTGAAGCAAAAGAAGTGAAATTTGAATCCATCGGGCCCGCCATTGGCAGGGAGTTGCGTTCTAAAACTCTGCAGATGGCGTTTGTCGCGCTTGCCGTGATTCTTTTGTATGTGACATTCGCGTTCCGCAAAGCCATTGAATACGCGCGTTCATGGCAGTACGGAGTTACCGTGCTTCTTACCGCTCTCCACGACGTGCTTATTCCCATGGGAGTTCTGGCGCTTTTAGGCAAGCTCTCCCAAGTTGAAATCAATATTCCGGTTGTTGTGGCGCTTCTGACCGTGCTTGGGTACTCCATCAATGACACAATTGTGGTTTTTGACAGGGTGCGGGAAAATGTCATACGCAGGTCAGGGGTTGATTTTCGCGACACGGTGAATAAAAGTTTGCGTCAGATGTTTCTGCGCTGTGTGAATACGTATCTGACGACGTTGTTTCCGTTAGCCGCGCTGTATGTCTTCGGGGGAGAAACGCTGAAATATTTCTCTCTGTCTTTGATTATCGGCATTGTGGCCGGCATTTACTCGTCGCTTTTCCTTGCCCCTTCGTTTTTAGTCCGTTGGATTGATCACAGGCGCGCGGACGCACGATAACCATACGCTAACAAGTGCAGAAGCAATTTTGTGCGTGTCTGTGTCAAGCGGCAGTGAGCGAGATTTGACATAGTTTTATATATCTGGTTTAATAGAGGAATACCATAACCATTGACGCAATGCACTATGCCCGCCCGCTATCAAACAATTTGTTTTCGTCTTATTAATAATCTTCAGCCGCGAACCCGGGATGTGGTGGCGCGGCGTTTTGGTTTGCAAAACGGCGATCCCCAGACCTTGGACGCCATTGGAAAAGCGCACTCGGTGACAAGAGAACGCGTGCGCCAGATTGTGGAAGACGGAATGGCTCAGACCAGAGAAACGGCGCGCCTGCCGAAACATGAAGCTGTTTTGGCCCCCGTATATGAATATTTTGAGCGTGAACTGGCAAAAGCCGGGTATGTCAAGCGGGAAGATTTGCTCTTGGAACTTTTGAAAGCGCAAGACGCCATACGCCATGTAATTTTTCTGCTGACCCTCGGGGATCAGTTTCTGTATCACAGAGAAACAGACGACGTGCATCCTTTTTGGACGTGCAAACAAAAAGTTCACGAAAAGGTTCCCGCGTTAGCGCGCGCCCTCGTTGATCATTTTGAAAAAAGAAAATTACCCGCGCGCCGCGAGGACATCCATGCCGCGTATCACGAAGCAATTGTGAAAGAACACGGGCTGGAAGATGCGATTCCCGATCTGATTTCTCTTTTTGAGGTTTCCAAACATCTTGTTCAAGCGTATGATGGAAAGTGGGGATTGAAGTGGTGGGCCGAGGTGAATCCGCGGGGCATGAAAGACAAAGCGTATCTTGTGCTGAAAAACGAAGGAAAGCCCCTTCATTTTCTGGAAGTTGCCAAGCGCATCAAAGCCCTTCAGACTGCATTTCCCCAAGGCAAAGAAAAAGCGGTTCTGCCGCAAACGGTGCACAATGAGTTAATTAAAGACAGCCGTTTTGTGCTGGTGGGCAGAGGCAAATACGCGTTAGCCGAATGGGGATACAAACCCGGCACGGTCAAAGACGTGATTGTCAATATTCTCAAAGAACACGGATCTCCTTTGTGCAAGGAGGATATTCTCAAGAAAACTCTTGAACAGCGGCTCGTGAAAGAAACAACCGTGTTGCTCAATCTGCAGGATAGAGGAACCTTTGTGCGGACAGGGCAAGGCACTTATTTTGTGGCAAAAGTGTAACAAGTTCGTATCGTTTGTGTTTTTTTGTAA
Organism: uncultured Candidatus Saccharibacteria bacterium; assembly: GCA_964471385.1. GTDB lineage: Bacteria > Patescibacteriota > Minisyncoccia > Minisyncoccales > UBA10102 > CAYYFJ01. The sequence continues at coordinate 24,281 of CAYYFJ010000003.1, forward strand.
TGGACATTGCTCCGCTTGTAGATTTTCTTTTTCGCTTCGCGTGGAATTTTCTCGTCACGTGGTGGTGGCTTTTGCTGCCGCTTTTTTTGTGGGATTATTTCAAAATGCACTGGCTGTGGTGGCGGAACGAAGTATTTGATAGCACGTACCGCAAAATCGTTCTGGAAATTAAAATGCCCCCGGACGTGGTAAAGCCCATCAAGGCCATGGAAAATGTGTTCTCGGTTCTGTGGCAGGTGTATGATCCGCCAAACGAACGGGAAACATGGATTGACGGAAAATACCAGCTTTCATTCCAACTTGAAATTGCGTCCACGGAAGGCGAGGTGCATTTTTATATCCGCATTCCCGAGGGCTTTAGAAAACTTGTGGAAACCGCGTTCCACGGCCAGTATCCGGGAACCGAGCTTGCCCTTGTGGACGATTACACCAAACTTCTGCCCCGCAACATTCCCAACAAAGACTGGGAACTTTGGGGTACTGATTACAAAATGGAAAAGCCGTGGCCTTATCCCATTCGCACGTACGCCAGTTTCTTTGAAGAAAAAACAGGGGAAAAAGAAGAGCAGAAAGTTGATCCCATGGCTTTGCTTTTTGAAGGGCTTTCAAAAATAGGCAAAGGGGAGCACATCTGGATCCAGTTTCAGCTAAAGCCCATTGCGCCCCATGAAATGAATTACGCAAAAATGGCGCAGAAGATTGTATATGAAATCGTAAAGCGCGTCGTGCCAAAAGAATCAGGAGGTTTGACCAGCGACATACAGGGAGTAATGGGATCGCTTGCGGGCGGCACGGTGCAGGACATTGTCAAAGTCGGGGGAATGCTTGCCACAGGCAAGGAAATTGCAGTCGGGGGAGCCGCGGCGCAAGCGGAAGAAAAAGAGCTGTTTCCTTATGAAATGCGTCTGACTCCCGGGGAGCGGGAGATTGTGTCTGCCATTGAAGCAAAAATCGGAAAGCAATCGTTTCGGGTGATCGCCCGCTTTATCTATATTGCGAGGCGCGAAAACTATTTCAGTCCGACAAAAGCGATTCCCATGAGCTTTTTCACGCAGTTTGGCACCGCGAACCTGAACACTTTGCGTCCCTTGCCTGAGACCATAACAAAGTCGCACACCTTTTTGAGATGGTTTTTGGATAAACGCCTTGCATTCTTAAAAAAACGCAAACTGTTTCGCGCGTATATATACAGGACTCCCATGTTCTTTCCGCATCACAAAATGGAGAAAGATTTTATGGTTCTGAACACCGAAGAGCTGGCGACCTTGTATCATTTCTCCGGGAAAGTGCCGGCGCCTTCCATAGCCGCGCCCAGAGTCGGAGCCCAAAAAGGCGAGGCGCCTCCCAATTTGCCCACCGAGTAGAACCGGAAGAATGTCAAATGTCAAAGCTCAAATGCCAAATGAAGTCTCTGCCTGCGGCAGGCAGGCAAAGTCCAAATATCAAAAAAAGATGGATTGAATTTGAACTTTAAGCTTTGGCATTCATTTGACATTTAGATTTTGACATTTAGATTTTAGAAAGAACATGGGTGACATTAATTTTTTCGGCGAGACAACGTTCAGAAACGAACTAAAAAAGTTCGGGATTAAAACCGACGACCGCAGGCGGCATTTTTACGCTATAGGAAAAACTGGCATGGGCAAAAGCGAAATGCTGAAAAACATGGCAATTCAGGACATCATGGAGGGCAGAGGTATTGGCTTTATTGATCCCCACGGAGAGTCCGCCGAAGCTCTATTGGAATTCGTGCCCGAATCCCGGGTCAAAGACGTGGTCTATGTGGATCCTTCAGATACTTTATATCCCATTGCGTTCAATGTGATGGAAAGCGTGGATCCCATGTATCGGCATCTTGTTGCGTCAGGGTTAATGTCCGTGTTCAAAAAAATATGGCCCGATGTGTGGTCAGCCCGCATGGAGTATATTTTAAACAACGCCATTCTTGCTTTGCTTGAATATCCCGATTCCACGCTCCTTGGCATTAACCGCATGCTTTCGGACGTTGCGTATCGCGCAACAGTGGTGGAGAAAGTGACAGACCCCGTCATTAAAGCATTTTGGCTGCAAGAATACGCCAGATACACCCAGCGGTACGAAATTGAGGCGACCGCCGCCATTCAAAACAAAGTGGGACAATTTATTTCAAATCCTCTCATACGCAATATTGTGGGACAGGTAAAATCCAACGTGGATATGAGAGACCTTATGGACAAACAGAAAATCGTTATCGTCAATCTGTCAAAAGGCAAGATAGGAGAGGATAACTCCCGTCTGCTTGGCGCCATGCTTGTCACGAAACTTCAGCTGGCGGCAATGTCTCGCGTGGACATACCAGAGCAGGAGCGAAAAGATTTTTTCCTGTATATTGACGAATTCCAGAACTTCGCGACTGAGAGCTTTGTGAGCATTTTATCTGAAGCGAGAAAATACCGTTTGGCTCTTGTATTAAGCCACCAGTATATCGCCCAGCTTGATGAAACGGTGCGGGACGCGGTGTTCGGAAACGTGGGCACCATTGTATCTTTCAGAATCGGGGCTGAAGACGCCGAATGGCTTGAAAGGGAGTTCACTCCGGAATTTCTTGCCGTAGATTTTGTGAATTTGGGCAAGTATCATGTGTATGTGAAGCTTATGATTGACGGCTTGGCCGGGCATCCGTTTTCGGCGAGAACACTTCCTCCGTTTTCCGTTCCGGAAAAAATATTCCGCAATGAAATTATTGAGCACTCCCGCAAGCAGTACAGCTCCAAACAGAATGTTGTGGAAAAAGATATTGCGGAATGGTCGGGCGTTGTCATTGGCGAATCCGGAGCCGTGTCACTGCCCTCCTTGCCGTTTTCTCCCGCCGGCGCGGACGGATCCCCGCAGATATTGTATGACGCCATTTGCGCCAAGTGTAAAAAACCGACCAAGGTTGTGTTTCCTCCTGACGGCAAAAGGCCCGTGTACTGCAAAACGTGCAGAAAAAAAATGAAGCGCGAAGAAACTCCCCGCGCTTACAATGAAGAAAAAAAAGAAAGCGTGCCCGTTTCTCCTGCTGGCGCATCTGTTTTAGCGCCAAGCCAGTCCGTTTTACCAGCTCGCTTGCGCGAAGTTCCAGCAAAGCAGGAGAGTAAGTTTGTCCCCGCCAGCCAAAACTTTGCCGCGGCAGGCAACCTTAACCGTCCGCCGGCAAGCACGATCATTCCGCCGGCAAGCGCATCTTCTGCGCCGGCAGAGAAATCAATTGAAAAACCAAAAGAAAAACCCTTAATCCCCGCGCAAAAACCCGCAGGGATATCCCAAATTTCGCAATCCAATACTGTCCGCCGCGAGGATTCTCTTTCTCTCCGCGATGCGGTAAAAAAAGCTCCCGTGCTGTTTCACAGCGGCAACAAAAAACATCCGCAGAATCATGAATTGAAAGAACAGCAGAGAGACGCGCTTAAAAAAGCGCTGAACGACGCTCTCCAGCCGCGCCCAAAAACGGCATCTGCGGCGCAATCTTCACAACCCGCAAAGGAACCCGAAACGCAGGAACGCAAAGGACATACTCAAAAGGACGCTCAACGGGGAGAAATCAATCCCGGAGAAACCATATATTTTAAGAACAATCCGCAGTAAATACGAGAACATGCTGAAAGGAAGATACGGATCGGTTCCAACGGTGCGCGATATCCAATGGAAGGGGAAAAGAGCGCTTGTGCGGGCTGACTTCAATGTACCCGTGGACAGCGAGGGCGAATTTGCCGATGATTTCCGCATCCGCCAAACTCTTCCCACTATTCAATATCTCATGAAAGAAGGAGCGAGAGTGGTTCTCATGACACATCTTGGCAAGCCCGACGGAAATATTGTTGAAAATCTTCGGGTGGACAGGGTTCAAGAGCGCCTCTCTCATCTTCTTGGAGCTCCCGTGGCAAAAGCGCGCGCCTGCATTGGAAAAGATATTGAACAACAGACCCATTCTTTGAAAGAGGGGGAGGTTTTGCTTTTGGAAAATTTGAGGTTCCATCGGGAAGAAGAAGCAAACGATTCTGCGTTCGCGGAACAACTGGCGCGGCTCGGAGACGCGTATGTAAACGACGCGTTTGGCACGTCGCACCGCGCTCATGCCTCCATTGTTAGAGTGCCGAAGTTTCTGCCCTCCTGCATTGGTTTGCTGTTTGAAAAAGAACTATCGGCGCTGGATGGCATTCTTTCAAATCCTCAGCGTCCAATGGCTGCGATTGTGGGGGGGACAAAACTGGAAAGCAAACTGCCACTGATTGAACGGCTCTGTGAAAGGGCGGACTTTATCTTGCTTGGCAACCTTATGGCAAAGGGCATGGAAGAACAGCATCCTCATTTGAAGCATGTTGAAAAAATTATTATGCCAGTTGACGGAATCCCAACGCTGGAACGCGCGCTTGATATCGGCCCTGAAACCGTGAAACTGTTTTGCGGCAACATTCAGGGGGCGAACACCGTGTTTTGGTCAGGTCCTCTTGGAAAAACCGAAGAAGAGCAGTATTCCTTGGGTTCGCGCGCCATTGTGAATTGCATTGCGCAATCCGGCGCGTTTTCTGTGATTGGAGGAGGGGATTCTGACGCGTTTTTGGCCGCATACGGCTTGAGGGACGCGTTCAGCCATGTGTCCACGGGAGGGGGAGCGATGCTGGCGTTCATGGCGGGAGAATCTCTGCCGGGACTGGAAGCAATAGAGCAGATAACAGATATATCTTAGTGGTTGGCTGTTTCCTGCTGCTTGCTTCCTACTATTTGTTTCTTGGTTATTAGTTATTCTTTTTATGCAGATAAAAAACCTTCAGAAAGCGGCCTTGCGCATTCGCCGGGCAATAAAAAAGAAAGAACGGATTATTTTGTTCGGCGATTCGGATCTTGACGGAGTGTCAGCTGTCATCATTCTCAGCGAGGCGATACGCAGTCTTGGAGGAACAATCTCCTTGTTTTATTTTCCGAACCGCGAGGATCAGGGATACGGGCTTTCGGTTTCGGCGCTCAAAGAATTAAAATCCTTTGCTCCGGCCCTTTTGATTTTACAGGACTTGGGCATCAGCAATTTCAAGGAGGCGGAGCTCGCAAAAAAGGCAAAGTTTGACGTAATCATTGCCGACCATCACGAGGCGCTTGGAGGCAAGGTTCCGAATGCCGGCATTGTGGTTGACCCCAAACAGCCGGGAGACAAATATCCTTTCAAAGAGTTGGCGGCGTGCGGGGTTGCCTTGAAGCTCGCGGAAGTTCTTTTGAAAAAAAACATTTCCTCGTCCGTGAGAAAAAATTTAGTTGAACTTGCGGCTCTTGGCACCATAGCGGACATGATGCCCCGCAAGGAAGACAATGAACTGATTATTGCGGAAGGCCTTTCGTCCCTTGAAGATTCGTGGCGCCCCGGAATCAAGGCGTTTTACGAATCCGGCATTCTGGAAGAACGAGAAGAAAGGGACAAGAAAATTGGCTACATGATTTCCATATTAAATGTGCGGGACGTGAAAGACGGACTGCCCGGCGCTTTTCGGCTGTTGACCGCCCAATATCCCGAGGAGGCAAAGAAACTTGTGCTGGAGCTTGAAGAAAAACAGCGCGTGAGACAGGAGCGCATTCAGCACATCGTAAGAAAAGTGAGAGACCGCCTATTGATTAAAGGCGCGAATTCCGCGATTATTGAAGGGGACGAATCGTTTGATTTTGAGTTTCTTGGAGCTGTGGCGTCCATTATTTCAAGGGAATACAAACTTCCCGTGTTTTTATACAAAGACAAAGGAGAGGAAATTTTGGGAAGCGTGCGCGCGCCCGAGGGTTTTGACACGGTAAAAGCAATGGAAAAATTTGCGAAACTGCTGATGACGTTTGGGGGACACGCGCAGGCGTCCGGGTTCCGGCTCAAAGCGAAGAATCTTGCGAAATTTAAGCAGGGATTGGCGGAATATTTTGCAATCCCGATAACAAAGAAACCATGAAAACATTTATTGTCTATACGGACGGCGGATCTCGGGGGAATCCGGGGGAAGCGGCGATTGCCGCTGTCATCTGCAATGAAAAAGGAGAGCCGCTGAAAAAAATAGGGGAGCATATCGGCACAGCCACAAACAATGAAGCCGAGTATCGCGCGCCTATTATGGCTTTGAAAAAAATAAAGTCGCTGTTCGGAAAAGAAAACACAAAGGCAACTCAAGTGGAATTCAGAATGGATTCAGAGCTTGTGGTCAATCAGCTGGAGGGGAGATATAAAATTGAAAATTCCAACATTCAAAAGCTCTTTTTGGAGCTTTGGAATCTGAAAACCGAATTTGCTCTCGTGACTTTCACCGCAATCCCCCGCGAACGCAACAAAGAAGCTGACCGCCTTGTCAACGAAACCCTTGATGCCCGCCTCAATCCCCGCAGGATGTTTTCTTGACTTTTTTCAGAATTGCTGTATAGTATAGAAGCTCAAAAAGGCTGCTGACCAAGCTCGGTCAACCCGGGCGGAAGGAGGAGGCGAAATGATAACAATGATGATACTCGTCTTTATCTGGTTTGCCACAGGAGTACTGGCACTACTCTTTGCGGCAACCCTCTCGGACTGGGATTCCTCCGCCCCGTACGGGGCGGAGGGATATCAGGTCAAAGTTTGGTCCCTCCTAAGCAACAAAAGCGTTGTCCAGATCGTCTGGACCGGACGTTGTTGCTTAAACCGGATCGGACCCCATCTAACGGTTCGATCCGATCTGGCGGTGCGGCGGGCTGTCCGCCGCATGGTCAAACGGGCGGAGCATATGCTGGCGCGGCGCCAGCACCTGGATGAAAGCCGCCGGGACGCCACCAGATAGGATTGCTGACCATCCCAGAGCCCCGACGACTCGTAAGATTCTGCCGGGGCTTTTTCATTTCAAACAAAAAACTGCCCAAGTGACAGTTTTTTCTCTTCTGACAATAAAGGGTATGTACACTTTTTCTTGACTTTTTTCAGAATTGCTGTATAGTATAGAAGCTCAAAAAGGCTGCTGACCCAGCCCGGTCGCTCCGGGCAAAAGGAGGAAGCAAAATGCCGATGGCCCTGCTCCTGGGGACTCCCGAAAACTGGAACATTTTTTGGGAGGCCCGCCAGCAGGCGGTCGCGGCCTTTATGGCCGCAACCGCAGGTGTCCGAGAGGAGACCCTTACGGCCGTGGAGGTCGTAAGGCTGCGGTTTCGCGGAGTGGCTTTGCCCATGGTGGGCGCCGACGGGCGCCTGACCATGGATCTGCGACACGAGTTTCGCATGGCGTGCCGGCCACTTTGGGAGCGCTATAAAGCGCTCACAAAGGACGCCGGGGATCTGTGTGACCAGGCGGTTCAGGCCGCCTGGGAGAAGTTCGAGGCAACAAAAAAGGAGGTGTGTCTGCCCCACCACGGTGGGGTCATGGACGGGAGCGAGTAGCTCCTCAAGCCCCGACAGATTCGCAAGAATTTGGTCGGGGCTTTTTCATTTCAAACAAAAAACTGCCCAAGTGACAGTTTTTTCTTTTCTGACAATAAAAGGTACGCCCTTTGTTGCCTGCGTCGCTCGGAGGATAAAGTGTAATCACTTTATCCTCTCTCGCTATCCTTAAAAATAAAACCGCCCAAAGGGCGATTCTATTGTGCCAACCAGACAATAAGCCGAATTCTGTTTCGGCGCTGAAAAGCGCCGAGCGGCAGTCATTTATCTTGTCCCGAGATTACTCGCGGGATCTAGCGAGCTACTTTTCACCAAACATTCTGATATTGCGCAGAATCCTTGGCTTGCTCTTGCGCCCTGCAAGGATTTAGCCGTTTCACTTCAGCCTTGAGCTGAACCTCCGCCTCAAGCGGATGAAAGCTGTATAGCTGAACTGCGTCCTCCTGCGCTTTCGTTTTCACTCAAGCTTGGGAGGACGGTCTTTGACTTTCGTCTCAGACCGTCTCTGTTCGCACCTCTCGCCTCGCGGCGGCCGGGTGTTACCCGGAGCATTCCAAACGCTTTTTCCAAAGCGTCTGAAGGTGTTCGGACTTTCCTCCCGGCGCTTATTTCTAAGTGCCGAGCGGCTGCCTAGTCTGGTTGGCAATATATATTGTACCACGGGAAAACGCTCTGTCAACTTGACAAACAATCACAAACATTGCGGAGACACACTCCGTGTGTCTCAATTCGCATCCACTGGAAAAGAGGAGTTCAATGTGTTACTGTAAAGCGACATGATGATTGCAAATATTTTGAATTTCAAGACAAAAACCGTCGCGTTTGGCGGCATTCTTCTTGCCTTGTCTTCGGCTGTGAGCAGTGCGCTTGGCATTGTGCGCGACCGGCTTTTAGCGGGAAGATTTGGCGCCGGACCCGAGCTTGACGCGTATTTTGCCGCGTTCCGCATTCCCGATCTTTTATACGGCATTCTTATTATCGGCGGATTTACCGCGGTGTTTGTGCCGTTATTTTCAGAATACGCTGAAAAAAGCAAAGAGGAGGCATGGCGTTTTACCAGCAATCTTCTTCACGTGTTCCTTCTTTTCTTTTCCGCGCTTTCGCTCCTTTTGCTGTTCGGAGCTCCTTTGCTGGTTCGTTTAGTTGCTCCGGGATTCACCGCATCGCAGTATGAGACAACCGTGTTTTTAACTCGGCTCATGCTTTTGAGCCCGCTGGTGCTTGGAGTATCGGCGATTGTTTCTGGCGTTCTGCAGTATGCGGGAAGATTTTTCTTGTACGCGTTGGCGCCGATTTTATACAACGCGGGAATTATCGCGGGAATTCTTTTTTTTGTTCCCGCGTTTGGAATCATAGGGCTTGGCATGGGGGTGCTGTTTGGAGCCATGCTTCATTTGCTCGTGCAGGTGCCCGGTTTTTTTGCGTATGGATTTCGCTGGCAGGCAATTTTGCGCATAACAGATCCTGCGATGAAAAAAATTTTTGTCATGGTTCTGCCCCGGCTTATCTCCACAAGCGCGTACCAGATTAGCGCGACCGTTCTGACCGCGTTAGCTTCCACGTTTTCTGCCGGAAGCATTGCGGTGTTTCAGTTTGCCAACAACATCCAATATTTTCCCGTTGGGATATTCGGCGTTTCATTCGCTCTAGCGTCTTTTCCAAATCTTTCCCGCGCGTTTGTCCACCATGACCACAGCCAGTTTCTCCGGACGTTTTCCTCAACATTCCGCCAGACCGTGTTTTTTACGCTTCCCGTTGCCCTTTGGATTTTTCTTATGCGTTCGCAGATTGTGCGCCTGCTTTTAGGAACGGGCAAATTCGGCGAAGACGATATACGGCTGACCGCCGCTTCGCTCGCGATTTTTTCTTTTGTCATTGTGTTTCACTCGCTTGTTCCTTTATTGGCAAGAGCGTTTTTTGCGCTCCAAGACACCAAAACCCCGACTGTCGTTCATGTGGGAACGCTTTTGTTTAATATCTCCGCCGCTTTTTTTCTCGCTTTTCTTTTCAATTCTTTTGAAGGCGTCCGCGCGTTTTTTTCAGAACTTCTTTCTTTGCAGGACATTGAGGATATCAGGGTTCTTGCGCTTCCTCTGTCCCTTGCTATGACGGGGTTTCTGCAGTTTTTGTTTCTCTTTATATTTTTGCGAAAAGAAATGAGTCACCACTGGAGAACCGGGGTGTTAGTTTCTTTCCTGAAACTGCTGATTGCGGCTTTTGTTTCCGGGGTTGCCTTGTCTGGCGTGCTTGCGTGGCATGGCGCTCCTGACGGGCTTCAAGATCTTTTCGCTCAGGCGGCGCTTGCCGGAGGGGCCGGTCTTCTCTCGTATCTTTTTGTATGTGTTCTTGTAAGGTCTTCTGAACTGCGCGAGATTTTTTCATCGCTGAAGAAATGAACACCATTAGAAATTTTTGCATCATCGCTCATATTGATCACGGAAAGTCAACGCTGGCTGACCGATTTTTAGAATTGACCCGAACCGTGGAGCGCCGCAAAATGCGCGAGCAGTTTTTAGATCAGATGGATTTGGAACGGGAGAAAGGAATCACTATCAAAATGCAGCCCGTAAGGATGCTTTGGCATCCTGGAGGTCCTGAGCGAAGCGAAGGGCAGGATTACATACTCAATCTCATTGATACGCCGGGGCATGCGGATTTTTCGTATGAGGTATCGCGGTCCTTGGCCGCGGTGGAGGGAGCGATTCTTCTTGTTGACGCGACCAAAGGCGTGCAGGCGCAGACCTTGGCGAACCTGCATCACGCGAGAAAACAAAACCTTGTCATTCTGCCCGTTGTCAACAAAATTGATTCCCCGCTTGCCCGCGTTCCGGAAGTGACGAAAGAAATCGCGGAGCTTCTGCAGATTGCAGAAAGCGATATTTTTCATGTTTCGGCAAAAGATGGCACCAATGTGGAGCTTCTCTTGAATGCCGTTGCGGAAAAAATTCCAGCTCCCAGAGGTTCCGATTCTTCGCCTCTGCGCGCGCTTATTTTTGACTCAAAGTATGACACCTACAAGGGCATCATCGCGTACGTGCGCTTATTTGACGGGACCGTGTCGCGAGATGATCAGATTGTTCTGCTTGGGACTGGAGCTGAAGGATTTGTCAAAGAGGTTGGGCATTTTTTCCCTCAGGAGACTCCGGTTGCGGCGTTGCGCGCGGGGGAAATCGGGTATATTGCGACTGGGATCAAGGACTCGGAAAAAATCCGCATCGGAGACACGATCACGCTTGTGAAACGCAAAGCCGCGGCGTTGCCCGGATACCAAACCCCCAAACCCATGGTGTTTGTGAGCTTTTATCCCCAAGATCCCAACCAGTTTAACGCGCTGAAAGACGCCTTGGCAAAATTGCGCCTCAACGATCCTTCGTTCACCTGCGAAATGGAAGCAAAAGAGGCATTGGGAAGGGGATTCCGATGCGGATTTCTGGGAGTTCTGCATTCTGAAATTATTTCAGAGCGCATCCAGCGGGAGTTTCACATTGACGTGGTTATTTCCCGTCCCTCCGTTGAGTACACCGTTGTTGACAAGAAAGGAAAACGGCTTGCGGTGCAGACCCCGAGCGACTGGCCCGAACCCCACATGATTGAAGAATGCTATGAGCCCGTGGCGAAACTTGAAATTATCGCGCCCATTGAGTTTTTCTCTCAAGTGCTTAAGCTTGTAGAGGAGTTTCACGGCAGGCAGGCGGAAACAAAATACATCGGAGAAAATAAACTATTGCTTGTCTATGAGGTCGCGTTGAGGGAAATCGTCGGTGATCTGCACGACGCCCTGAAAAGCGCCACGCAGGGGTTGGCTTCCATGGATTATGAAATCAAAGAACAGCGCAAAGCGGATCTTGTAAAGCTGGATATTCTCATCGCAGGCAGGCCAGAAGAGGCGCTTTCTACAATTGCTCCAAGGCAAAACGCGCAGAAAGAGGGGAAAATGATTGTGGAAAAACTGAAAGAAGTTTTGCCGCCCCAGCAGTATGACGTGCCTTTGCAGGCCGCCATTGGAGGCAAGGTTATCGCGCGCGAGACTATCACCGCGAGAAGAAAAGACGTAACCGCCCCTTTGTACGGAGGAGATGTGACGAGAAAACGCAAGCTCTTGGAAAAACAAAAGAAGGGCAAAAAAGAACTCAAAGAAAAAGGAAGGATTGCGATTCCCTCCCGCGTGTTTCTTGAAATATTCAGAAAGTAGGTTACAGTAGGCTAAAACAGGGGAGCCAAAAGGAAAAGGATCATGCTAAACACGACCATTCCAACAACAATAGCCCACGTTGTTTTGACGAATACACTTTTTTTCATATAAAAAGATGGTAGCAAAAATATCAGGTTTTCGCAAAAAGAAACAGCACGGCTTCCCGCAGTCTTTGTTTTCGGCAGGTTTCCTTGTTTTTTTGCTTGTGGTCGGCGGATTGCTTGTTGCCGCGAACCTCAAGCTTTTTTCCAAGCGCAAAGAACTTGGCAAACAGGAGCAGGATATTCAAAATCAGATTTCCCGCGTTTCAGCAAGGCAGTCGGAATTGCAAAAATTTGCCGAGGAAAGCAAAAGCGAATGGTACCAGGAAAAGATATTGCGCGAGCGCGGCTTGTACAAAAAACAGGGAGAAGAAGTGGTAACAATTATTCCGCAAACCGAAGAGGAGCAAAAATCAAGAATTCAGCAGGAAGCTTCAGCGCAAAAACGCGTCTGGTGGGATCCTCTTACATGGTAGCCGGAGGCAAGTATTCAGTATTTAGTATTTAGTATTCAGTATTCAGTATTCAGTATTCAGTATGAAGTATTATATGGTGTGGGAGTAGGCGGGTGTAGCACAATGGCAGTGCACTTGCTTCCCAAGCAAAATACGAGGGTTCGATTCCCTTCACCCGCTCATCGCAACAAAGGGTTCTGCGCCCAAGGCGCATCCGC
>CAYYFJ010000004.1:0-33880 GCA_964471385.1 uncultured Candidatus Saccharibacteria bacterium
GAAGCATTTGACAAAGAACTTCAAGAAATTGTGAAGAAAGCGAAATTAAGGGAGACTAAGGGAGACTAAGGGAGACTAAGGGAGACTAAGGGAGACTAAGGGAATATAGAGGAAAACTAAGGGGAATCAATTAACTTATTTTATTTCTATGCCTTCAAGAACAACACGCAGAGCAGAGTCTGTCGCGCGCGATACGGCAGTGATTGGCGCGCCGATACAAGCGCCATTCAAACCGGAACAGGGTGCTGAAGAAAAAACCCCGTCACATTCGGCGCGGGGAATTGGAGAAAAAAAAGAAACCGCGTGGGCGCAAGCTTCGTGGCCCGAGAGAATCGCAAAAGCAAGCGTATGCCTGCTGGCGGCGTTATTGCCTTTGTGGTTTTTGCCGTTCACGCAGGATGTGCTGGCGTATCAAAAGCAGATATTGCTTTTGGCGTTTGTTGTCCTTGCTTCCATTGCGTGGCTCGCTGATAGTATTGGCAAGCAGGAAATTGTTTCTAGAAGGCACGCAGTGCTCGGGTCTCTTGCTTTGCTGGTCGGAGCGGTCGGGATTTCTTCCGCGTTGTCATTGTGGAGCTACGGGAGTTTTTGGGGATTTCCGTTGAACAGCACCGACAGCTTTGCGACTCTTTTTGGGTTTGCCATGCTGTATGTTTTAATCGTTCATGTCTATCGCGAGCCAAAAGAGCTCGCTCTGCCATACCTTTTGCTTGCAGGATCGCTTTTTCTCGGCACGGCGTTCGCTCTTCTTCAACTGCTCCAGCTTTATATCCTTCCGTTTGCGTTTGCCCGCGCGAGCGTGTTTAACACACTGGGCAGTGTAAATAATATTGCGTTGCTTGCCGCGGCTTTTCTTCCCATGGTTCTCGCGCTTATGTCCGCCGCGCGCTCTTTCATGCGGTGGGCGCTCTTTGGCATTATCCTTTTTTTTGCCGCGTTTCTTGTCCTTGTCAATTTTGCGAGCGCATGGATTGTTTTGCTGGCGGGATTGTCGGCGTTGATTGTGTTCGGCATGTGGAATTCTCAAAAGCGGGTTGACTTTAGCCGCGTTTCTTTCCCCATTGTTCTTCTCGCGCTTGCCCTGTTTTTTCTCATGTTCCGCGTGGCAATTCCCTGGTCCCCGAATATTCCTCTTGAAGTGAGCCCAAGCTTTTCTTCTGAAGTTGAGATTGCAAAGAGCGTGTTGCAAGAGCGTCCCGTGACCGGATCGGGGCCCGGCACCTTTGTGTTTGATTACGCGAAGCATCATTCAGCGGCTCTGAACCAAACGGTGTTTTGGAGCACTCGTTTTGCTTCGGGATCCTCGGAATTGTTTGACTGGGTTGTAACCAAAGGGGCGCTTGGCGCGCTTTCGCTTCTGCTTTTTATCGCGTTTACTTTGCGGCTGGGACTGAAAAATCTTTTGTCTTTGCCAGAGGATCAGGCAAGCCGGGCGGTAAGCCTGGGAAGTTCCGCGATGTTTGCGGCATTGTCCTTGTCGCTTGCGCTGTACCCCGCGTCTTTCATCACATGGTTTCTTTTTTGGGCGTCCGCGGCAGGAGTTTTTGCCGCATACGAAGGGCCCGCGCGCGTTTTTTCCATTGCTCCGCCCTCCCGGATTGCGCTTGCGATTTCATCCGCGTTTTTATTTGTCCTTATCTTCGGCATCGGCTTTTTCTATGTGCAGGGCCAGAAATACACGGCTGACATACGGTACACGCAGGGGCTTTGGGCGCTTCAAACGGGGAATAACGAAACCGCGATAGCGCGCATGTTTTCGGCAGTGAATCTTAATCCTTCCATTGATATCTATTGGAGGGATTTGGCGCAGGTGTATCTTGCGCAGATAGGGCCGTCTTTCTCAAACGAGGCGTTTTCAAAAGAACAGCGCCAGCAGCAGGCGCAGAGCGTCATGGCAAATGCTATTGCCGCGGCAAAACGGGCAACAGCGCTTTCACCAAACAATGTGGCAAACTGGAACGTGCTCGGTTTTGTGTACAGGAACCTTGTCGGCATTCCGCAGGCCGAAGAATTTGCGATATCCAGCTATGAAAAAGCCGCAGAGCTGGAACCGGCTTCCCCGTTTGCGTGGGCGGAAATGGGAAGAGTGTACGCGGCAAGCGGCCAGAATCTTTCCCTGAAGGGCGAAACAAAATCGCAAAGCGAGGCGGCATACGCAAAAGCGCTTGATGCGCTCGCGAACGCAACCGGCTTAAAATCAGATTACGCGCCCGCGCATTTTCTTATTGCCACGGTGTATGAAGGGCAGGGAAGGACAGGAGAGGCATCAAGGAAGCTGAAAGAAATTGCAAACATGAACCCAAGCGATACGGGAATCGCTTTTCAGCTTGGCGTGCTGTATTGGCAGAAAAAAGACATTGAAAGCGCGCAGAAAGAATTTGAACGCGCGAAAACTCTGAATCCTTTGTACGCCAATGCGCGGTATATGCTCGGGCTTGTGTATGAAAAACAAGGCAGAATATCTGCGGCAAAGGAAGAATTTGAAGCGGTCTTGAGGCTAAACCCCAAGAATGAAGAAATAAAAAACATTCTCGCGAATCTTGAAGCGGGGAAGCCGGCTCTTGAAGGAATAGCGCCAAGCCAGCCCCCGGTTTCTGAAAATCCGCCTGAAATAAAAACGCAGGAACCAGAACCCGCCCAAAAGAAAGAGAAATAATGAAATGTCAAATTCCAAAACCCAAATGCCAAATGAAATCCAAAGTTCAAATGACAAAAAGTATAATTTAGAGGAACGTACGGCAACATTTGGGGAGCACATCATTGAGTTTGCAAAATCATTGCATCAGAATGCAGTTACTGCGTCGCTGATTAGTCAATTTGTTCGAGCAGGAACAAGCATCGGAGCGAACTACATGGAAGCAGATGGAGCAGAATCAAGAAGTGATTTTAGACATAAGATAGCGTTATGTAAGAAAGAATCAAAAGAAACGCGGCACTGGATACGAATGATAGCGAAAGCATGTCCCGAAAGTATCGTTGAATGCCGCAAACTTTGGCAAGAGGCAGATGAACTCACTCTAATATTCTCTTCTATCCTTCGTTCCAAGAAAAGTGAAAAAATTTGACATTTGGACTTTGACATTCATTTGACATTTGAAATTTGAGTTTTGACATTAGCGATTGTTGACATTCTTTTTATGATAGTGTACAATGCAGTTCAGTGTCTTGGATGACTCTTTCTTTTGTTTCCGCGGACAAACCATATCAATATTAAAACGCAAGTTTGACGCCTGCGATTTTTGATAAGCGTTACTAATTCATTTTGCAGACCCTGTTTTTTTGTGCGCCGGGGTCTTTTAATGTTTACACGCTATGATTCTTCAACGCCCTGTGAAGTCGTTCGCCCAATCAAAGCTTCAGTTTGCTCCCCCGTATCTTCTGGAGGTGCAGACTGACAGCTGGAGCGCGTTCTGGAGCCACTACCTCAAGGAGTTGCTTTCCGAAGTTTCGCCTATCAGAGACTACACAAAAAAAGAGTTTGAACTTTGGTTTTTGGATTACAATCTTGGGGCGCCAAACCACTCCAACGATTTGGAAGCAAAAAACAATGACGACTCGTTTGAAGCTCCCTTGAGGGTGAAGGTCAGGTTGGTGAATCTTCGCACCAAAGAAGTGAAAGAGCAGGAAGTGTTCCTTGCCGATTTTCCTTTGATTACGGAACGGGGCACGTTTATTTTAAACGGAGTGGAGCGTGTCGCCATTTCCCAGCTTATACGGTCCCCGGGCGCATTTTTCACCGCGCAGTTTTCAGGAGGCAGGCGTTTGTTCGGAGCGAAACTTATTCCGAACAGAGGGGCATGGCTTGAATTTGAAACAGAAAGTTCCGGATTCATCGGAGTTCGCATTGACCGGAAACGGAAAGCCGCCGCAACCACATTATTGCGCGCGTTTGGCATGGGAGAAGAAGAGGACATCAAAAAGGCGTTTGGCGACATTGACACGGGGAACATCAAGTATATTGAAGAAACGCTGAAAAAAGATTCCAGCAAAGATCAGGGAGAGGCGCTGGTGGAAATCTACCGCCGCTTGCGCCCCGGAGATTATGTGACGCCAGACACCGCCAAAGAGCTCATTTGGAACATGTTTTTCAATTTTGAGCGGTACGATATGTCCCGCGTGGGACGGTGGAAATCGCTTCAGCGGCTTCCCGAGCTCAAGGAAAAATTGAAAGCGCAGTATCCCGACATTGAAAGCGACATTGGAACCGAAGAGAGGATTCTGAAGATTGAAGACGTGATCGCCTGCTTGCGGGAAATCATACGGCTGAACAACACTCCGGGAGCCCAGCCCGATCAGATTGACCACTTGGGAAACAGAAGGGTAAGAACGTTTTCCGAGTTTCTGCAAAACCGCATACGGGTCGGGTTTATGCGCATGGAGCGCATCATCAAAGACAGAATGTCCACACTAGATCCTGCGACCATCACTCCTGCCCAGCTCATCAATCCGAGGCCGGTCATGGCGGTGATCAAGGAATTCTTTACGTCTTCCCAGCTTACCCAGTTTATGGACAATGAAAACCCGTTAGCCGAGCTTGAGCATAAGCGCAGAGTGTCGGCAACCGGCCCCGGAGGACTCACCAGAGAGCGCGCCGGATTTGAAGTGCGCGATGTCCAGCCGAGCCACTACGGGCGCATTTGCCCTATTCAGACACCAGAGGGTCCCAACATCGGGCTTGTGGGGCATTTGTCAACATACGCGAGAATCAATCAATTCGGATTTCTTGAAACTCCGTATTTCAAGGTGGACAAGGGCAGAGTGACAGATGAAATCAGATACCTTACTGCATACGAAGAAGAGCAGTTTGCCATTGCGCAAGCCGGCGTCCGGCTGGATGAAAAAGGAAAAATCACGGACGAACATGTGAACGCAAGAATTCATGGAGAACCGGGAGTCGCGCCGCGAGAGGACATTGATTTTATTGACGTGTCCCCCGAGCAGTTTATTTCCATAGCAACTTCGCTCATTCCTTTTTTGCGCAACGATGACGCAAACAGAGCGCTTATGGGGTCTAACATGCAGAGGCAGGCTGTGCCGTTGGTGAAACCCCAGGCTCCTCTGGTTGGCACGGGGCTTGAAGAGCGCGTGGCAAAAGATTCCGGACTTGCGGTGGTGGCGCAGGAGGATGGAATAGTTATGGAAGCTGACGCGGATCATATTACGCTGAAACTGAACAATCCCCAGCAGAACGTGAAAATCCGCGAACACCGATTAAAGAAATTCGTGAGAACAAACCAGTACACCTCGTTTCATCAAAAGCCGATCGTGTTTCCCGGAGACGCGGTGAAAAAGGGGCAGGTGGTAGCCGACGGCGCCGCGATTGACAACGGAAGGTTGGCTCTTGGCACAAACCTGATTGTCGCGTTTCTGCCTTGGAGAGGGGGCAATTATGAAGACGCAATTATTCTTTCCGATCGGCTTGTGAAAGAAGATGTGTTCTCTTCCGTGCATATTGAAGATTTCAGCTGCGATGTGCGCGAGACAAAGCTGGGGCCTGAACTCACAACCTCCGATATTCCGAATGTCGGGGAAGAAAAACTGAAGGATTTGGACGAAGAGGGAATCGTGCGCGTGGGCGCCGAGGTGGGGCCCAACAGTATTCTTGTCGGGAAAATTTCTCCCAAAGGGGAAGCCGACCTTACGGCGGAAGAGCGCCTGTTGAGAGCTATTTTTGGAGAAAAAGCAAGGGATGTGAAAGATTCGTCGCTTGGGGTTCCTCACGGGAAAAGAGGAAGGGTTGTGAATGTCCGCATTTTTTCAAGAGACGCGGGACACAAGCTGGAGCCCGGAGTGATCAAGCGCATTCACGTGGAAGTTGCGGAACTCCGCAAAATACAGCCCGGAGACAAGCTTGCCGGGCGGCATGGAAATAAAGGGGTCATCTCCATGATTCTTCCGCAAGAGGAAATGCCCTTTATGGCAGATGGCCGTCCTGTTGACATTGTGCTGAATCCCCTTGGCGTGGCGTCTCGCATGAACATCGGACAGATTCTGGAAACCCATTTGGGATGGGCCGCCCACGAATTGGGGTATCTTGCGCTTACCCCCGGGCTTTCGGGAGCAACGGAAGCTGACATTAAGGCGGAACTCAAAAAAGCCGGTCTTCCCGAAGACGGAAAGGTAACGCTGTATGACGGCAGGGACGGAATGCCTTTTCCCCAGAAGGTGACAGTCGGATATATTTATATGATGAAGCTGATACACATGGTGGAGGATAAAATCCATATGCGCTCCATAGGGCCCTATTCTTTGATTACCCAACAGCCCCTCGGAGGAAAGGCGCAGTTCGGTGGACAAAGATTTGGGGAAATGGAGGTGTGGGCGCTTGAAGGGTATGGAGCGGCGCATATTCTGCAGGAGATGCTGACCATAAAGTCAGATGATGTGCCGGGACGCGCCGCCACATACGAGTCTATTTTGCGGGGCCAGCCCATACAGACTCCCAACCTTCCCGCTTCCTTCAATCTTTTGCTCAACGAATTGCGTTCGCTGTCTTTGCATGTGGAAGTGAAAGAGAAAAAAGGACGGGAAGAATCGCGGCATTTTCAAAAAGAAGATTAGTCAATATATCATCATATCATCGGCGGATTAACGGATGAGCGGATTTTTGCTGAAGCGTACGCTCCGAGAACTTGCTCATTCTTTAATCCGTTCATTCTTTAATTCGTTAATTCTTTCATTTGCATGTATGAAAGTTATTGACCTTGAAGCCATACGCATCAAGTTAGCTTCCCCGGACGACATTCTTTTGTGGTCTCGCGGAGAAGTGACAAAGCCGGAAACCATCAATTACCGCACGCAGAGGGCTGAAAAAGACGGGCTTTTTGACGAGCGCATTTTCGGTCCCGAAAAAGATTATGAATGCTACTGCGGAAAGTACCGGAAGATACGGTACAAAGGAGTGGTGTGCGACCGGTGCGGAGTTGAGGTGACCAAGTCCTCCGTCAGAAGGGAGCGCATGGGGCACATCAAACTTGCGACGCCCTGCTCCCATATCTGGTATTTGCGCGGCATGCCTTCCCGCATGGGCATGGTGCTTGACATTGGGGCGCAAAGCATGGAGCGCGTGATTTATTTTGCCGCGTACATTATCACAAAAGTGAACGAAGAGGCGAAACAAAAAGCGCAAGAAGACATTGAAAATGAGTTTAAAAAGAAGGTGAGGGGGCTTTCAGACGAAGAAAAGCAAGCCGTAAAAGAGGCAAAAGACAAGGCAAAGGAAGAGCTCAATTCCGTTGCGCTCCTGCGCATTCTGAGCGAGGCTGAATACCAAAATTTGTCTCTGAAATTCGGACATATTTTTGAAGCCGGCACCGGATCTGAAACCCTGCGGAAAATTTTTGAGCAGGTTGACCTGAAAAAACTTGTTTCCAAGCTTCGTCCCGATATTGAGCAGGCAACTCCCCAGACCAAGCGCCGGCTCATGGTTCGCTTAAAACTGATTCAGTCCATGCACGAGGCGAATGTGCGGCCCGAGTGGATGTTTTTGACCATGCTTCCCATACTGCCCCCTGATTTGCGGCCTATGGTCCAGTTGGACGGCGGACGGTACGCTTCTTCTGACTTGAACGATTTGTACCGAAGGGTCATCAACCGCAACAACCGTTTGAAATATCTGCTGGAAATCGGAGCCCCCGACGTTATCGTGCGCAATGAAAAACGCATGTTGCAAGAAGCCGTGGATGCGCTGATTGACAACAACATGAGAAAAGGGACGGTTACGCAGGCGACAACCGGAGGAAAGCGGCTCTTAAAATCGTTGGCCGACATGCTCAAGGGCAAGCAGGGAAGATTCCGCCAGAACCTGCTCGGAAAGCGCGTGGATTATTCCGGGAGATCGGTGATTGTCGTGGGGCCGGACCTGAACCTTAACCAGTGCGGATTGCCAAAGCGCATGGCGCTGGAGTTGTTCAAGCCGTTTGTCATCCAAAAGATTTTGGAAAAAGAGCTTGCGTATAATGTGCGGGGAGCTTCGCGTTTGATTGATCTTGAAACGGACGATGTCTGGGCGATTTTGGAAGAGGTTGCCAAAGGAAAACTCGTGCTGTTGAATCGCGCTCCCACCCTTCACCGGCTTGGCATTCAGGCGTTTTATCCCGTGCTTATTGAGGGGGAAGCGATACGTTTGCATCCCTTGGTGTGCAGGGCGTATAACGCGGACTTTGACGGAGACCAGATGGCAGTTCATGTCCCTCTTTCAGACGAAGCGCAAAAAGAGGCAAGAGAGCTTATGCTTTCTTCTGTGAACCTTTTAAAGCCTGCAACAGGCCAGCCTGTTGTGTCTCCAAATCAGGACGTGGTGCTCGGATGTTATTATCTGACAGGCCTTGAACCGCAGGAAGAAGCAAAAACCCCGTTGAGATCTTTCAGCTCTCCCGAAGAGGCGGTTCTCGCTCTGGAACATGGCGTGATTTTCTTGAGAGAAGTGATAAGGGTGCGGTTGGACGACGGGACGATCATAGAAACAACCGTAGGCCGTCTCATTTTCAACGACTCGCTTCCCAAAGGATATCTTTTTGTGAACGAGCAGATGAATTCAAAAAAACTGGAGCGGCTTATGGGAGACATGATCCGCAGATATTCGGGGCCTGAAGCCCATGCGGTTTTGGACCGGATAAAATCTCTCGGATTTGAATACGCGACAAAGTCCGGCATTACATGGGGCATGGACGACCTTGTGGTGCCGCAGGAAAAACACCAGCTTTTGGCGCAGGCGGAACAAGAGATTGAAACTCTTGACCAGCACTGGTCTCACGGGCTTCTTTCCAAAGAAGAGCGGTCAGCGAAGGTGATTGAAATCTGGACCCGCGTAAAATCTGCGGTTGAAAAGCTTGTTCCCAAAGCCCTGCCTTTGGGCGGGTCCGTCTTTTCCATTATTGATTCGGGATCCCGGGGTTCCTGGTCCCAGCCCGTGCAAATGGCGGGAATGAAGGGGCTTGTGATCAACCCTGCCGGGCGCACCATTGAACTTCCCGTCAAAAGCTCGTTTAAAGAAGGATTCGGCGTGCTTGAGTATTTTATTTCAACGCACGGCGCGCGAAAGGGAACTGCCGACACCGCGCTGAGAACTTCCACCGCAGGGTATCTGACGCGCCGCCTTATTGATGTTTCCCACGACATGATTGTAACCGAAGAAGACTGCGGAGACGAGAAAGGAATCACGGTGCTGAAAAAAGAAGCAATGGAACTTGGCCAGAGTCTTGGCTTGAAAATCGCTGGCCGCATCGCGGCGGAAGCAATCGGCTCTTACGCGAAAAAAGGCCAGATGATTGACTTTGACGTGTTGCAGAAAATTTCAGAAGACGAAACAGTGCAGGCCTTGAAAATCCGTTCGTCCCTGTCATGTAAAACATTGCATGGCGTGTGTCAAAAATGTTACGGATGGGATTTGGGTTCCAATACTCTTGTCAGTTTGGGATCGGCCGTGGGCATTGTGGCGGCGCAGTCCATCGGAGAGCCGGGAACCCAGCTTACCATGAGGACGTTCCACACGGGAGGAGTGGCGTCGGCGGGCGACATTACGCAGGGTCTTCCGCGCGTGGAAGAAATTTTTGAAGGCAGAATACCGGGCGGCAAAGCGGCGGTGTCCGAAGTTGAGGGCATTGTGGAGGAAATCACCAAAGAGGGCGTTATCAAAGTGCGGGTGCAGAGTTCCGATGCTGAAGATCAAGAAGAGGAAACACCTCAAAAGAGCAAGGGACGGGGAAAAAAGAAAAAAGTTTCCCCCGCAAAAACAGGGGATATTGTGGAATACGAGCTTCCGGCAAAGAAAGCCGTGTGGGTTCAGCAGGGGGACATGGTTTCCAAGGGACAGCAGTTGTGCGAAGGATCCCTTGATTTGAAAGAACTTTTTAAGGTGGCCGGCAAAGAACAGGCGCAAAAGTATGTCGTAAAAGAAGTGCAAAGAATTTATACCTCGCAAGGGGCCAGCATTCACGACAAACATATTGAAGTGATTACCCGGCAGATGTTTTCCAGAGTCCGCGTCAAAAACAGCGAAGATACCAGATTTGCGGAAGGAGAGGTGGCGGAACGCGGCACATTTCTTGAAGAAAACGCCCGCGTGAAAAAACTTGGAAAAAAAGGAGCAACGGCAAGCCAGCTTTTGCTTGGCATCTCCAAAGTCGCGCTGACCACGGAAAGCTTTTTGTCCGCCGCCTCGTTCCAGGAAACATCCCGCGTTCTCATTTCAGCTTCTCTGGAGGGCAAGGAAGACAAACTGCGCGGCCTGAAAGAGAACGTGATTCTCGGCAAACTGATTCCGGCCGGCACTGGATTTAAAAAATAGAATACGCGAAACAAAAACGACAAAAAGCGTGCATGCACGCTTTTTGTTTTAGAGGAATTTGGTATACTACACAAATGGCGAAAGTTAAAAAACACAAACATCTGAAACGCCGCGAAGATGGAACACCCCGCAGGTTTGGAGGAATTGCGCTTCCTGAAAGCGCTCTGCGCATGATATGGGGGATTGCGATGTTCACCGCCGCGCTTATTTTCGTGTTTGCGTTTTTTCAGAACGCGGGGATTGCGGGAGATTTTTTTCTTCGCACATTCCAGCTGTTTGTCGGAAAGGCGGCGTTTTTCGCCCCGTTTCTTTTTGTGCTTGCCGGAGCCGTGTTTTTCGGCATGAGGGAATTTAGCGTGTGGACCGTGTTCGCGACCCTGATTTTTCTGTTAGCTGGCATGAGCGGAATGTTCGCGGTGGTGGCGCGGGGCAATCATCTTGACATTCAGCAGGTGGCGGGACTTCTTGGATTTGCCGTGTCAGCTCCGATAGTGGGCGCGTTCGGCATCTGGGTGGGCGGCATCATCCTTGCCGCGACTCTCCTCGCTTCGTTAGCGGTGTTTTGGCATTTGATTGAACACGAGTACAGCGAAGGCTTGGGAGCCGCGGGAGGCGCGCAGGAAAAAATACGGAAAATTTTTGAGCCGAAGTTTGAGGTAAAAGAGTTAGAGCCCGAGCCTAAAATACGCAATGCCATGAGCGCGGAAGCGGAGAAGCCGCAGGCTCAAAAAACCGGATCGTCAAAACAAAAGAAATTTGAACCCATTCCCGCAATGGCCGGAGACTACAAGTTTCCCCCGGCCGATCTTTTGGAAGAGGACAAGGGCATTCCAAACGCGGGAGACATTAAAATTTATTCATCTATTATTAAGAAAACCCTCCAGCATTTTGACATTCCCGTGGAACTTTCAGAGGTGAACATCGGGCCTGCCGTCACGCAGTACGCCATAAAACCGGCAGAAGGGATTAAGCTTTCGCGCATCACCGCCCTGCAGGCGGATTTGTCTCTGGCTCTTGCGGCCCATCCCATACGCATTGAAGCTCCAATACCCGGCAGGGCTTTGGTTGGCATTGAAATTCCCAACAAGATCCGCGCCACCGTCAGGTTGCGGGGGCTCATTGAATCCCAGCCGTTTAAGGAATCGCATTCTTCTCTGCTGATTGCGCTGGGCAAAGATGTTTCAGGAAGCCCCATTTTTACCGACCTTGCGAAAATGCCCCACATGCTGGTGGCGGGCGCCACGGGATCGGGAAAAACAATCGGGCTGAACAATATTATTTTGAGCCTTGTGTACCGCAATTCTCCAAACACCCTCCGGTTTATTCTCGTGGATCCCAAGCGCGTGGAATTCCCCGTGTACAACGACCTTCCCCATTTGCTTACCCCCGTTATTTTGGAGAACCAGAAGGTTCTTAATGTGTTAAAATGGCTGATCAAAGAAATGGAGCGGCGTTTTCAGGCGCTTTCTCAAGTAAGGGCACGCGACATTGGCAGTTATCATGCGCTGTACAGGGAAAAAGCAAAAGGAGCGGCGGGCGAGGACGAGTGGGAAACCATGCCCTATATCGTGGTTGTTATTGACGAGTTAGCTGATCTGATGGCTTCGCGCGGCAAAGAGCTTGAAGGCATGATTGTGCGTTTGGCCCAGATGGCTCGGGCCGTGGGCATTCATCTCGTGCTTGCCACCCAGCGCCCGTCTGTGGAAGTTATCACCGGACTTATCAAGGCAAACGTAACCGCGAGAGTCGCTTTTCAGGTCGCTTCGCAGGTGGATTCGCGCACCATTTTGGATTCTGCGGGAGCTGAAAAACTGCTGGGGCAGGGGGATATGCTCTTTTTATCCACGGAGTTTTCCAAGCCCAAGCGCGTGCAGGGAGCGTATGTGTCAGACAAAGACGTAAAGAAAGTTGTCGCTTGGATTGCGCAGGAAAACGAACGCGTGGCGCGCCAGGACATTGAGGAAGACGAGCTCTCTCAAAGCGCCATGGAGGGAATGGAAAATATCGGCGCGGGAGGGACCTCCGAAGAAGACGATCCGCTGTACGAGGAAGCAAAACATGTGGTTGTGGAGTCCAAGCGCGCGTCAGCTTCCCTTCTTCAGCGCCGTCTAAAGCTCGGATATGCCAGAGCCGCCCGCCTTCTTGACATGATGGAAGAGCGCGGTGTCGTGGGGCCCGGAGAGGGGGCAAAACCAAGGGAAGTGTATATGAAATCGGGTCATGTGGAAGAGGAAGACGGAACCCAAAGCGAGTGGACAAGCCCGAAACTTTAAATCAAATATCAAAAATCAAACATCAAAATCCAATGGAGAATGCAAATTTTACATTTTGATATGTCATTTTTATATTTGATTTTTGATTTTTAATTTTTTACTATGTCAAAGAAAAAACCTGAAAAAATTATAAGCGGCGATCTCAAGGAAGCGATTGAAGAGATTAAAGAAAAATTCGGGGAGGGCGCCATTATGAAACTTAGCGATGCCACGAGCATGCAGGTGGAGGCCATACCCACAGGTTCTGTTTCCATTGATATGGCGCTTGGAGTCGGGGGCGTGCCGAGAGGCAGGATTATTGAAGTGTACGGGCCCGAAGCATCGGGAAAAACAACGCTTGCCCTTCATATTCTGGCGCAAGCCCAAAAGGGCGGCGGAGTGGGAGCGTTTATAGACGCGGAGCACGCGCTGGACCCTGATTATGCAAAACGCATTGGAGTGAATGTGGAGGACCTGCTTATCTCACAGCCGGATTCCGGAGAGCAGGCGCTTGGGATTGTGGAAACCTTGGTGCGTTCGGGCGAGGTTGATGTGATTGTGGTGGATTCCGTGGCGGCTCTCACTCCGAGAAATGAAATTGCGGGAGAAATGGGAGAATTCCAGATAGGCCTGCAGGCGAGGTTGATGTCTTCCGCCTTGCGCAAGCTTTCCGCGATTGTAGCCAAAACAAAAACTTGCGTTATTTTTCTCAACCAGATACGCATGAAAATCGGCGTGATGTTCGGAAATCCGGAAACAACGCCGGGAGGGCTTGCGTTGAAATTCTACGCTTCCGCGCGCATTGAATTAAGAAGAATAGCTCAAATCAAGCACGGGGAACAGATTACGGGATCCCGCGTGAGAGCAAAAATAGTGAAAAACAAAGTTGCTCCTCCTTTCCAAACCACAGAGTTTGATATTTATTACAACGAAGGAATTTCTTATGCGGCCGATCTCGTGAACGCCGGCCTTAAAGAGGGGATTTTGCAAAAATCAGGATCGTGGATTCAGTTTGAAGAAACAAAAATCGGCCAGGGCATGGAAGGGGCGCGGGCATTTTTGAAAGAGAACTTGCAAACTGCAGAGCAAATAAGGCAAAAGCTCTTTGAGCGCGCCCGCGTCTCTCTGCAAAAACAGAAAGAATGAGTTCAGTCCTTAGAAATGTGAGAGAGGAGCCCGATGTGGCGCGCCACTTTCACGGCCTTCGCGACTTTGCGCTGGTGAGTCGCGCACAAGCTTGTTTTTTCTTTGGACCTTATTTTTCCGAGACCGGAAAGGTAACGCCTAAGAATTTGCGTGTCTTTATGGTCAACTTCCTGAATATTTTTTTTGCAAAAATAGCAATCCATATTTTACGTAATGTCAAATGTCAAAATCCAAATGTCAAATGAATGTTTAAAATCCAAATACTCATTTGACATTTGAGCTTTGGCATTTGGATTTTAGAAGGGGATATCTTTCACGTCAATTTCTTCGTCCTCCTCAATAATGGGAATTTCTTCCACCGATTCCTCTTTTGTCTCTTTTTGCTGGGGCGTTGTTTTGTTGTCCGCCTGAGGGGCGCGCCCCTCTTCTTTCACAAACGGGACCGATCCGCCTTCGCTTCCTTTGGGCCCTAACTGCAGGCGCTCTGCGATAATTTCGGTGCGGTATTTTTTTACGCCTTGGGCGTCCTGCCATGATCGCGTTTCAATTCTTCCCTCCACATACACCAAGGACCCCTTCCTTAAATATTGGGACGCGATTTCGCCAAGCCGTCTCCATGCGATGACCGTATGGAATTCGGCTTTTGATTGCCTCTGATTGCCAGCGTCCGTCCACACCCTGTTTGTTGCCACGCGCAGATTGCACACGGTCTGACCCGAAGGGGTTGAGCGCGTTTCAGGGGTGTCCACCACCCGCCCTATGAGCATGACTTTGTTTAAATCCATAGTTTACCTAATGCCAAATATCAAAATCCAAAATCTCAATACTCATTTGACATTTGAACTTTAGATTTCATTTGACATTTGAGTTTTGGCATTTGGATTTTTCAAACCTAGGTTTCCTTGAAGATTTCTTCCAGCTTTTTGTCAATCTCGCCGATGTCCACCGGTTTTTCCTGTTCTTTTGCGATAGCGACGGGCTCTTGAAGAGCTGGCGGTTGAATGGCGGGGGACTGCTTTAATTTTCTGCTTTGTTTTGCCGGAGCTTCCATAATCATACTTCGGATCGCCGAGGATTCCCCGTTTACCCGTTTTTTCAGCGTTTCTATATTGTCGGGGCTGAACGAAAATGTAAGCGCGGCAAGCATGGCTTCTTTATTTTTTCCGGATCCGTGGAATGCCTTTTTACCCTTGATTTCCTGCGTTTCAAGCAAGCCTCCCTGATCTTGGATAAAAGAAACAAGCGCCCCCAAAAGATCAAGCAGGGCCGCTTCTTCAATCGCCGGATTCAACAGCAGATTTAACTCGTATCGTTTCATGGTCTTTTTGTATCATAATTGCCTTTGTGCGTCAACCATTCCGTCGGGATAGAAAATGTGCTATCCTCTTCATTATGGACATCAATCCTTCCATTTTTCATCCGTATGATATCAGGGGAAAATATCCGGAAGAAATCAATGAAGACGCCGCGTACCGGTTGGGCAGGGGATTTGTGAATTTCTTGCGGAAAAATGACGAGTCCCGAATATTAACGATTGTCGCGGGGCGGGATTCCCGTTTGTCTTCCCCTTTGTTGTTTGCGTCATTCGCGAGCGGGGTGACTGACGAGGGATGCGATGTTGTTGACATTGGATTGGTACCCACTCCCATGCTGTATTATGCAGTCAGAACGTTTTCCTACGACGGAGGCGCCATGGTGACGGCTTCCCACAATCCGAATCCTTACAACGGGTTTAAGTTTGCGGGGGGAGAGGGCATCTCGCTTTCAGAAAATTCAGGGCTTGCATTGTTGAAAAAATATACGCTTTCCTATCCATTTTTGCCGGGCGGCGCCATGGTTGCAGACCATGTCGGTCGCGCGCCAAAAGGCAAAGTGATCAAAAAAAATCTGGAGCGCGTATATGTGCAAAGCACATTTGAATTGGCGAATGTCAAGCCAAAGGAATTGAAAGGCATTCGCGTTGCCGTGGATGCCGCTCACGGGTCGGGAGGCGCGGTGGTTATGCAAATCCTTGAAAAAGCCGGAGCCGAGATTATTTCTCTCTGCATGAAACCGGACGGCCATTTTCCCCATCATGTGCCAGACCCCGTGGCGCGGGGCAACCTTGACGACATTGTCGCGTTTATAAAAGACGCAAAGCCGGTCATGGGTGTGGCGCTGGACGGGGACGCGGACAGAATCGTGTTCTTAGATGAGCGCGGAGAAACCGTTCCTGCCGACATTGTCACTGCCCTGTTTGCGGAAATGCTTTTGACTCAGCGCAAAGGCGGCAGGAAAAAAATCAAAATTTTGTATGATTTTCGGTCCAGCAATGTGGTTCCGGAAATTATCGCGCGCAACGGAGGCGTGCCGGTTCCCTACCGGGTGGGGCACAGCTACATACAGCGAAAAATGAAAAAAGACCGCATTCTGTTCGGGGGGGAACTTGTGGGGCACTATTATTGGGGAGACGGTTTATATTACGAAGTGCCCTTTGTCGTGATGCTGAAATTGATGCGTCTTTTGCATGAAAGCAAGGTGCCACTCTCGGAACTTGTTGCTCCCCTTCAGAAATATTTTCATTCAGGGGAAATCAATTTCAAAACGCAAAACTGGGAGCGCATCTCCGGACGGCTGGAGAAAAAATACGCGCAAGGCAAAAAGAACGCCAAAGACGGTCTGCGCGTTGATTTTCGCGATTGGTGGTTTCTTGTCAGGCCTTCCAATACGGAGCCCCTGATACGGCTTGTGGTGGAGGCGCATTCCAAAGAGAAAATGGAGAAAAAAAAGAAAGAGCTCAGTTCTCTCATTTCCTCTCTCGTTTAGCAAGTTTTTTTGCGAGCAAGTTTTTTCCGATCTCTCGCGGTCGCATGCGCGCCGATCTATGTTTCTTATTAGGAAAGTTCCAAAAAACCGACTCGTTTTCTCACGTTTTCCATAGTGAACCTGGCAAGCGAGGCCGCTTTTGCCGAGCCCTTTTTGAGAATTTCTTTTATGTACACCTCGCGGTTTTCAAGCTCTTTTTTCTTCTTGCGAAATGGCTCCAATTTTTCAACAAGAAGATCGGCCAGCGCTTTTTTAAACCCGGCGTACCCGCTTGTTTTAAATTTTTTTTCAGCATCCTGCATTGCTATTTCTCCAAATAGCGAATAGATGGCGAGGAGATTGGAAATGCCCGGCTTTTTCACCGGATCATATCGTATTTCTTTTCCCGCGTCTGTGACCGCTCCCGATATTTTTTTGCGAATGAGCGGAGGCTCTTCAAAAATTTTGATCTGGGATTCCGCGCTGTCGGACTTTGACATTTTCTTTTTCAGGTCTTCCAGCGACATAATGCGCGCTCCAAGATCGGGCAGTACCGCTTTTGGTTCTTTGAAGGTGGCGCCGTAACGTCCGTTGAATTTTTTTGCCACCATGCGGGTAAATTCCAAATGCTGGTTTTGGTCTTCTCCCACGGGCACTGCTTCTGTCTGGTACAGAAGGATGTCGCTTGCCATTAATATCGGGTAGTTTAAGAGTCCGGCGTTCACGCTTGCCTTGTATTTTTTTGATTTATCCTTGTATTGCGTCATGCGTTCCAGCTCGCCCATGGGCGTTACGGTATTCAAAATCCATGCAAGCTCCGTGTGCTCTTTGACGTGGGACTGCACAAAAAGCGCGGACACTGAAGGGTCAATGCCGAGCGCCAGCAGTTCTATCACTTTTTCCATTGTCGTCTTTGAAAACATGCCGGGGTCTTGCGGAACGGTAATGGCATGAAGATCTACCACGCAAAACAGGCATTCATTGTGTTTTTGAAGTTCAACCCAGTTGCGCACTGCTCCCAGATAATTCCCAATGTGCATGGCGCCTGTCGGCTGTATGCCGCTGAATATACGCATATAATGAATAACCAACAAATTTAAATATCAAAATCCAAATAGCCAATTTGACATTTGAACTTTGGATTTTGGATTTATATTTTATTATACTTCAATTACCACGGGAATGACTATGGGTCTTCGCTGGGTTTTTTCAAACAGGAAATCTCCGATTTTATTGCGGATGCTTTCTTTTACGTACGACCAGTTCACGGCTCCGACCGATCCTGAAGATTTTTCCACAATGTCTATGGTTCTTTTTCTTACCTGGCGCAAAAGGTCTTTAGATTCTCTCAGATAAATGAATCCGCGCGAGATAATGTCGGGGGATCCTTTGACTCTTCCGGTCTGGCGATCCACCACGGCAATGACCACAAACATGCCCCCCTGCGAAAGATTCTGCCTGTCGCGCAAGACGATTTCTCCCACATCTCCCACGCCCAGCCCGTCCACCATGACATAGTTTGAAGGAACCGGTTTTTTATCTATGGTAAATCCCTGTTTTGTCAGGTTTATGACCATGCCGTTGTCGGCCAATAAGATGTTTTTTTCTGGTATTCCTTCCCCTATTGCGAGTTTTTGATGGTTCACAAGCATGGAGTACTGGCCGTGCACGGGCATCAAAAATTTCGGCCTCATCAAATGGATCATCGCTTTCAGCTCTTCTTGGTTGCCGTGTCCGGAGGCGTGAATGTCCATCATTTTATAGTGGAACACTTCCGCTTTTTGGCGGTACAGCTGGTCTTTTACAAACTGCACGGTGCGCTCATTTCCCGGAATGACGGAAGAAGAAAATACCACCGTGTCTCCCTTCTGGATTTTCAGGATCTGATGTTCTCCGTTCACGATGCGCATGAGCACCGCCCGTCCTTCGCCCTGCGCTCCCGTGCATACCACCGTGATTTTTGAATCGGGATAGTTTCCGATATCCTTGGTTTTGATGATTGTTCCTTTTTGCGCCTTCAGATATCCAAGCTGTCGCGCGATTTCCGTGTTGGTCTTCATTGAGTATCCTTCAAACATAACTTTGCGGCCGTATTTTTCAGACAGCGTGATGATCTGCTGGACGCGGTTCAGCAGAGAAGCAAATGTTGCAATGATGAGGCGGCCCTGCGTCCGTTTAAACAACTCGTCAAGATTTTCCAGTATCGCTTTTTCTGAAAGCGAATGCCCGGGCTCCTGCGAGTTTGTGGAATCGGACATTAAAAGATGAATGTTTCTGTCCCCGATGCTCTGGAGCTTATTCAGATCCGTAGGGGGTTCGTTGACCGGGCTTTCGTCAAACTTAAAGTCTGACGTGTGGACAACGATTCCCACGGGGGTTTTTATCGCAAATCCGAAGTTGTCGGCAATGCTGTGGGTCTGGCGAAACGGCTCCACTTCAAAGGGTCCCAGCTTGAACCGTTTTCCGTTTTCAATGAGCACGACATTAAGTTTGGGCTGGTCCGGGAAATCTTCCTGGCGCTTGGTGATAATCGCCCTTGAAAGCGCGCCCGTGTACACGACGGGATTTCCGATTTGCCCCATGATATAGGGCATGGCTCCAATGTGGTCGTAATGGCCGTGGGTGATAAGAACGCCGAGAATGTCTTTTTCCCGACCCTTCAGATACGCGGCGTTTGGAATGATAAAATCAATGCCCGGCATGTCTTCTTCTGGCATTCTAAATCCAATGTCAATAACGATGAGTTTTTCGTGAAAGGGAGAATGTTGGTCATGGTATTCCAAGACCGCCATGTTTCTGCCGACCTCCCCCAATCCTCCGAGAGGAATGATTTTTACTGTCGGCTGAGATGTTTTTGCAATCATATTTTTTAATTAGTGGTGCCCGGAGGGAGAGTTGAACTCCCAAGGGCTTGCGCCCACAGCGCCCTGAACGCTGCGTGTTTGCCAATTTCACCACCCGGGCATTGAGCTTCATTTGACATTTGGACTTTGGATTTCATTTGGCATTTGAGCTTTGGCATTTGGATTTTTCCATATTCTCCCTGTTCTTATATACCAGTCTGCAATGCCGGAGAACCTTTGGGAGGGGTCGGCGATTATCTGCTCTGTAATGCCGCGAATGTCGTCTGCCGCAATGTACACATAGTGGGTGTCATACAGAAAAATCGCGGGAATATCCTGCAGAAGCACATTCTGAAATTCTTCCAGTTTTTTATTTCTTGCTTCTTCGTCCAATTCTTTTCTTGCGGATTCAAGCAAAGCATCCGCTTTTTTATTTTCATATCCTGAAAGATTGAGCCCGGGATCCCGCTTTTGCGAGGAATGCCAGAAGGGAAACAAATCGGGTATTTTCCCGAGAATTTCTCCGAACAACAGCATCTGGAAATTTCTTGGTTTTATCACGTCGTGCTCAAGATCGGAAGGAGAGTATGCTTGAACCTCCGCTTGAATGCCAAAATCTTTCCACTGGCCTGCGATTGCTTCCGCGATATCAAGCAGGGGCGGCTGGTTTACGGTCGCAATGCTCACGCTCAGAGGAAGATTTTCTCGGCTTGTAAAGCAAAGCATGTTGAGTTTTTCTCTTGTCGCTCCCGCGACTTTTCCCGTGCCCTTGTTCAGCCCTTGGGGAGCCAGAATATCGTCCGCGTATTTTTCCTGGAAACGAATCACCGCTTCTTTGGTTGCCGCGTCAAACGTTCCAGAAATTTTTCCCGACGGATAGAGTTCCGCGTCTTTCGCGAGGCACTCCTGCAGTTTTTTCACGTCCGCGCTTTTATTTCCCTGAACCAGCGTGCTTTGTATGCCGTCCCCGCTTTTTTTTGCGGGAGGAAACCACATTCCATTCTCTTTTTTGTATCCTTTTGACAGCAGAATGCGCTCCGCGCGCTCAGTGTTTTTTGTCTGCAGGAGCGCCGGCTCTGCCAGTTTAAAAATGCCGGGCAATGCGGGGGACGAGACAATGCGGCCATGGTTTTTCAATATCGCGCTTGTCAAAGCTTCTTTGTCAATTGAGTCTGCGAGCGCCTGGCGCATGTCCCGCGACTTCACAATGTCCTGATCGTTCAGGGAGTTCAGGTTGAAAAAAATGGCAAAGTATCTTGGCAAAGAGAACGAATACACATTCAGCCCGTCTGTTTTTACCCGCTGGATATCCTGCACGGAGTGGATGGAAAAAACGTCCAGCAGTCCCTGGTTTGCCGCCGCGATCAGTTCTTTTTCATCGGGAAAAAAGCGGAACGCAGTTGACTGAATGTATGGTTTTTTCCCGTAGTATTCTTTGAATCCGCGCAGCCGAATTTCTTTGATTGCTCCCGTGCGTTCCTGGCTTATGCCAGATACCCGGTACGGCCCCGTTCCCACAGGCTCAAGATTGTACATAGAAAGCGCGAAGTTCTCCGGAGCTACGGATTTCCAGATGTGAGAGGGAAGAATTTTGAGCGTGAGCCGTTCTAAAAACGGAGCGTAAGGTTCTTTGAGCTCAAAGCGGACACGATCATTTGTGATTTTTTCAGCCCTCACGCCAATCCAGTTCGTGCGTATGGGGCTTTTGTATTTTGGGTTCTGCACGGTTTCCACCGTGAAGATTACATCGTCTGCCGTGAACGGTTTTCCATCATGCCACACCGCTTCTTCTCTGAGGTTGAATTCAATCACCTTTCCTCCCTCTTCCACGGTGAAATCTTTTGCCAGATCCGGGACCAGCTTTCCCGCGTTGTCGTATGTAAGCAGTCCCGAATACACAAGCTGGACAAGATCGCGGTCTGCATCGTACGCATCCGCGTACAAGGGGTTGATATACCGTGGAAAGCCGACAATTCCTTCTGTGAACGATCCCCCCTGCACGGGAATTTCTCTTGTGCTTGCGATGTACAGCCGTCCCAAAAGAAACGTGAAAGACGCGACAGACAGCGCAAGAAACAAAGAAAACAGTATTCTCTCTTTTTTTGACAACACAGATGGAAATTTTTTCCACTGGGCAAAGGTAGGAAATCTCTTTCCTTCTTTTAACTCGCCGTATTGTCTTTGTAATTGTTTAATCCAGTCTTTCGCCTGTTGAAACGTAAACACTGTGCGAGATTTTTAGTTGTTGTAAAAGCAACAGCGCAAAGTATCCAGTATTGAGTATGCAGTATGCAGTATTCAGTATTCAGTATGCAGAATACTCTATACTGTATACTGAATACTAGAGTTCAGAAGCGGAGACTTGCTATAGAGAGTCCCGCGAAAAGAATCAAGAGAACAATGGTTGCCCAGAAAAGTTTTTCCTGAATACCCCTTCTTGTCGCGTAAAATCCGCTGTCTCCCCCCATGCCCAAACCCAAAGCGGTTCCCCTTTGCTGAAGAAGAATGGCAATAATCATGAGTGTGGCAGTTCCGATTTGGGCAATCGTCAAATACGTCATTGGAAACAAGAGAAAAAAGTTCAATCTCAAGAGTTATCTTCGCGCGCCCATCCTTCCAAAAAACGAGAGCACAATGCTTATGGCGGATACCGCGACTGCGGTCCAGACCATTGGCATTGTTCCTTTCACGGAAAATTCAGGGAAGAAAAGGCCCAACAGCCAGATTAACCCTATGCTTACTCCTATAAGCACAATGAGCCGAAAGATAAAAGTAATGAGGTTTAAAAGGGGACGGAGAAACGCGAGCACCAAGCCAAGCGCGGCTCCGGCAATCAGAAATATCTTCAGGGAACCGGTGAATTGGACCCCCTCAATGTAATGGCTTGCGACCCACAAACCAACAATGCCTCCCACAATGTCAAACAAAAGTATTGTGAGCATGTGTTCAAGTTACGGATTGTATTGTCATAGGATATCACGATGACAAAGTTAAGTCAACATGCCCTGCGCGGGGTCAGACCCCATCAACGGGGTCTGACCCCGCGGGTCGCGCAGGTCACGGAAGCAGGTTTTTTCTGCGCAATATTTTGTGGTATGAAATCGCAAAGCGGTGCGCCTCGTCTCTCATGCGCAAGAGAAAACGGCGCGCATCAAGAGGAAGATGTTCTCCCGCCGCGGATTCTTTGCGCCCGGGAAGAAAAAGCTCTGTTTTTCGTTTCGCAAGCGCCGCGATAAAAAACGGCGTTTTTTCTTCTTTATTCTGATACTGTGAAATTGCAGACAGGGCCGAACGCAACTGGCCTTTGCCCCCGTCAATAATCATGAGATCGGGGTATTTCCATTCAGGATGGCGCATTCTCCTTGAGATGATTTCTTTCATCATCGCAACGTCATTGGGTTTGGCTTCCGCGCGTATTTTGAACTTGCGGTAGAATTGCGGCGCGCGCCTGCCTTCAACAAACACAACCATGGAACCTGTTGCCGCGGTTCCTTGAATGTTTGAAACGTCAAATTCCTCAACGCGCGACATTGGCTTTGCCGTGTGAAATATTTTTTGCAGGGACTGTTCAACCGCTTTGTATTCCTGCTCATCTTCCAATTTTTCTTCTTTGATTTGGCGTGAAAACCGGTGTTTTGCAATGTTTTCCAGCGCAAAAACTTGGTCGCGCAGAATGCCTGCCCGTTCATATTGTCTGTTTTTGGACAACAGCGCCATTTCTTTTTTGAGGCGCCGTATCACTGACGTTCTTTTTCCCTTGAGAACGCTCGCGAGATTTTGCAGATTCTTTTTGTACGCCGTGATGTCCGGAATTGGCCCCGGGCAGAGTCCCAAATGGCAGTATCCGCAGGGAAGAGGGGAATGTGTTGCCGCCGTATAATACGGAAAAATTTTCCGAAGATAGCGAAGCGTTAGCTTCAGCGATGTTCCGTCAACATACGGCCCAATCAGCTTTGCCTTTTTTTGCGATGAAGGCTGGTGCGTGATAAGCACGCGCGGAAGCAAATCTTTTGTGATCGCCGCGTAAAAATACTTTTTGTCGTCTTTCCAGAATACGTTGTATTTTGGCTGATGTTTTTTAATCATCGCGGATTCCAGCAGAAGCGCGTCAATTTCAGAGGGCGTCTGTATGTATCCGATTTTCCGCACCTGATTCATAAACAATCCGTCTCTGTACGATGGTTGTTGAAAATGGTTTTTTACGCGTTCCCGCAGGTTCACCGCTTTTCCAATATATAAAATTCCTTCTTTATTCTTGAAGGCATACACGCCCGGAGTTTGCGGAAGATTGAATGTATAATTTTT
Organism: uncultured Candidatus Saccharibacteria bacterium; assembly: GCA_964471385.1. Taxonomy (GTDB): domain Bacteria; phylum Patescibacteriota; class Minisyncoccia; order Minisyncoccales; family UBA10102; genus CAYYFJ01. The sequence goes on from CAYYFJ010000004.1 coordinate 23,619, forward strand.
GCGCGTCGCGAATCTCATAGCTTCTTTGTATTCCAGTTTTTAAGAAAAAAACAAGGGGGCAATGGTGTGCCCCGTACAATAATCCACAAAATTAAAGTGGATTTTTTGTGATCAAAAACTTTTTGTCATCTTCCCGAATAAGCTCAATCTCTCCGTGTGACCCAAGCAGAAATGCGTCCCTCAGGGCAAGCGGAATGAGAATCCGCTTTTCTCCTCGGAGGTTTTTCTGCACGGGTTCAACAAAGACTCTATCTTTCGGGATATCTGCCGGAACTTTTCTCCTAATCCCGATCCTGATTCCTTCAGGATCTTTAATAAGGACGACTTTCTGGCGAAACAACGGAGAAATTTCTGCGGGGATGTAAAGACGTCCCTTGTCAAGTCTCCGTTTCCAGCTGTTCGTCTGCCGTCCTTGTCTTGGAGTCATTTCCTCGTCTCCTTTGCCGGGAAAATGTCCTCTCCTATGTAGCGCTATCTATACGCGCATTTCACAATTTTGTCAAAAATTGATGAGACACACGGAGTGTGTCTCCGACACGAAATCGAAAAAATGTCAAAAAAATTGAGTAAGTAAGTAAAAAAGAAGGCAGAACCTTGTGGTTCTGCTCTACAGCCTTTTCTATCAACGGGGTCAGACCCCGTTGGTGCGGTTGCGGCGTTGTTTGATGCATACTTCCAGACTTCCTGTCGCCTGGAGACATGCTTTTTCTGTCTCTATATTGATAGCTGGCGGCTCCCATTCTTGTTCTTGAATAGTGGAGCCGTCTGCCATCCACGTCAATGTGAGGAAGGTGATAATAAAAAATGCGGCGATGGCTACAGTGATCAGCAAAAAGAAAAGGCTTTGTTTCCATTCAACACACTGGTTGGGGGTGCTGTTCATCATATGTGGTTACCCCCTTTCGCAATCTGCCGCGATTATACCCTTGCAACGTCCAAAGTCAAGCGACTGGTCAAGGTCCGACCTTGGCCAAGGTCCGACCTTGACCACTGCCTTGCGGGAAGCGTTTGCCATCGGTTGAAATTTTTGGGCAGATTGGGATATGTCTCTATACCATTGTAAAACAAGCGGTGCGGGGGTATAATACGACCCCATAAGCGACAAAAAAGAGTATGGATCAGACCATAAAAATTCGGGGGGCAAGGGTGCACAATCTCAAAAATATTGACGTTGACATTCCAAAAAACAAACTCGTGGTGTTCACGGGAATTTCGGGTTCCGGAAAAAGCTCCCTCGCCTTCGACACGCTGTATGCCGAGGGGCAGAGGCGGTACGTGGAAAGTTTGTCAGCATATGCGCGCCAGTTTTTGGGCGTTATGGACAAGCCCGATGTTGACAACATTGAAGGCATAAGCCCGGCCATTGCCATTGACCAAAGAAAAGGCGCCCATAACCCTCGTTCCACCGTGGGAACTGTGACGGAGATTTATGATTATCTCCGGCTTTTGTTTTCGCGCGCGGGCATTCCCCGCTGTCCCAAATGCAAAAAAGAAGTGAAGCGGCAGAACGCGAGCCAGATAGCCGACCAGATTCTTCAGCTTCCCGTAGGTTCTGAAATTGCGATTTTAGGCCCTGTGTTGCGCGACCGCAAGGGGGAGCATCGCGGCATTCTGGAGGAAATCCAGAAAGGAGGGTTTGTAAGGGTGCGCGTGGACGGCACGGTGCATCGCGTTGAGGAGCTTCTTTTGCAGGAGCTTGACCGCAAGCGCAAGCATACCATTGAAGTGGTGGTGGACCGGCTGGTGATGGGGGAAGAACTGGACAGGCCGCGGCTTTCAGATTCGGTGGAGACGGCGTTAAAACTGGGGAAAGGAACAGTCGTCGTTGCAACGACAAGTTCCAATAACCAAGAAACAATAACCAAGCAAATTCAAAATCACAAACTTCAAACGCAAAACGACATACTGTTTTCAGAGAAGTTTGCGTGCGAGGAATGCGGAATGAGTTTGCCTGAAATTGAGCCGAGATTGTTTTCGTTTAACTCGCCTCACGGGGCATGCCCCTCCTGTCAGGGGCTTGGAGAAAAACTTGAGGTGGATCCCCAGCTTGTGATTCCAAATCCCCGTCTTTCCATTGGAGAGGGAGCGATTTTCCCTTGGGCGCGCGCTTCCCATAAAATTGGAAGGCAGGGATTTTTCTGGTGGAAGCTGGAAGAACTTGCAAAGCAAAACAATTTTTCTCTTTCAGTCCCTGTCAAAGATCTGCCCAAGAACATCCTAAATCTTATTTTGCGCGGCGACGGCAATTTTGAAGGAGTAATTCCGTGGCTTGAGCGCAGATTCCATGAAACCGATTCAGAATACGCAAGAGAAGAAATAGAGCAGTACATGGTGGAAAAAGTATGCGAACAGTGCAAAGGGAAACGGTTAAAACCCGAAGCTCTTGCCGTGACAGTCGCGGGAAAACAGATTGACGAAATTACTGGCGCTCAACTGAACGGCGCGCATGAATTTTTCCGCGCTCTTTCCCGGAAGCCAGACGAGAAAGACGGCACACGCAAAAAAACAGACTCATTGTCCGCGGGGGAATATAAAATCGCCCAGCCTATTGTGAAGGAAATTCTGAACCGCATCCAGTTTTTAATTGATGTGGGATTGGAATATCTGACGCTCGGACGCAAAGCAGGGACGTTATCTGGCGGAGAAGAGCAAAGAATTCGCTTAGCCACGCAGATTGGCTCCAAACTGACAGGCGTTCTTTATATATTAGACGAGCCTTCCATTGGTTTGCACGCGAGAGATCAGGGGCGGCTTATTAAAACGCTGAAAGAATTGCGCGACTTGGGCAACACGGTTGTCGTGGTGGAGCACGACGAGCAGACCATTCAGAATGCTGACTGGATTATTGACGTGGGGCCGGGAGCCGGCAAACACGGGGGGCGCGTTGTGTTTGCGGGCACGCCAAAACAGCTGGAAAAATCAGACACACTGACGGGAGAATATGTGTCGGGGAGGAGGAGAGTGGAGAGTAATTCAAAAGTGCAAGTCAAAATTCAAAAGTATTTGATCATTAAGGGGGCGAGGGAGAATAATCTGAAAAACATTGATGTGAAAATTCCTCTGGGGAAATTTGTGTGCGTCACAGGAGTGTCGGGGTCCGGGAAAAGCTCGCTTGTGAATGATATTGTCGCAAAAGCTCTGCTGAAAAAGTTTTATCGCGCGAAAGAAACGCCGGGAGCGCATAAAAATATCATAGGAACCGAGCATATAGACAAAGTGGTGCTGGTTGACCAGTCGCCCATAGGCAGGACGCCCCGCTCCAACCCCGCCACTTACACGGGAGCATTCACTGTGGTTCGCGATTTGTTTGTCGCGACAAGAGAAGCGAGGACGCGGGGATACGGAGCCGGACGTTTTTCTTTTAACGTGAAAGGAGGGCGGTGCGAGGCCTGCGAGGGGCAGGGGCTGAAGAAAATTGAGATGTATTTTTTGCCAGATGTATATGTGGAATGCGAGGAGTGCCATGGAACCAGATACACGAAAGAAGTTTTGGAGATTGAGTACAAAGAAAAAAACATTGCGCAGACGCTTGCCATGACTGTGGAGGAGGCGCTTGAATTTTTCAAAAACATTCCGGCTCTTGCCGCGAAACTGAAAACGCTCAACGATGTCGGGTTGGGATACGTCCAGTTGGGCCAGCCAGCTCCCTCGCTTTCAGGAGGAGAGGCGCAGAGAGTGAAGCTTGCAACCGAGCTTGCAAAAAAAGCAACCGGCAAAACGCTGTATATATTGGACGAACCGACAACCGGTCTGCATTTTGACGATGTGAAAAAACTTTTGCACGTGCTTTCAGAGCTTGTTTCAAAAGGCAACACCGTGCTGGTGATTGAGCACAATATGGATTTAATCCGCAACGCCGACTGGATTATTGACCTTGGTCCCGAAGGGGGAGAAAAGGGAGGCTCTATTATTGCGGAAGGCGCTCCAGCGGACATTGCAAAAAACAAAAGGAGTTATACCGGACAATATCTAAACTATTAAGAAAAATCTTTGACAGATAACCAATTTCGTGTCGGAGACACACTCCGTGTGTCTCCGACCGGTGTTATTGATAAAGAACATCCTGTGTTGTATAAACAGAATAGTTCATGCGTCCTTCCTTGTGTTTTGTGCACATTATTTTGAGGGAGGAAGACATATGAGTTTGGAAGAATGGGTTGCAGGGAAAAAGCTTTCTTTCCATTCTGAAAACGGTGTTATAGCCGTTGAAGGTTCTATTTGGGAATGGCAAAATGTTCTTTGCAATCCGCCGCAACTGCCGCAATCAATAAAAAGCTTTCTGAAAAGTTTTGGTCTAACAGTTGTCATTCAGGGTTCCGAAAAAGAGCCTATAATGACCGTAAAAGGTCATATGAGATTGTGGGAGAATCTCTGCGGATTTTTGCAGGGTTCTTCCATAGTCTCCCGTAAAACAGCAAAGGGGGAGTAATCTCCTCCTTTTGTTTTCATAAAACTGGCGATGGCAATGAAAACAAGAAGGCCCCAAAATTATTTGGGGCCCTTGCGGCTTGCTAGAGTTACAGCGGAAATACACTTATTCTAAGGATCTGGGTCGTATGACACAGCTCCTCCACAATGCAGTAACACGCGCCATTTTCTGCAATGTAGAGGAAAATGCGCCGCACCCTCCCATAGAGGGGATCGTGCGGTGCGAGTTCGGGAAGCTGCAAGAAAATTCCTTGCAGTTTTTCGATTTCCGGGGGAATCTCAACCTCCCACCCCTTTGGTGCAATCCATTGTGGGGACGGGACCTCTTGCGGGATAAAGCGTGCCACTTCCCTTCGAGAAAGGGGTAGTGATGGCGTATGGACTCCGCTTCTCTGTTCCATAATGCGCTCCTCCTTATGTGAAAACTGTATGGCGATAGTAAATTTTTAGCAGAAAATGTCAAGGGCAATATAATATGCGCGGGGCGGGGTATTGACAATATTTTTTGTCTCGCATAGATTATGGTATATGAAATTAGCAGTCAATGTGCTGGACTGCTAGCCGTTTAATACTATTTATAGCTAATCATAACTAAAGGTTCTTATCATTCAAAGCGTATGACCATCAAACCATTGCGGGATCATGTGCTCATAGAGCCCCTCAAGCAGGAGGAAAAAACAAAGTCGGGCATTTTTCTGCCTGACACGGCAGACAAAGAAAAGCCCGAGCAGGGAAAAGTTATTGCCGTGGGAAACGGCAAAAAAACAGAGAACGGAACAATTGTCCCCTTGGAAGTCAAAGCCGGAGACACGGTTCTGTTCACGAAATACGGCCCCAACGAGGTAAAGGTTGACGGCAAAGAGTATCTCATCGCGAGAGAGGACGACATATTGGCAATCATAGAAGTATAATACAAATCTACGAATTTTGTCCGAATACTACGAATAGCAAATCTACGAATGTACGGCAAAACTTATTCATAGCATTTGTAGATTCGGATATCATTTGCGGATTTGGATATTGAATTATGGCAAAACAAATTTTTTACAGCGAGGATGCCCGCAAAAAACTCAAGGCGGGCGTAGATAAGCTTGCGAATGTCGTCAAGACAACGTTGGGTCCCAAAGGCAGGAATGTCGTGCTTGACGAAGGGTTTGGTTCCCCGACCATCACCAACGACGGGGTTACCATAGCAAAGAAGATAGAGATAGAAGACAAAATTGAAAACATCGGCGCTGAAATCGTGAAAGAGGTTGCGTCCAAAGCCAATGACATGGCGGGCGACGGCACCACAACCGCGACTGTGCTGGCGCAGGCGGTGATTGTGGAAGGATTGAAAAATGTGACAGCCGGGGCAAACCCGCTGGCATTGCGCCGCGGCTTGGAAAAAGCGGTGAAAAAAGTTGTGGAGCATTTGAAAGCGACTTCCCACTCCATCGCCTCAAAAGAAGAAATGGCGCAGGTTGCCACGATTTCAGCGGAAGACGCCGAACTTGGAAACCTGATCGCGGAAGTTATGCAGGAAGTCGGGAAAGACGGCGTGATCACGGTTGAGGAATCAAAAACATTCGGCATTGAAAAAGAAATCGTGAAAGGATTGCAATTTGACCGAGGGTACATTTCCCCCTACATGATTACGAACGCGGAGCGCATGGAGGCGGCGCTTGAAGACCCGTATATTTTGGTCACCGACAAAAAGATTTCTTCCGTGCAGGACATTCTCCCCACGCTGGAAGCTGTCGCGAAAATAGGCAAAAAAGAGCTTGTGATCATTGCAGACGATGTGGACGGGGAAGCGCTTGCAACCTTGGTGGTAAACAAACTGCGGGGCATATTCAATTCGTTGGCGGTAAAGGCGCCCGGATTTGGCGACAGAAAGAAAGAAATGCTGGAAGACATTGCGGTGGTGACGGGAGCGCAGGTTATTTCAGAAGAGCTTGGCTTGAAATTGGACAAAGTGGATTTGAACCAGCTGGGATCTGCGCGCAGAGTGGTGGCAAACAAAGAAAACTCCATTATTGTGGAAGGGAAAGGAGACAAAGAGCGCATTGAAGCCAGAATCAGGCAGATCAGGAGTTTGCTCAAAGAAACTGCTTCCGAATTTGACAAAGAAAAACTGCAGGAGCGCTTGGCAAAACTCGCAGGGGGCGTGGCCGTGGTGAAGGTTGGCGCGGCCTCCGAGGTTGAGCAGAAAGCGCGCCAGCACAAGACAGAAGACGCGCTTGCCGCGACTAAAGCCGCCGTGGAGGAGGGCATTGTGGCTGGCGGAGGAGTCGCTCTGCTTCGCGCCTCAAAGGAGCTGGAGAATTTCAGATTGCAAGACAGGGAGGAGCAGATTGCGGTTTCTATTTTGAGAAGGGCGCTTGAAGAGCCGATCCGCCAGATCGCGAACAACGCGGGAAAAGACGGTTCGGTTGTTGCCGCGGAAGTCGCAAAAGGCGAAGGAAGCTTTGGATATAACGCGGCAACCGACGTGTATGAAGACCTTGTGCAGGCGGGCGTGGTTGATCCGACAAAAGTGGTGCGCGTGGCTTTGGAAAACGCGGTGTCCGCCGCCTCCATGCTGCTTACCACAGAAGCCGTGGTTGCGGATCTTCCGGAAAAATCGGACAAAGCGAAAAATCCGCACATGGGCGGAATGGAAGATTACTAAACATTGTTGTCATGACAATGTTTAGTCCTGAGCGTGGTTGAAGGACTCCTTTTTCAATAGGATAAAAAGCGCAAACCCGGCTTCAATGAACCGGGTTTGTGTTTTTTAGAGATTATCGTGGTATAATAACGGTGTTTATAAATAATAAAGAATAAAGAACAAAAACCATGAATACTTTTACAATTATTTTGGCCGCGTTCGGCGTTTTGGTTGCATGGGTTGTGCTTGCGTTTAACCGCCTTATTGCTTTGCGCAATCGCGTCAAGGAAGCGTTTGCCGACATTGAAGTGCAGTTAAAAAGGCGCTATGACATGGTTCCTAACCTTGTGAACACGGTGCAGGGATACGCGGCGCATGAGAGAGGAGTATTTGAGAAAGTGACAGAAGCAAGAGCAAAGGCAATGGGCGCGACAAGCGTGGGAGATCGCGCGCAGGCGGAGAATATGCTCTCGCAAACCTTGAAAAGTCTGTTCGCGGTCGCGGAAAATTATCCCGACCTCAAAGCGTCCGACCGTTTTGGCCAGCTCATGGAGGAATTGCGGGACACGGAAGACAAAATTCAGGCGGCCCGCAGATTTTACAATACCAATGTGCTTGCGCTGAACACAGGGACGGAAACATTCCCGGCAAATCTTGTCGCCGGTTCGTTTGGGTTTAAGAAGGAAGCGTTTTTTGAAATTGAAGAACCTGCCGAACGCCAAGCCCCCAAAGTCAATTTCTAATTTTCAATAATCAATTTTCAATAATTGAAAATTGCATGACGCTTTATTCTTATGCTGAATCCAACATCCGCAAAACGTGGCTGTATCTGGCAGGGTTTTTTGTCCTGCTGATTGGTTTGGGCTGGCTATTCAGCGCTTACTACAAGAGTCCAACGATTCTGTGGTTCGCGGTTTTGTTGAGCACGGCCATGAGCGTGGCGTCGTATTGGTTTTCAGATTCCATAGCGCTTTCCATGAGCGGAGCAAAGCCGATTAAAAAGGAAGACAATCCCGAGCTGTACCGCATTGTGGAAAATCTTGCCATAACCGCGGGCCTTCCCACACCTGCTGTTTTCATTATTAATGATGCCCAACCCAATGCGTTTGCAACCGGCCGCGATCCAAAGCACGCGGTGGTTGCCGTAACGACAGGACTATTGGAGCGATTGGAACGCGCGGAGCTTGAAGGAGTCATCGCGCACGAGTTTGCGCATATCGGAAACCGCGATGTTCTGCTTGCAACCGTTATTGTGGTTCTGGTCGGCATTGTCGCTTTATTGTCTGATTTCTTTTTCCGCATCACATGGTATGGCGGAAGGGGGCGTTCGCGCGACGACAACCGGGGACAGCTTGGCGTTCTATTGCTTGTCGTGTCCATTGTTGCCGCGATTGTAGCTCCGCTTGCCGCGAACCTGATAAAGCTTGCGATTTCGCGCAAGCGCGAGTTTTTAGCAGACGCTTCGGGCGCGCTTTTGACGCGGTATCCCGAGGGGCTTGCAAAGGCGCTGGAGAAAATATCCGCATTTTCCGGCCAATTGCGCGCCGCAAACCACGCGACCGCGCACTTGTACATTGCCAGCCCTTTTCGCGGCAAAGAATCCGTGGGCTGGTTTCAAAAGCTGTTCACGACCCACCCGCCCATTGCAGAGCGCATTGCCGCCCTCAGAGGAATGAAGATATAAATGTCAAATGTCAAAATCCAAATGTCAAATGAATGTCAAAGCTCAAAGTCAAAATAGCCCATTTGCCCATTTGTACTTTATTTGAAATTTGATATTGAGATTTTGGATTTAGTTATATATGGTTTGTCCCCTTTGCAACATAAAACTTCATAATGCTTTGCTCTCGGGCGTGGACATTGACTACTGCCCGCGGTGTTACGGATTGTGGTTTGAGGAAGACGAGCTCCAGTCTGCAAAAGACGAGAAAGACAGAAATCTGCGCTGGCTTGACATTGATTTGTGGCGCGACAAAACCCGATTTCGCATTTCCCGCCAGCACAAACTCTGCCCTTTTGACAGAATGCCTTTGTACGAGGTACGGTATGGAGACTCAATCGTCAAAGTTGACGTGTGCAATCTTTGCCATGGCGTGTGGCTGGACAGGGGAGAATTCAAGGGAATTATTGCTTATCTTCAGGAAAAAGGAGAACATGCGACGCTGTATCATTATCTGCGCAATCTCAAAGAAGAGCTCTGGGAAGTTTTTTACGGCCCCGAATTACTGCGGGAAGAATTGCTTGATTTCTTGACCGTGCTCAAGCTTTTGCGCTATAAATTCGCCGTGCAGTATCCCCATCTCTTTGAAGCAATCTCCCTGCTTCCGCGGTAAACAAAACATGGAGGGGTCGCATCCAGCCCGAGGCTGGTCGGCCTTGGGCCGAAGTGGCCTAGTGATATGTATTATGTTTATATTATTCAAAGCACTCAAAATAAAAAACTTTATAAGGGAATAACAGAAGATTTGAGAAGTAGAATGCAAGAGCATAATCGTGGGTGTACGCTGTCAACGAAATCTGGTATTCCTTGGAGGCTAGTTTATTATGAAGCATTTTTAAATAAAACTGATGCTAAGAGAGAGGAAATTTTTTTAAAATCTGGAAAAGGAAGAGAGCGCATTCATTATTTGCTAAAGTATACTTTGAAAAAAGGAAATAGGGTCAATCATGGAGGGGTCGCATAGTGGCCTAGTGCGGTTGCTTGGAAAGCAACTATGTCCGAAAGGGCATCGCGAGTTCAAATCTCGCCCCCTCCGCAGTGAGCGAAGCGAACAAGGAAGAGGGAGTGGGCAAACTGCTTTGCCCACATTGGGATGAGAAGCCCGGAGCGATGAGCGAGTTCTCCCGAAGGAAGCCGAGGGAGAGGCGAGCGCCGCGAGGGCCGGTTCAGAGGAAATTGCCGTCAGGCAATTTACCGAAGGAAAATCTCGCCCCCTCCGCCAATAGAAACTTCGCGATTTGAAAGAGCGGACATGCGCCGTGTGCCCATCACGGCGCGCGACAATTTCTCTCGCCGCAAAGCGGCGAATTGGCTCGGCGGGGGGAATTCAAAAAAGGCGGATTTGGTGGACAGAAAAGTCAGAAATCATCCATTGAAAAAATCGTAGATTTTTGCTATGCTTGTTTTGTGAGCAAAGAAAGCAATGACTCATATTTCTATACTATCAAAAGTAGCATACTATGGCAACTATATCACAGAACA
>CAYYFJ010000005.1:0-25278 GCA_964471385.1 uncultured Candidatus Saccharibacteria bacterium
TTTCATCCAATACCACCATTCTGATCCCCAGAGATAAAAGGTGTTGAGGCCGGTGCGTTTGGCGTACGACACGATTTCCCTGAAAAATTCCGGGTTCATGGTTTTCGCCTGCTCTTCCACTGTGGTGTCGTACAACAGTTTCTGCGACCAAGGCTCTGCCTGCAGTTCCCCGACAATCACTTTTTTGCTAAACAGCTTGTCTGCAAGCAATGCCCTTCTCCAATAAAACACAGGGGGGAAAGGATAGCGTATGAACCACTGGGGAAGCGACGTTTTAGGAAAACTGAACCATACTCTGCGGTAGAGCGTGGATCCTGTCATGTCTCCGATTATGGACGATCTCCTCCACAGAGACCATTCCCCGCTTGCCGTAATGACAACAGGGTGCTTTTGGTCCAGTGATTTTATAAGCGCAACCTCCTTTTTTACAAAATCAATGTCAGACCACTGGCATTCCCCAAAAGGGAAAAACGGCTCGTTTTCCGCCTGCCACATTTCAAGCGCGGGAGAATTTTTATAGCGTTCCACCAGCCCTTTCACAAGCCGCAGTGCGGCTGATTGCTGTTGGTCTTTCGGCAAAACTTTTACCCATGAGGGAATGTGGCATTCGGGCCATCTCGTTGTTTTGTTCCCGATGACAAGAAACGCTTTTGCCCCGCGCTTTTCAAGTTCGCGCATTTGCCAGTCAACGTCCTGAAAGAAAAAATTTGGATTGTCACCCTGAATCATATCCCAGTCAATGGATATTTTCACATGCTCTGCGCCCAACTCGTCAAGCAAGGCGAGAAACGTTTCTTTCCAGTCAAGTTTCATGTTAATCGCGTGTTTCTGCGAGAAATTCACTCCCCAGACAATCTCTTTTGCGATCGGAGCTTTGCCGACAAAAAAGAACACAAATACGGCGGCAAACAGCGCGAATAATGCAAACAAAACGATGCGGACAGTTTTTTTTATCATGCAAAAAAGTTATGAAATAATGCGCGCAAGCAAAATAAGCCCGGCTCCAATTATGAAAATCGCGATTATTTTCCTCATAAGAACGTTTCTCGTGATGCGCTCCCTGATAATGTGGGGAAAAAAGAGGGAAAGAAGGGACGTGAACAGCAAAAGAAACGCGAATCTGACTCCCTCAAGCGCGTTCACAAACGCGACCATGGAAACCGGAACAAGGAAAATCGCGTAATTCTGCAGTGTTTGGCCCACAGCTCCTATTCCCTGATTGGCAACAAAGAGGGCGGGCAGAAAAAAGCGTTTGGAATATGACGCGGATTTTTGCGTGTTTGGCGGTTGCGATGCGCCGGCAATTTCTTTTTTTTCGCCGCGGCTGAAAAGAAAAAGGAAGAGTCCGGCAAGGAAAACGCCAAAGGCGCGCGCCATAAACACAGACCAGAAGTGTTCATCTATGTAGGCGTATTTTGAAACCGCAAAAGAAAAGCTGAACCACAGGGCGGAACACACCGCGAGAAAAAGGCTTTGCGCAGTATGTTTTGCCGACGTCTCCCAGCTCATCAGCGCGCTTCCGCCGACAAGCAAAATAAATGCCGCGGCATGCATGGCCGTGAACTCAGCATGTTCTTTTGAAAAAAGAAAAGTCAGGCCAAGAGTGAACAACGGGATAAATCCTCCGATCATCGGAATCACAACCGAAGCTTCAAACAGTTTGAGCGCCCGAAACATCCAAAACAAAGCAATGCCAAAAGATATGCCGGCTCCCACTCCAAGCAAAGCGCGCAAAGGAACAGGAAACTGAAAGCCGACAAACGGAATTAAAAGAAACACAGGCAATCCGAGCGCGCCAATATAAAACACATACGCGCTGGGGCGAAGCTTCTGATTGGAAACAAAGAATTTGTCACCCACCGCGACAATTGCGAGCAAAACGTATGCGGCAAGCGTAATAAAAAGCCAAAGCATAAAATAGTATGTAGTATAAAGTATTCAGTATGCAGTATGCAGATTGTGCATTGTTTTCCTTCGGTCTACCTGCGGCGGATGTCCCTAAGAAAATTCTGTACGTGCGGAAATCTCACGCAGGAAGATCAGCGATTTTTGATGATTTTCTGGATATTCCAGAGGCCGCGTTTTTCAATTTCCACGAAGCCCTGCATAGCGGCTCGCGCGAACACGCCTTTCTGGATAAGGTCTGGCAGCCATTCTGAAGCATGCTTGGGATTCAGCTGGTCCACCCCTGCTCCGATTTGCAAAAGCCACTTTCTATTAAACACTTCCTGAGAGCCGACGGGAGGAGCAATGCACAAGGGAATTCCAAGCCCGGCAAAAAACACAAGCTCCGAAGGTTTGGTCCATAATATGTCTGTCCTGCGCATGATGCGGTTAAACTCGCGAAAGTACTCCGCCTTGGTATTCGCGGATTCAATGCATACGCTTTTTGAAAGCACGCTCTGAAGCCCGGCGCCTTTCACGCTTGCCAGAAGAGTTTTTGCAATGTCTTTGTGCGCGCCCGCAATGCAATACAATCGCATTGCCCGCTTTTTCAAAAGCGGAGCCAATCCTTCAATAATGTCCTGCGCGATTTCAACCTGCCCTCCCGCTCCTCCTATGGCAAATGTTACGGCAGGAACACTGGATTTTCCCGCCGCCGGCGGCATTCTGTGAAGATACTGCTTGAGCACGCCGGCATATTTTTTCATATAGATTCCTTTGGGATCAAGCCGGGACAAGCGATGCAGAGTATCAAACCGCGCAACCGGAGCGAAAGGAGAGCCGGTCAGCTCAAGAGGCAAAGGAAACCCCGTAACAAACACTTGGGACTGGGGCACTCCATAACTGACAAGCCGATCTCCCGCTTCTTTTGTCGGCGCAAGATATTGGATTTTTGTTTTGTGCGGCCTGATCGGAGCCCACGCTCTGGAAAGGTCAGAGTCGGTTCCCAAAAGATAAATCTGTCCTTTGTATCCCCAGTATTCCGCCATGAAGGCCTGCGCGAAAAACGTGCACACCAAAGGAATCGGGCGCTTGTTAAGCTGCAAAATCAAATCTTTGCCCCACGACTTTTTCTCTATAAGACTGTATATGGAACGGAGTTGAAACGTCGGGGGCTCAATGGCGTGAAGTCTGGGATATACGTCTTTGATTTCCTGAAACTTGTCAAAAATGCTGAACACAAAATCTCCGAGTACGGGAACCCGCTTGAATCTTGAGATAATGTTGTATAGGGTTTCACTCTCCTCCCAGATCTTTTTGTCGCGCTCCGGAATTCCGGGGTATCTGTTTGCGTTCACAATATCGCCATGCGCCAGAGGCCGCAGAGCAAACGCGGCGCGCTGATGCCCATACCCCATGTCCGTGCTGACAACCCACGCTTTCTTTGAACGAAAAAATGGCCACATTCGGCTAGTATATCATCTCAAATTGTTTTTTGCGACACGCCCATGCAAAAAATCCCGCCGCAACTCCATACAAAGCCAGAAGCGCGGGGGACACATAAGGGACGGCAAGCCAGGAAAAGGGAAGCGTTGCAAACAGAGAAACAATAAAAAGAAAATACTTGACCAAAGCAATGGGGACTATGGCTCCAATGATTCCCGTCCATAAAGAAATGCCCGCCAAAACTAAAAATATCAGTCCGCTTGCAAGCAAAGGAGCCATTGCGGGAGCAAGAAGGACATTGGTGAATATGGACGATAAAGAAACATAGTGGAAATTCCACATAACAAGAGGAAGCGTGGTAACTTGCGAAGCAAGGGTAAGCGCAATGGTGCCGCGTATGGCGAATTCTTCAGGAAGGCGCCGTAACATTCTTTGGAAAAAAGGAAAAAACCACACGATGCCAAGCACTGCCAAAAATGAAAGCTGGAATCCTGCGTCTCTTGCCAAAAGCAAGGGATTCAGCAAAAGCATTCCAGCGGCCGCGAACACAAGAGCCCTCAGGGAAACATTCATCCTCCCGAACATCTGGCTCGCGATAAACAAACTCCCCATAATGCCTGCTCTCACGGCAGAGGGAGAAAACCCGGTCAGCATAATGAACAGCGCAATACAGACATTGCATGCAAGCAATGCCTGTTTTCTCCAAAGTCCAACGCTCAGGAAAAACGCCATAAGCATGGGAAAAAGCAAAGCGACGTGCTGGCCTGAAACTGCCATAATGTGCCGCACCCCTGTCTTGTTGAACTTGTCTTTCAATGATTCTGGAATGCTTCCCTGATCTCCAAAAAGAATAGCGCCGAACACGGCGCCTTCGGGATGCGGAACAAAACGGCTGATTGATGCTTGAAACTTGTGCTTTGCTTTTACAATGAAGGCGTATCCCTTTTGAGCTAGCATCAAACGCGCTTTGGTTTTTCCTTCAACATGCGGATTTTTAAGAATCGCATACACGCCTTCTTTTTCCAGAAATTCTTTGTAATTAAAATCTTCAAACACCGGAGGTTCTTGCAATCTGCCCCGCACATTCAGAATATCTCCGTATTCATAGCGCGGAAACGCGGGAAGATTCGCAAGAACCGCTCCGTCTTTCAGGCCGAGGGGCCGCAGAACGATTTTCTGGACATGTGACGCTACTGCGGGATCTTCAGAAACAAAACCCTGTATGCGAACTTCTTTGCCAAACAACTGCCGCCGGATAAATTCATTGGACTCCGCTTTTGCAAGCGCTCTTCCTGTGAAAGCAAGGCCCAGCCAAAACGATGCAAGCAGAAGCGCGGCAGGCAGGAAAAACATTTTCCTTCGCAGGAGCGCAGTCAACGCAAATGCGGCAAGCAAAAAAACGAGGAGTATCCCCGTTTCAATTCCGGCAAATGAACGCACACTGACTCCCGCGATAAACGCAAGACAGCAGAAATACAATGTGCGGGATGGCGTCATTGCTATGATTTCTTGCGATAGCGCTGTGTCCGCGCGCCTGTGGATTTCTATTTCGCAAAACCCGTGGCGATAATGGTCAGTTTGATTTCTCCGGATTTCAGGCTTTTGTCGTTGAGCGCTCCGAAAATAATCTTGGCGTCCTGCGCGATTTCCTGACGGATTCTGGTTGCCGCCTCGTCAATTTCAGAAAGACTTAAATCATCTCCGCCAGCCACATTGAACAGCACTCCTTTCGCCCCCTTAATGGACATATCCAGCAGAGGAGAGCGCAAGGCGGATTCCAATGCCATTTCAATGCGCTTTTCTCCCTTGCCCTTGCCCGTGCCAAACACGGCCTGCCCTGAATTTGCCATGATGTTTCTCAGGTCCGCAAAATCCACGTTCACAATGCCGGGCATGGTGATTAAATCTGAAATGCCCTGCACGGCCTGGCGCAGAATCTCATCCGCTCTCCAAAATGCCAAAATCACCGAAGTGTCAGGATCTGAAATTTTCAGCACCTGATCGTTTGGAATCACAAGCAATGTGTCAACCTTGTGGCGAAGCTCTCCCAACGCCGCGTCAGCTAAGCGGGTCCTCCACGCCCCCTCAAACGCGAACGGTTTTGTCACCACGGCGATGGTAAGCGCGCCCTGAGATTTTGACAATTCCGCAACAACTGAAATTGCCCCGCCTCCGGTTCCCCCTCCAAGCCCCGAGGCCAGAAACACCATATCGGCCCCCTTGAGAGCTTCAGCAAGCTCTTCTTTGCTTTCAAGCGCCGATTTCTTTCCAATGTCCGGGTTCATGCCAGCTCCCAAGCCCCGCGTGGTTTCATTGCCGATGCGGATTTTGCGGTGCGCGCGGACTTTTTTCAAATCTTGCGCGTCCGTGTTGACCGCAATCAACTCAATGCTTTTCAGCTGGCACTGCATCATGCGGTCAATCGCGTTGCTTCCGGCTCCCCCGATTCCGATTACCTTGATTGTTGTTTTCTGTTCCATGGTTCAACTTCGTCCCTCAACAAAGCTCGGGGACTTAATGGCTCACCGCAAGCGGTTCGCCATTTAAGGAATAAAGCTTTTGAAAAACTTTTTAATCTTTTTTGCCATTTCAGAAGGCTTTTGACTTACCATCACTGATTCTTCAGATTCAGATCCTGCGGCAATCAGCCCCATAAGTCCCATGTATTCGGGGTGCGTTTCGGCGGTTAAAAGGCCCTGCGGAGTCCCCACGCGGACGGGCAGTTTGAATTCTTTTTTCGCGAATTCCACGAGACCTGGCAATTTCACCCCGCCGCCGGTTAGCACCACGCCTGCCGGGAGCATACCGTCTTTTGAAATCTTTTTCAACTCCTTTAAAACCAGCTGAAAAATTTCTTTGACTCTCGCGTCTAAAATGCCGGTCAGCAAACTCTGCGAAAACACAAGCTCTTCTCCCGACGAGAGCGCGATTTTTCCGGTCCGTTTCCCCGGCTTTTCATTACAGCTTCCGTATTCTATCTTCACTCGTTCGGCAACGTCATATTCCGTGCGCAAGCCAATGGCAATGTCGTTTGTCATATTGTCTGACCCCACGGGAAACACTGCCGCGTGTATCAGATTTCCTTCTTCAAACACCGCAAGGGATGTGCACCCGCCCCCGATATCAAGCAACGCCGCGCCGATTTCTTTTTGCTGGGGCGTGAGGACGGCCGGAGCCGCGGCCAAGGAAGAAGGAATCACATCAAGCACTTCCAGTCCTCCGGCAAGCACCGCCTCTGTCAGATTTTTCACATAAGGAGAAAATCCGCATACCGCCAGCACGTCAACTTCAAGGCGCACGCCTTTCATATTGACCACCTCTTTGATGCCGCTCTCCCCGTCCACAATGTACTGCTGGGGAAACACGTCAAGAATCTCTTTGTTGCGCGGCAGGGAAAATGTCTGCGCCGCAAGCAATACCCTGTCCACGTCCTCTTGGGAAATCTGGCCGTCAGCCCGAGACACCGCCACAATGCCGTGAGAGGAAACCACATATAAATGACTGCCCCCCACATTCACGTACACACCCTGAATTTGCTGGTCGTGCGTGCTTTCCATTCTTGTTTTCAAAGAAAAAATGCGCCTCGCAAGCTCCTCCGTGTTTACCACGGTTCCTTTTCTCACTCCGAAAGACTCCTCTGACATGACATCTATAATTTCAAGGTCTCCCGATTCCTCATTGGTTCTTGCAATGCCCATTTTCAAGGCATGGGTGCCAATGTCCAATCCCGCGATAATGTGCTGGCGCATAAAAAAGACAAACACTAATTTGTAAAAGGGGCAAGGTACTCTTTTTCTTTTTGCTCCATTTTTTTTGCCTCATTCGCTCCGCGCTCGTGGTCGTACCCCAAAAGATGCAAAAGCCCGTGCACGAGCATGCGGCAGAGTTCCTCTTTGTATGTTATACCATATTCTTTCGCTTCTTTCCTAATCACGGGGGGGCAAAGCACAATCTCTCCCAATCCAAACTTGTTCTCATTAAAAGAAAGCACGTTTGCGGCGTATTCTTTGTTTCTATATGTCTTGTTGAGTCGCCGCATTTCGCGCTCTGGCACGCACGCCACTGACACGTCCTTTCCTTCTTTGCCCTCTTTGGCAAGAATGCGGTTTCCAAGCCGGCAAAGCAACGCTCCGCGCACTGAATGCTTGGTATGATTTTGAATTTCAATCATATGTTTCATTCAGTCAGCCGTGAAACGTCCCAAATATCCTCGCTTCCTCGCGACGCGCAACATCCACAGAAAAAACATGGCGGCGGCAATAAGATAGAACACGGCAAGCAGAAGCGCAACGGCAATAGTTTCCGCCGGAAACGAATCGCCCAGCAACACGGTTCTCATGCCTTCAAACACATAGGAAAGCGGAAAGAAAGCCGCGATTCGCTGGAGAAAAACGGGAAGCGTACTCAAAGGATAAAAGACTGCGGCAATCGGCTGGAATAGAAAAGGAAGCGACCATGCAAATGTTTCAAAAGAACTGCCAAAACGCAACAGCAGCGCAATCACAAATAACCCGAGCGCCCATCCAAATAACAGCATGACAAGAATAAAAGGAATGATGGCAAATCCAAGAGACCATAGCGTCACGTTGTACACAAAAAACGCAAGAACCATGCCGTATCCAATGGCAAGCACAACCTGAAAAAGGCTGAATAAAACAAGACTTGTGATGAATTCGCCCGAACTTATGGGAGACACAAACAAATTGGTCGTGTTGCGCGCCCAGATTTCTTCAAGAAATGGAAGCGAAAAGGCCTGCTGAATTTTAAAAAAGATATCCCAAAAGATAAGCGCGCCGATGAGCAGAAACACAAGATCAAACTTGAACTCCGATCCCGCAATATCCTTGCTCAGCCACAAGGTAAGAAATCCCCAAATGAAAAGGTCAATCGTCACCCAAAAAAACAAACTAAACACGCGCACCCAGCTGCGGCGCAGCAGTAAAAGATTTTTCAAGAATAGTCCTTTGACGCGAACCCAGTTCATAGACGTATTGATTGGGCAACAGCCGATTCTATGGCGCTGTGATGCGCGCGCTCGGATTGTTCCGCGATTTCCAAGAATATCTCCTCCAAATCCTCTTTTCCGTATTTTGCGCGCAAGTTCTCCGGCGTGTCGTTATCAATAATCCTGCCATGCGACAAAAAAATCACCCTGTGGCACATGGCCTCAATTTCACGCATATTATGGGATGTCCATAAAACAGCTCCTCTGGTTTTTTGCATTCTGCGGAAAATTTCGTTCCGTATCGCAAACGCGATAGAAGGATCAAGCGAAGAAGTCGGCTCATCTAATAACAAAAGCTTTGGATTATTGACAAACGCCTTGGCTAACGCAAGGCGCATTTGCTCGCCCGAAGACAACCCCCCGCTTCGCGAATTTCTAAACTGCGCAAGATTAAAATCGCGAAGCGTTTGCTCAATGGCTTCACTATTGCCTTGAATGCCATACAATAAAGAAAAAATCTTGAGATTTTCAACCGCGGTAAGATTATACGGAAGGCACGAATACGGCGCGGCAAAATTCATTTGCGAAAGCGTTTCTTCCCTGTGCCGTTCGGCGTCTTTGCCAAATATTTCTATCCTGCCTTCCGTAGGGGCAATCAAAGAAAGAATCATGTGAATCGTCGTGGTTTTGCCAGCTCCATTCGGACCGAGCAAACCGACAATTTCTCCCTCTTGCAGTTCAAAGGAAATATGATCTACGGCCGTGACGTTCCCGTAAATTTTTGTCAGATTCTCCACTTTCAGTATGGCGCGCATAATGTTGCAATGATACCTTAAAATGCTAGATTGGGAAAGGCAATGCGAATAATTTTCAATGATCAATGTACAATTAATGTTTCTCCCTACGGGAGATAAAGACAATGAATCAATTTTTCCGCCTGCGGCGGATCCGCCTTGGGCGGACAAACAGGCCCATAAAAATATTCTTTTGTATTGCGCTAACAGTTCTCTTATTCATTGTGGTATCGTTTTTGCCGTTCAGAGAACTGGCGCGGGTGGCGATTATAAATGATATTCCTTTTATGGAAGACTCGCCTCAAGAAACAACGCTGATATTTTTGGGAGACGTGATGCTAGACCGGGGCGTGGAGCTTCAAATGAAACGGCATAATGACTGGGCATGGCCGTTTCTGCCCGCGGCAGACGATCTTCAAAAAGCGGACTTCGTGTTTGCCAATCTTGAAAGCGTGATTTCAGACAAAGGAGAAAAAGTTGGGAGCATATACTCTTTTCGCGCGAATCCCCGCGCAATGGAAGGGCTTGCGCGTGCCGGCATTGACGTTGTGTCTGTGGCAAACAACCACAGTTTTGACTATGGAGGAGAGGCGTTCGCAGACAGCATATCCCGCCTGAAAAAAGCCGGCATTCTGTATGCCGGCGGAGGATTTACAAACGCAGAAGCGCACAGTCTTGCAATGAAAGAAATCAACGGAACGAAAATCGGAGTTCTGGGATACACTGCCGTCGGATCCGCGTTATGGCAGGCGACTGAACAAACGCCCGGCATTGCGTGGATTGACGGAACAAACCTCCAGCGACTCAAAAATGACATTGCAAACGCAAAGCGGGAAACCGACATTCTCGCGGTTTCTTTGCACGCGGGAGACGAATATACAGACTCGCCGAATGAATTTCAAAAACTGTTCGCAAAGACGGCGATTGAAAGCGGGGCTGATCTTGTGATCGGACACCACCCTCACACGGTCCAGCCCGTTGAACAGTACAACAACGGCTGGGTTGCCTACAGTTTGGGCAACTTCATTTTTGACCAATCATTCTCAGAAAGCACTATGCGGGGTCTTGCTCTGAAAGTTATTATTGAAAATAAAAAATTGAAAGAGGTCATTCCCCTTCCAACTCTCCTCACCCCGGACTTTCAAGCTAAAATAATATTTGATTGACAAAAGTATGGTTGGATAAAACCTGGTTTCATCCAGCGCCAAGGAGGTCTTTGACGATTTTGCTGACAAGCGCGCCGTCCGCGCGGCTTTTTGTTTTTGGAGCAAGCACAGACATAACTTTGCCAATGTCTTTCTGGCTTGCGGCTCCCGCTACAGAAATCGCCTCTTTTGCAAGTTCGCGAATTTCTTCTTCCGTCAATTGCGAAGGAAGATGCGCCATTAAAATCCCGAGTTCTGTCCTTTCTTGTTCCGCCATGTCCCGGTTGCCTCCTTTTTCAAATCCTTCAATCGCCTCCCTGCGTTTTTTTGCCTCGGAAGAAACCACATCCAAAAGTTCCGCTTCTGAAAGCCGTGACTGCAGGTCAAGCTCCCGCTCTGACAACCCGGGCTCTGACTTGCTTGCCTTGAAGCGCTTTTCCTTTTCTTTGTTGGAAATCGCGGCCAACAGCATGCGCAGGACGCTTGTTTTCAAAGCAGACCCCGCTTTCATGGACGCTTTCAATTCTTCTTGCAATAGAGTTTTTGAGACCATTTACATTTTTCCTGATTTTTCCAGCGTTTCATACTCCGCTCGTTTTTGAATCCTGCGAAGGGCGGATTCTTTGAGGGAGTTTTTGTTTTTTTCTCTGTGTTTGAACGCCGCTTTTTTTGCGGTTTTCAAAATGCCGCTTTCTTTTATGCGTTTTGTAAAGCGGCGTATAAGCGACTGGTTTGTTTCTCTCTCTTGTTTAAGAAGTTCAAATTTATTCATAGCTCTGACAAGTTCGCGAAAGGGCCGGCAAGAAAATGCACATGCGTATGATCAACTTCTTGTCCGCCCTCTCTGCCCACATTAATATGCAGTTTATACCCCTTGAGCGCTTTTTGCGCCGCGACCTTTTGCGCAACCATAATGCATTCTCCCATCAATTCTTTGTCCTCCGCCTGCGCCTGATTCACCGACTCAATATGTTTCTTGGGAACAATCAGCAGATGCAAAGCGGCTTTGGGGCGAATGTCATGAAATACTACAACATTCTCATCCTCATATTCAATGGACGATGGAATTTCTTTGCGAATGATTTTGCAGAAAATACAATCTGGCATACATCACAAATCCAAAATCCAAATTTTCCGCCTGCGGCGGATCCGCCTTGGGCGGACAAATGCCAAATGAAACCCCAATGTCAAATGACAAATAAAGATATTTTGACATTTGGGTTTTGACATTCATTTGACATTTAGATTTTGATATTTGACATTGGGAATAATTATCTTCTCAGTCTTTTTTTTATCTCTTCCACCGCGTGGTCAAGCTTGACCGTGTGCTGTTCTCCCGTGTCCATTTTGCGAATCACAACCGTGCCCTCCAGCACTTCTTTTTGCCCGAGAATCATGGTAAATTCAACTCCAAGCTTGTCAGCTCTCGCCAACTGCACCCGCAAAGAATCCCGCCCCAGAGATTCCCCCATGGGAATTTTTGCTTTGCGGAATTCCTCCAGCAGTTTCAGGCTTTTTTTCTTTGACAGATCTCCGAGCTGGGCGAGAAAAACTCGCGGGCGCTGCTCTTCAAGGGAAAGCTGGGCGTTCGTTTTCATCAACGAAACAATCCGTTCAACTCCTCCCGCCGCTCCCGTGGCTGGCACATCCTTGCCTCCGATTATTTTCAAAAGATTGTCGTATCGCCCTCCTCCGACCAGCGCGCTTCTCGCCATGGATATTTCTTCGCCGTTTTTTGCCGGCATTTGGCGCTCTGAAAAAATTTCAAACACCGACCGCGTGTAATAATCAAGCCCGCGCACTAAATACGGATCCAAGTGATAAGGAATGTCCGCCTCGTCCAAAAATTCCAGCAAAACCTTAAAATGGCTCTTGCACTCTTCGCACAAGTGGTCAATGAGTTGGGGCGCCTGCGCCTTCACTCTCTGGCATTTTTCCTCTTTGCAGTCAAGCACGCGCAAGGGATTTTCCTTTGTTCTTCTCCGGCAGTCCGCGCACAAGCCGTACTGGCGCGATCTGAGGTAACTCGCGAGAATTTTTTTGTAGTAAGGACGGCACTGGCTGTCCCCCAAACTGTTCACCTCCACAATGAGATGGCCAAATTTCAGCTCTTTTAGTATCGCGTAAAAAATCTGGATTATTTGGGCGTCAATTGCCGCGCTTTTTTCTCCAAACACCTCAAAATCAATCTGGTGGAACTGGCGGTATCTTCCGGCTTGCGGATGCTCGTAACGGAACAAAGGCCCGTAGGTGTACAGCTTCACGGGCTGGGGCAAATTAGGCATGCCGTGCTGAATGTACGATCGCGCGATGCCAGGCGTGAACTCGGGGCGCAAAGCCAACACATCTCCTCCTTTGGTTTTGAGCGTGTACATTTGCTTTTCCACAATATCCGTGGTCATGCCCGTGCCCTTCTCGTACAGTTCAACGTTTTCAATAATGGGTGTGTCAATTCTGCCAAAGCCGTAGAACTGCGCCACATCGTCCACAACCCGATATAGTTTTTGGAAATACGGCTGGTCTTGCGCAAGAATGTCGTGCGTGCCGGTCGGCGTTTGAAACTTAGATTCTTTTGTCATATAAAAAGATTTTACTGGGCGGCAAATGCTTTTAATGAAATGGCTTTAAAAAAGACGCGCCCGACAATGTCTTTTGCTGGCAGTACGCCCCAACTGCGCGAATCCGAAGAAAATCTGCGATTGTCGCCAAGTACAAAATATTCGTTTTCTTTTAATGTCGTACTCATACTGCCCGGAGTGGTTTCGCTGGAAGGCAGATACACGGATTCATCCAATACAAACTCCTCCCCTTCTTTCTGAACCAGCACCTTGCCGTCTTTTACCGCCACTGTCTCGCCCGGAAGTCCGACAATGCGTTTGATAAACCGCTGGGAAGGATTGTTGGGATACCGTAAAATAATCGTGTCTCCTCTCTGGGGATCGCGCAAACGGTATGAAAGTTCGTCCACAATCAGATAATCTCCGTGATGAAAATTCGGTTCCATGGAACTGCCGCTCACTAAAAACGGCTGAAACACAAAAAGGCGCAAAGGCAGAACAATAACCAGCGCGACAACCACAATTTTCATAAACTCCCACAAAGGGCGCAGAAACGCTTTCATGCCCACCATCATAACAGGAATTTTCAAGGAATTCAAGAAGATGATACGATGGAAAAATCAAGAATCAAAAATCAAAAGTCAAAATGAAAAATCAAAATTCAAAAGTTGCAAAGAAAATCCTTATTGCGGGGCTTGGAAATCCGGGAAAAAAATATGAAAAGACGCGGCATAACGCGGGATTTCTTGCCGCCGATTTTTTGCGCAAGCATTTTGAGCTTCCCGCATGGAAACTTTCCAAAAAACACAATGCCTTCGTGTCCATTGGAGAAATAAACGGTAAGAAAATAATTCTTGCCAAGCCCCAGACATGTATGAATAGTTCAGGGTCTGCGGTGCGGTCGCTTATGAGATTGTACGGCCTCGGCGAGGAATCTCTTGTGGTTCTGCACGATGATATTGATATTCCGTTTGGAAAAATAAAAATTTCCGCAAACAGCGGGTCGGCGGGGCACCACGGCGTGGAATCCGTCATTGAATTCCTTGGAACGCGAAACTTTACGCGGGTGCGCGTCGGCATACAACCTGACCAAAGCAAGCCGGACGCCGTAGAAGAATTCGTCCTCCAAAAATTCTCCCAAGAAGAATTGGATGCGCTTCAGACTGTTTTTGACAGTTTGCCAAAAAAAATTACAGAGATTTTTTCAGACGTTCAAGCTGTTTGTCAAAAGTAACCAGATTTGCGCGCAAGGCGCGAGAAAGAAAAAGAAGTGCGGCATCTGCGAAGGAAACGCGCGCGCGCAGTATTTTATAAAATGCGGCTTCTTGCGCAGAATCATCGTTCACCCATTCAATATCTCTGTTGTTTTCGGCAAACGCAATAAAATTGTCCGCCTGCTCTTTTGAGTGCTTATATGCGAGAATCGCGACAACCTCGCTTAAAACACAGTAAGGAAGATACGTTTTGCCTTTCAGTTTAGCAACACAACGCGCCGCTTTTTTATGTTGCGTGTCAAAACCAAGGAAAAGAGCAACCCATACGGAACTGTCAACAAGATTGCCCATACAAAATTTCGTCAATCCGTTCGCTGACAGCTTCCCGTTTTTTATTTGCGGGAAGAAGAAATTGCTTCCAGTCGCTTCGCCGTTTTCTGCGCCCGCGTTCCGTCGCGTTCGCAATGACGACTTTCCCTCTATTCTCGGCTATCACAACCTCAACTCCCGCTTTGAACCCAAGACGGGCGGCTATTTTTTGCGGCAGACGAACCGCCAAACTGTTGCCCCATTTTTGTATTTTTGTATTGATGGCCATGCAAAAAGAATTATGTATATACGTATAGTATATACAGTACATCACCCGTGTCAAGCCTTTACACCCCTGCTGGGGGGGGTTCTGGGCGACTCCTGAATTTTGGCGTTGGCCAAAATCCCATGTATTTGCCAAACAGAAGACGGGTTTGGGCGTCAAGCGCGGGAACTGACGAAAGCATCATGGAAAAAGGAAGTAAAAACCACTGCGCGAGAAACACAAAAAGCGAAAACTTTCCGATGTGCTTTGGGCGCTCGGGCAAAAGGAGCATGCTCATGTATATTGACCAGACGAGCCCGATCATAGACGCGGTAAGAATGCGCGAGGTAAGCCGGGGAAGATTGTAGGAAATCAGGGTGCCGGAAAACTGTTCCCCTCCGATCAGAAGAGGAAGCCATCCTAACATAAAAATCAGAAAGGAAGCCGAAGCCCAAGACCAGTGCCCCTCCAGCAGTTCCAGCATAAGAGCGCCGTAGCGCGAAAACGGAATTGTTTTCTTTTTCATAAGATTGAAAAGGACGAACGGAATCTCGCTTGCCCCGTATGCCCAGCGCCTTTTTTGTTTGTATATGTGCACAATGGTTTTCCAAAGCGTGGGGGCGGCGTTGGCATCCATGGAAATGGGGTAATACATAGGCTGGGTGCGGTAATCTCCGTCATACGCGAGAAAACATTGCCAAAAAATGCGCGAGTCGTCCGACACCACGTCTGTCTGTTTGAATCCGACCTCAACTAAAGTCTGAAAACTCATGGAATGCGAGGAAAACGTGATGAGTTTTTCCGGGCGCTCCTGATTCATCAAATGCCAAAAGCTGGAGGAAAACGAAAACACGCGAGAAATGCCGGGCGCCTCCCACATGTTATTTAAAAACAAGGGAATTGGCTGATACGAAGTTCTTAATGGTTTATCTGCGGTGAGATATGCGTACGAAAGACACGCGAAATACTTTGGAAACACCACAGTGTCAATATCAAACGCGCTGAACAGCACGCGCTCGTAGGGAATTCTCAAAGGATCAATGATTTTTGATTTTACTTCTTTTGCCGCCCATGTTTCGTTTGACCCTTTGCCCGCGATCTCCCCGGACAAACCTTTTGGATGATAGGTAACAAGAAAATGCGCGAACACCCCCCGAAATTCATGCTCCATGAGTTCACCGATCTCTCGCGCGCGGCTTCCGACGCTTTCTTCCAGAGCCAACGCGACAATCATGCGATCTTTTGGATACAGGGCATTCCGCAGGGCGCGCAGAGATTCCTGAATAAGCTCCACCGGCTCCTGATACGCGGGCAAAACGACGCAATGATACAGATCTTTCCACGAAGACACGGGAAGCGAAAAACGCGCAGGTTCCAACGCGTCAAGCGCCGCGATCCAGTCTGTCCGCTCGCTGACGCGCATTTTGCGGTAGCTTGAACGCAGATGGAAAAAGAAATACACCGTGCGGAAAAACCAGTACAAAATAAATGTGATGATGAAAAAAGAAATCGGCACGGGAAACAGCCATGAACCAAGCACGGCAAGCGCAAGCGATCCCCACGACACAAGGCCCGGAATCATCTCAAAAAAGCGGTAAAGTTTCCGCTCTTGAGGATTGCGCAGGCTTTTCGCGCTGCTGACTCTGAAATAGTTGAATTGAGATTCCACAAGCGACCCTAAGGGGATTCGAACCCCTGTTGCCGCCGTGAAAGGGCGGCGTCCTAGGCCTCTAGACGATAGGGTCTTATCTGATAAGCCGCCTCAATGATACGCGAAAAATTGCAAAATGGCAAGAAAACGGATACATATTAACTCATGGTTATTCTGGGAATTGAAACAACGTGCGACGAAACCGGCATTGCGATTGTGGACATTCAAGGACAGAGGAAAAAGAACACAGCAGTGCAAATTCTTGCCAATGAGATTGCGTCTCAAATAAAAATCCACGCGCGGTTTGGGGGCGTGTATCCCATGCTCGCAAAACGCGAGCATGAAAAAAATCTGCCTATTGTGTTGAAAAAAGCGCGGACAGCCGCGCAAAAAATTCGGCAAGATCTCCAGATTGACGCGATTGCCATTGTAACAGGGCCGGGATTGGCCCCATGTTTGTGGGTTGGCGTGAATTTTGCCAAGGAACTTGCGAAGACAACAAACCTTCCTCTTATTCCCGTCAATCACCTTGAGGGACACCTGCTTACTGCTTTGTTGGAGCAAAGCAGTCAAATTTCCAATTTTCAATTATCAATTATCAAACGCAATCTCTTTCCGGCAATAGCGCTGATAGTGTCGGGCGGACATACACAGCTTGTACATATACAAAAAATAGGGGCGTATGAGGTGATAGGAGAAACGCGGGATGATGCGGCGGGAGAATGTTTTGACAAAACCGCCCGCATTCTCGGGCTTCCTTATCCGGGAGGACCGGCCATAGCCGCCGCAGCGGCAAAAATCCAAAATCCAAAGTCCAAAATCCAAAAAAAACTCAATATAATGCTGCCGAGGCCCATGATGCATTCAAAGGATTTTGATTTCAGTTTTTCAGGGCTGAAAACGGCGGTGCTGTACGACTATCAGTCGCGGCAAGCAAACATACGCGCATCAAAAAAATATCGCGCGGCAATGGCGCAAGAAATACAGCAGGCAATCTGCGATGTGCTCATCTTCAAAACAATACGCGCGGCAAAACGATATCAGGCAAAAAGCGTGATTCTCGCGGGAGGAGTGTCGGCAAACAACGAATTAAGAGAACAGCTTCAGACACGCGCGCATGCAGAAAAACTTAATTTTTTTGTTTCGTCTCCAGAGCTTTCCACGGACAATGGAGTCATGGCCGCTCTCGCGGGCTCCGTTCGCTGGAAGCGAAAAGAATATCTCACGCCGACACAGCTTCTTTTGCAATGGGACGCCATCGGAGCTGACGCAAATCTCAAACTGATGTAATATAAACAATATGGAGGAACTGCCAAAAGCGTACGACCACGCGCAAAACGAAGATATCGCATACCGGCTCTGGGAGAAGAGCGGATTTTTTAATCCGGACGTGTGCGTGAAAAAAGGTGTTGCAAAAAAGAACGCCAAACCGTTTTCCATTGTTCTGCCTCCTCCCAATGTGACGGGAACTTTGCACATGGGACACGCCGCCATGCTCGCCGTTGAAGACATTCTGGCGCGCTATCACCGTATGCGGGGCGACAAAACGCTCTGGCTGCCCGGCACCGACCACGCATCCATAGCCACGGAATCAAAAGTGGAGCAATTATTGTTCAAGTCAGAAGGAAAAACGCGCCGCGACATTGGGCGGGAAGCATTTTTGGAGCGCGTGGAAAAATTCGCGCAGGAAAGCCATGACACTATTGTACATCAGGTAAAAAAAATGGGGGCTTCTCTTGATTGGAGCCGCGAAGCATACACATTAGACAAACAACGTTCGTTGGCCGTGCGCGCGGCGTTCAAACTTTTATATGATGAAGGACTGATTTATCAGGGAAGCCGCATCGTCAACTGGGACCCCAAACTCCAGACCACTGTGTCAGACGACGAGATTGAATGGCAAGACGAGCAAACCGATTTTTATTATCTGCAGTACGGGCCGTTTACTATTGGAACCGCGAGGCCCGAAACGAAATTCGGGGACAAATATGTTGTGGTGCATCCGAAAGACGCGCGATACAAACAATACAGCAACGGCCAGCAAATTCAGGTGGAATGGATACAAGGCCCCGTGACGGCGACTGTGATCAAGGATTCCGCGATTGACATTACATTCGGCACGGGAGCCATGACCGTAACCCCGTGGCACGACAAAACAGACTTTGAAATCGCACGGCGCCACAACCTTGAAAAAGAGCAGATTATTGACCTGAAAGGAAAACTGCTCCCCATTGCCGGAGAATTCGCAGGCACACACATTGCAAAAGCGCGGCCGCTTATTGTAGAGAAACTGAAGCAAAAGGGGCTTCTCAAAGAAATCAAGCGGGAATATCGGCACAAAATCGCGACAAATTCGCGCGGAGGAGGAAAAATTGAACCGCAGATTATGCGCCAGTGGTTTATTGACGTCAACAAAGAATTTGCATTCCCCCACAAAGGGCTTAAAAGCGTAAAGAAAGGCCAGAAGACCACGCTCAAAAAACTTATGTATGGCGCGGTAAAAAACAAAGAAATTGAAATAATCCCCAAACGCTTTGAAAAAATATACTTCCATTGGATTGCCAATCTCCACGACTGGTGCATAAGCCGCCAGATTTGGTTCGGTCATCCTATCCCTGTGTACTACTGTACACAGGGAAATTCCAATGATCAATTTCCAATTTCCAAACAAAACTCAATCGCCAATAACCAAAATGTTCGTCATTTTGTGTCAATTGAAACTCCAAAAAAATGCCTTCTATGCGGCGCATGCAAGCCAGAGCAGGATCCGGATACGTTGGATACGTGGTTTTCATCCGGGCTTTGGACATTTTCCACGCTAGGCTGGCCCCGAGCTTTGTCGAGGGGAAGCGAATTTGACGTGTACCACCCGACGTCTGTGCTGGAAACGGGGTATGACATCCTTTTTTTCTGGGTGGCGCGCATGATTCTTATGAGCACATACCTTGTCGGCGAGGTTCCGTTCAAAACCGTGTATCTTCACGGATTGGTAAGAGACGACAAAGGACGTAAAATGTCAAAATCTTTGGGCAACATTATTGACCCTGTGGACATGATCGCAAAATACGGAGCTGACGCCACGCGGCTTTCTCTTATTATCGGGGCGGCCCCGGGAAACGACATGAAAATTTCAGAAGACAAGATCCGCGGATACCGGAATTTCTCAAACAAACTTTGGAACATCGCCCGTTTTGTCCTGCTTCATATGAAAGGATTTCAGGAAGATAAAAAGGCGCGGCTTTCTTTGCAGGACAAAAAAATTCTTGGCGATTTTGCGCAGGTTGCGAAAAAAGCGACCGCATGGATTGAGGCGTACCAATTTTCACGCGCGGCAGAATCAATGTACCATTACTTATGGCACACGTTTGCCGATAAAATCCTTGAGCAGTCAAAAACAACGCTTGCGGATCCAAAACGCAAGCAGTCCCGCCAGCTGGCGCTGATTTCCATACTGCGCGATTCCCTGAAAATTCTGCATCCCTTCATGCCTTTTGTCACGGAAACGATTTACCAGCGGCTTCCGCTCAAACACAAAAAACCAACGCTCATGATTGAGACTTGGCCAACTATAAAATAGAAATTTCCGCGGCAGAACCGCGAGGCATTTTATCAGAAAAAATAAAAGAATTTTTACTTTTGACTTTTGACTTACACTTTTTACTTTTGACATAAACTTTTGACTTTTGCCCTTTGACTTTTAACTTTTTCTTTGATGAATACTTTTTACTTCATTCTTTTCGGTCTTGTTCCAAGCTTTCTCTGGCTCGCGTTTTATCTGCGCAAAGACGCGCATCCCGAACCCAACAGAATGATTCTGAAGGTGTTTTTTCTTGGCATGCTCTTTACGTTTCCCGCGGTGTTTATTGAACAAGCCGCCCAGCCCTTATTGCGCGACGCCGCGCTGTGGTTTGGCGGCGCGTTTGCGCTTTCAGCTGGCGCGACGCAAATAGTGTTTGAGCTTCTATTCTTTTTCCTTGCCGTGGCGCTTTTAGAAGAACTTGTAAAATATATGGTCGTGCGGTGGGCCGTGTTTTCAAGCGAAGAATTGGACGAACCCTTTGACCTTATGCTGTATATGATTATCGCGGCTCTCGGGTTCGCCGGCATGGAAAACATATTGAAATTTCCCGGACTTGGCGTGAACCCCGATCCCTCGCACGTGGTATATCTGAGCGCATACCGATTTTTGGGCGCCACCCTGCTTCACGCCTTGGCTTCCGGCGTATTCGGATATTTTCTTGCGCTTTCCTTTTACGGAAAAAAATCGTACGGCTGGTATTTTTTCTACGGCCTTATCGTTGTCACCGTATTGCATGGCTTGTTTGATTTCTCTATTATACATATGAAGGAACGTTTTGACGTGTTGTATCCCATTTCCATACTCGCCGCGCTTGCCGCAAGCGTTTCCATGGGATTCGCGCACGTCAAAAAATTAAAAAGCATGTGTACACTGTAATGGCTGCGTTTTTTGAAAACTTGCGATCGTCTCTTGGCATTGATTCCTCCGCTGAAAAAGAGGAAGAGGATTTAGTTTTGGAACATGCGGAAAACGAACCGTCAGAAGACAACGGACAAAGTCGGGAAGATAAAACGAAAAAGCCAAATCCCGCCGTGAAAGAACAAAAGAAAAGATCGCCAAAAAAAATGAAGGAAAAACAAACGGCTCAACAGGAAACAGCGGCCGGCGAGAATGACGCGCGGCAGGAAGCGCAGAAAATCAGCGTACTTGAAAAAGAATCCGAGGAAGATTTTTCAGAACAGGCAGCTCCCCCCTCGCGCTCATGGTTTGAGCCTGAAGGCGAGCTTGCTATTGACGTGTAC
Source organism: uncultured Candidatus Saccharibacteria bacterium (assembly GCA_964471385.1). Lineage (GTDB taxonomy): Bacteria > Patescibacteriota > Minisyncoccia > Minisyncoccales > UBA10102 > CAYYFJ01. The sequence goes on from CAYYFJ010000005.1 coordinate 21,033, forward strand.
CAGACGGAAGATTCCATTGTGGTGCAGACGGCTCTTGCGGGAGTTCGTGGCGCAGACCTTGATATTTCCATTGAAAACGATGTGGTCACCATACACGGCATGAGGAAAAATCCGTCCGCGGAAAATAAAAAATATGTGTATCAGGAATGCTTCTGGGGTCCCTTCTCGCGGCAGATTATTCTTCCCGAAGAAGTGGACGCGAGCCATTCTGAAGCCGTGATGAAAGACGGAGTGTTCACTTTGCGCATGCCCAAACTTGAACGCGTGAAAGTGAAAAAAATCAAAGTGCAGGGATAAACCAGAAAACAGAAAACACGAAAACAACGGGGTCAGACCCCGTTGTTTTCAGATTTTGCGCGCGCCGGATTTTTTCTTCTAAAAGGAAAAGAAAACTTTTTTGTGGTGTTCTGCTCTGAACGAGCAGGGCGGCGGGCTTGGCCTCTATTTTTTACAAGAACACGGCGGAATTCCCCCCACACCCCCCTTCCGCCATTCCCTTGCTCGGACGGACGGGATTTTTGGCGACGGCATTTATATCAAACGACAACTCATTAAGTGTCTGCACATAGCCTCCTCACTTACAGTATATCGCTTGGAAAGTTCTTTTAATACTTCGGTTTTCTGATAATCCTTTTTTAATATCGCGAGTGGCATTAATAATTCAGCTGCAAACTCATTGGCTTCTTGTTCACGATTGTCATTCGGATCGTTATTACAAATATGCCCCATCAATAAATGCCCGAGTTCGTGGCCAATTGTAAATCGTCTTCGATGCCAGTGCTGTTCGTTGTTATATCCAATCGTCGCATTTTCGTCGGCCATAATTAACATCCCCGAAATTTTTTCGCCAAAATTATGAGGAATGACTTCAAGATTGTGATTTGTTTGGGCATATTTGATTATTTTCCATAACGAAACTGGTACTTGAACAATTTCTGCATCTTTAAGTAACTTACGCGCAAGCGTTCTCGCAACTCCAACCCGAGCGATAGTTTTTAATTCAGTTTCCATCTTTTTTATTCTTCTTTGCTACTTCTATAAAACGTAGTATTGCTTCCTGATCTTTTTCACTAAGGTCCTTATCAGCCCTTAGCGCAACTCGGACATCTACCGCCTTTTCCTCTTGTCCAATAAAAAATTTAATATCTTTATCCAAAAAACGAGCGATCTTTTCTAAGTCCTCTACGCGAACTTTTCTTCCCCCACTCTCAATTAGGGAAATAGCAGTCGCAGATTCAAAACCAAGGGTACCAGCGAGCTCCATTTGTGATTTCTTCGCCGCCTCGCGTGCTTCTCTAATCTTGGAACCTATAAATTTGTTCATATCCTCTAGTGTTTTCATATTGGCAGTATACGCTTATCAAAATGATTTGACAAGGGCATTATCATTTTGATAAACTTAATATAGCGTGGTGGAAACCTGCATAAAGGTCGTCTGGTGGAAACCTCGTGTAAAAACATTAATCACTCCGAAAGGAGGTACGACAATGGTCTATAACTATCAGGGTCATTACCAGTACAATGACAGCACTGTTCGAAACTGGGACTCAAGCGCAATAGGGGTTTATTACTGCGGCTATCCCCTCAGTAATGGCAACCTCCTTGTTCACTATGTTGGGCGAGCGGTCGGCAAAGATGGAATTCGAGGCCGGCTTCTGCAACACATGCTGGAAGATTTGTGGTCAGACATAAGCCACTTTGGCTATAGCGTCTGTACTACAATCCAAGAGGCAGAAAAACTTGAGGCGAGCGAGATCAAGCGCCTGCAACCAAAGTATAACAAGCAGGGCAAATAGCGGCGATACTACAAGACAGAATCAAGGCGGGACGAGGAGCTAGCCGAACACTGGCTCCTTTTCTTTTCAAAACAAGGATAATTTTTGTTGATTTGTCATTACCGGTTCACGTAAATTCACTTTTTCAATCTTAAAATCACGTACCGGTTTTGCTGATTTATCTTTCTGGATCAAAAATAGAAACTCCTTGTTTTTTATATCCTCATGTCCACTCGAAAGCCACTCATTTGTCCACGCCATTGTAGCCATCACATTTTTTCTATAATCCATTTCGAGGATTGAGCATTGCATTTTGAGTTCTCGTAAAATTTCGGTGATTGCATCAAAGGTAGCTCGCCCGTTGTTATTGTAGGAAAGGACGATATATTTCGCCCTCGTCTTTTCTATAAGTTTTTTCAATGCGTTAATCACGAGATATCTACCGTCATCATTTTTTCTAAATTCTTCAAAAACTGAACCCGCAATCACATCGCTTACATCTTCGCGTCTATTCGCCGCACCGGTTAGTTTGGGCTTATCGTTAAGGCAAACCGTTTTCCAAATATGATAATAAGAAGCATAACGAACGCGAGAGGGCGGCATTAGTTCATTTGACGAACCATACGGCGGGTCGTAGTACGCTAAATCAACTTCTACATCATCAAGTAAATCAAAAATTTCTTTATTGAAAACTCTGTGCTTCTCATCATCAATAATCAACTTCGGCACAACCATTTTCATTGTTTTATATGCGCGCGGAGCCCACTGCTTCAAATAGGAAACATGGTGGCCAACGGAACTATCCACTTTATCCATTGCAAAAATTAAACTCGTAAGAAGCACTGATTTTTCTACCTCGTCATTAGCAACATTATCAATTTCTTCTCGAATAGCATCGAGCTTCATTGTGTTGTGCAGTTGCCACATTTTCTTTTTCCCGTCTTTATGTATCGCACTTCCGCCGTTTGGTTCGCCACCATAATTTTCGGTAAACCAGCCGGATTTGCCCGGTAGCTTATTCAAGCGATCAATTATTGGCTGGTAATATGATGCTGGTTTTGTGTTCAATAAATAACAATCTCCAAAAATTTTTGACCAAACAGCAACATCATTCGCGTAGACTTGATAACCTGCTTTTTTGAAAGCTTGTGCAACCCGCGTGGTTCCAGTAAAGCCGTCAAAAACTGTACGAACATTAAGAGGCCGTACTAATTCAAGTAAGGTTGGGATGATTTCTCTTTTTGAACCAGTATATTTTATTCCTTCGGTTTCCATAGTGATACCCTTGGTATCATTGTATCAGAAACCAAATTTTCTTGCGAGAGCTAGATAACCGATTTTTCCTTTGATTTGGGGAATAACTTCAGGATTTCCTCGTGCTTCTCTTTTGGGGATACAAGGATTTTGGAAATAAGGTTAATAAGCGGCTCATTTATCTTATATTCGCCGCTTAGAAGTTCCCTAAAGTATTTATGAGCATTCTCGGTGTGTGTCCACATGCCGCGTTGTAATGCATTGGCTTTTGCGTCGCCATACCGAACTTCAAAAATATACTCTCCCTTGGCATCGTAAAATTTGTATATAGGAAAAGTTTGCCTGTCCGCTCCGAATTTTCTAGGAGGTAAGAACTTAATATGCCGCACAGATTTATAAGCTCCGAGGAGATCAAAAACTATAACCTTAAAGGCCATCGCTTTTTCGTTATAAATCAATGGTAAAACATTTACGCCGTTAAAATCTGCGAAGCACGGATTCCCTAAAATCTTCTTTATTTGTTGAACATCTTTAACCTCTCCATCACCAACTGTTTTCCTCAAAAACGAGAACATCGAGCTATCCTTGTTGGTTGAAAGTTGTAACGGCCCAAAGCCGTAAGTTTTTACGCTAATGGGTATTTCTTCTCCATTTTGTAAATCTTTAACCCTAATATCTTCTTCGTGCTCTTTGGCACGAAATTTTTCTTTCCCGGTGTGCCGAGCAGAAAAACCATCCACGAATTGATTGATATATTCGGTCAGCGCAATTTCTGCGAGATCACCATGAGTTTTATTTCCAATAATCCGCATGGAAAAAATGTTGGCCAGGACACTATGAATTACCAATGGCTTGTCTTTGAAGCTTTGCTCAAAATGATCAGAAAATTTTGCAAAAGATATTACTTTCATATTAAAAATCGCGGAAAAAATCCGACAGTTTTAAGTTAAGAGCTTTTGCAACCTTTTCTATGTTTTCAAGCGTAATGTTCTTTTCCGCTCTTTCGATCATGCCGATATAGGTCCGGTGCACACCGGCTCGTGATGCAAGTTCTTCCTGCGAAAAACGAAGCTTACCGCGCTCGGCGCGGACTTTTTTGCCAAATTTTATTAAAACTTCTCGTTTCATAGTTGATAACTGTAGTATACGCACTTGCTAACTTTGGTTCTACATACTATAGTTAGCGCATGAGTTCAATGATTTTAGGGAGTTCCTTA
>CAYYFJ010000006.1:0-24772 GCA_964471385.1 uncultured Candidatus Saccharibacteria bacterium
CCTGCTCCCCTCCCCGATTGATGATTCCCCAAATGACAACCGGACAGGACGACCTGCCTCCAAACATATAGCTCCAGTTTGCCGCCTCGTTCACAATAGGGTCCATTGCATACATCATAAAATCCATGCGCGGATGCACCACAACCGGCCTCATGCCGGCAATCGCGGCTCCAACCGCCGCTCCCGTCATTGAGTTTTCAGACACAGGAGTGTCAATCACGCGCCTTTCCCCGAACGCCTCCAATAATCCTCCGCATGTGTTGCCCACATACCACGGGCTTTTCACGCCCTGCCCGACAAGAAACACAGAATCATCGCTCTTCATCATCTGATGCAGAGCCTCGTTGATTGCCAAACTATAGGAAAGTTTTCTACTTGGCATAGATATAGCAGTGAAGGTTGCCAGCTGGCGGATACGGGCTCTTTCTCGCAAACTCGTGCGCGCGTTCCACTTCTTTTTTCACGCCGCCGTCAATGCGGCTCAGCTCTTTTGCAGAGGCGAGTTTTTTGGAAACAAGATAGTTTGCAAAACGGCTGATCGGGTCTTTTTTCTTCCATGCATCCAGCTCTTTCTGGGGGCGAATATCAGTGTGCGAACCCTGAATGTTGTCATCCGGCCCCACATGTCCCCGCAAGCGGTATGTCCGGCATTCAATAAACACAGGACCCTTCCCTGTCCTGCAAAACGCGACTGCCTGCAAAGCGGCTTTATGCACTTTGAAGATGTCATTGCCGTCCACCCGTATGGAGAGCATTTTTAGCGGTTTTGCCGCCTCCCAAATGTTGTCTTGCGCCCGTATCTCGCCAAGCGGCAAATGGGTTGAATACAGGTTGTTTTCGCACACAAAAATAACGGGAAGTTTTTTTAACGCGGCAAAGTTCAAAGACTCGTGCAAAACTCCCTCTCCCGTCGCGCCGTCTCCGAAAAAACTCACCGAGACGCGCTTTTGTTTTTTGATTTGGAAACTTAACGCGGCTCCTACGGCGAGCGCGACTGTCCCGGCGACAATGGGAACTGACCCTAAAAATCCGGCTTGTGGAGCTGTCACATGCATAGACCCTCCCCGTCCGCCCGAGCATCCTGTTTCTTTGCCATAGATTTCAGCGACAAGCTCGTTCATGCTTCCGCCTTTGGCAAGATAATGGCCGTGAGAGCGATGATTGCCAAACACAACATCATGCCGGGAAAGCGCGGCGCACACGCCAACAGCAACAGCTTCCTCGCCATTGTACAAATGGCATGGAGTCTTGATAACGCCATGCTGAATCAGCTCCACCAAACTCTCCTCGCATTCCCTTATGCGAACCATTGCTTTGTACAATTTCACAAGCGCGGTTTTTGAAAGCATGATTATGAAATAATATCTTTCAGTGTGCGAAAAATAATTTTTAAATCCCCAGCAAACGATTGTTCCGTTACATATTTCATCTGAAGCCGCTTTTTTTCCGGCCAGATTTTTTCCTGATATGTTTTTTCAGGGTCGGGGCTTCCATGCAACACAGCTCCCTCGTCAATATTCCACAGAGACGCTAAATCCGTGATGCCAGGCTTCACAGACAGGATAATCCTTTTTTCCTCTTCTGTCATCATGTTCACATAAAAAGGAACTTCAGGCCTTGGACCCACGAGGCTCATCTCTCCCTTCAGCACATTGATTAATTGGGGAAGCTCGTCAAGCTTAAATCTTCTCAACACAATGCCGACTTTTGTGAGCCTTGCGTCATCTCCCGCGGTGGAAGGCCCCCCAATCTGATCGGCGTTTTGCACCATGGTGCGAAACTTGAACATGCGGAATAATTTCCCGCCCCTTCCAACCCGCACTCCACGGTAAAACACAGGCCCTTCCGAAGAAATTTTAATCAAAATGAAAATAACTAAAAACACGGGAGCGAGCGCAAGCAATCCTGTAAAAGACATAACGATATCAAGAAGTCTTTTCATACACATGATATATTGTTATTTTTTAGGATTTGAAAGAATAAAAATCACCTGCCACGCAAGCCACTTGACTCCGGGAATGCGAAGCGCGATGTTGTCTACCGCCTCAAAAAAAGAAAGAAGTGGAAAAAAGATGCACGTGTTTCTGAATGGAACCGCGCACAGTGTAAATAAATGAAAAAATCTGAATTCTATGTTCTCAAAAAATTCGCGCGCGTTGTTAAAATCTTTTTTGCGCAGAATGTGCTCTACTTCCCACGCGGTCCGCAACTGAGGAGTAAGCCGTCTGTAAAGCTGAAAAATTGGGTTATACACAAGTGGCTCATTACAAATGATTTTTCCGTCAGGTTTTAATATCCTTGCTAACTCATAAAACGCTTTTTTCGTATCCAAATGGTGCAGCACGCCTATGCACGAAATAATATCGAATGAATTATCCGGAAATATCATGTTTTCCCCGTCCATGGCAAAAAAAGAAGTCAGATGCTGAACTCCGCGAGCCAGGGCAATCTTCTTGCAGTTTTCAACGGAAAGGTCTGAAATATCAATACCGACCGCCTGAATTCCATGCTCTGCCAAAAACACACAGGTTTCTCCGTTTCCGCAGCAGTAATCCAGCACAACTTTGCCCCTCCCGTGTTCTATCAACCACGCATTCAAAAATGTCCTACTTGCCCGCTCCACGGAATAAAACTTCTTATTAGAAGTCAGATGCTGATAATCAGTTTTATGTTCCTTCAGCTTTTCATCCCTGATTTTGTTGTGAAATTCGCGCTCTTCCTGCTTTCTTTTTTCCAAAAAGCCTTCGGGTTGCAATTGTGCCATACTATTTCGTTAATTTTTTATCCCATGCTAATTTCCAAAGGCCGATGAAAGAACCAATGCCGTATCCAAAATGCCTTGCCGCAAATGCCGAAGGCAAAAATAGCAAAAGCCGCAAATTCTTCACTTTTCTCGCGACATTCAAAGAAATAAAAAAGACAGCAGCGGCATACAGCGCAAGGCCAAAAAAGAACAGCAGACAAAACAATGATGAAAACAGTCCGAGAATAAAAGACCCGGCAAACGCTCCCACAAATGCCAAAGGGACATAATGCCGAGGGCGCAAAAGAGTACGAGTGAACTTTAATGGATAAATCGCCCAGATCCCGTCTTTGATATTATGAAGAAAAAAACTCCCTATCGTCGCTTTTGGATAATAGGATGCTGAAATGTCAGGCACGCAAAGAATTTTTCCTCCTGCTTTTGTAAGTCGCTGATTAAACTCCATATCCTGCGACCGCGCCAGATGCTCATTGAAGAGGCCGATGTTTTCAAACACCTCTCGTTTATAGCATCCTCCAAACACGGTATCTGACCACACGGGCTCATCCGTTCCCGTGCGAAAGCGGGAATTTCCTGCTCCCAAAGGGTGTGACAGGCACAGGGAAATCGCAAGGGCCTGCGTCGAGTTATTTGCGGGAACCGTCTGAATGACTCCCCCCACATTGTCCGCTTGGTATTGTTCAAGATACCGAACGCATTTGGAAATATAATCTGGCGCATAGGTCGCATGAGCGTCAACGCGCATAATGAGATCTCCTTTTGCTGCTTTCACACCTATATTCAACGCAACAGGCGTGATTTGTTTCGGGTTTTTAAGAAGGTGTAAAAAGGGATACTTTTCGGTATATGAGAAAACAATCTCTTTGGTGCGGTCTTCGCTCATGCCATCCACCACAAAAATCTCAAGCAGATTTTTGGGATAATCGTTCACAAGAAGAGAATCAAGGCATTGAGAAATAAATTTTTCCTCATTTCGGGCAGGAATAATAATGGAAACAGTTTTTGCCATAGTTCAAAAAATTATGTTTTCCCGCAAAAACACGTGCGGCTCTGCCGCAGGAATTACTATTTTTTATACTTCCAAACTCCGTCGCTTTCAAGCGTCCAGAATCCGGCTGTTCCCAAAGCAAACATCAGTTTGTCGCGCTTCGTATACGGCTCCAGCAACGATTGTCCATCGTACGGAGACGGAGACGGCAAAAGTCCAACTGCATCCAAAAGCGTGGTAGTCACGTCCACAGTTTGCACATCCCGATCGCTTGGCCCTGTTTGCAATCCAGGAATTTTCAAAAAGAAAGGGATGGCGGCAACTTGTTTGTCCACTTGAGAGTTATCTCCTGTATCGCTGATTCCGTGATCCGACGTAACCAGTATCACCGCTTGTTCATACAAACCGTTCTCCTGAAAACGCGTTAAAAATTGCCCCAGAAGGCGGTCAACATTCTGGAGCGATTTGACATAATTTTTTTCAACTGCACTCCTTTTTTCCGCGTTCATTCCAACTTCAAATGAAACAGAAAAAGAATCATGGATTGTTCCATCCTCGTTCAACACATAGGGAAAATGGGAAAGCATGGACCAAAGCACAAAAAGCTTTCCTTTTGCGTATTCTGCATTGGAAACGGCTTGCGCAAAATTATCAAATATCTTTTCCATGTTTTTTCCGTAATAATCTCTCTTGCTCCCCTGGTGGTCTTTTGGGATTTCTCCCCTCCAGTCAAATTTCCATGAAGAAAGCAAGGTGTCCAGAACATAAGGACGCAAAGGAGAAGGAAGGGAAACTTCAAGATAGGATTCTGCAAGATTTTTTAATAATGATACTGAGGAACGCGAAGAAACACGATGAAAATCGGAAGAAAAGCTGGCATCTTCCAGTGAAGTTGTAAAGAATATATTCCCCATCTTTGACAATAAATTATCGGAATACCCAAGAATATCAAAACGCTTCTTTTGAACATATCTTCCAGAAAACATCATGGAACGCGCGGGTATGGTGGAAGCACCGTTCGTCGTGGCATTGCGGTACCACGTCCATTCTCGCGAAATTCTTGCGAATGTCGGAAACAGCGCCGCGTTGATTTGATCTTTTTCCATGAGCCGTTCAAGCGACAATCCGTCAAACACCAAAAGATACACGGGAATATCGCTTCTTATCGCTTCCTTGCCTGGCGCGCCTTGCAATACGCTTCCAGACTGAAGAGTTTGAAAACCCAGCAGGCCTGCCATCAGTAGCGTAACGGGCGCAAAAACCGTAAAAAGTACGGCAAGATATTTTCTTAGCAGAAAAATCAAAAAGAGAAATGTAAGAGCTCCAATCAAAAGCAATACATGCCGTTCTCTGTCTGGCAAAAAAAATGTCCCCTTCAAGAAAGGATTAATATGGTACTCGGTAAGCTGAGTCCAAAACAGCACACCTCCTCCAAGAAACAAACAGTGCCGGAACCGCAAACCCCAGAGAGCATGTTTTACGCGGAGCGCGCGCTCAATCCCCCAGTTGAGGAAAGCAGGCGCAAAAAGAAACAAAAAAAGGAAAAGCGAATATGTATGCCACGACCATCCGCCTATCATACGAAAAGAATCATTTTTAATGGCAATATTCGCGGCGGGCAACGCAAGAATAAAATTGACAAAACCAAGATACAGAAAAAACGATTGCGTGCTTTCTCTCTGCAGAAAAAGAAAAAAGCGATGCATGGAAAACTTCATACGGTTCTTTGAATAAAATAGAGAATGCGGGTGCCGCATGAAAGCTCGCGTTTCCGCACAATGGAACCGCGCGCAGAAACTATCCGTTCCAGCGACTCTTGCGTATAATCAGCATACGTGTCTTCTTTGTCTTTAAGTAGCAGAGAAACATTCGGATCTTTTTTATCCACAAATTCCAGCACAACAACAGGAGCAAAACGCAAAAGCCAATCAATAAAGTCTTCAAGAGGAATGTTTGCTCCGATGACCATATGGTGTATGAAAGCGAGGGCAAGAACCATGTCGGGACGCACCCTTTCAAAGAATGATAGACGCTCCTGAAGCTTCCATCCAAGCGCCGGGGAAGGATTCAAGCAGTCAACAATAAGAGGAAGGACATTGTGTACACCTCCTGCCATAGCGCGGCGGTACAGCGCGTCCACAGCCTGATAATCAAAGTCAACAGCAACGACATTCTTCGCATAATGAGCTGCGCACAACGCGTACTCCCCTGTATTTGTTCCGATATCGCAGAGAAAGTCCGGACGAACCTGCGCCACGGCGCGCTCAATAAATTCTTTTTTTTCTTTAGAATCAACAGATGAATACGCGCAGTTCTCCATGTAATGTTCCCATTGGGAAGAAAAACGCGGAATGGGAAACGAACGGAGCAAAGACTGCATATTCTGTACCATACGAAGCAAAGAACGTTTCTGAAGAACGTGCGAAGAAGAAATGAAATGCGCGAGGCTTTCTTGCGCATTTTCAAATCCGGACTGTAGTAAATCTTGTATCAACACATAGAGAAGTACTCCGGGCTTGAATGCGTCACACCATGAAAAAAAACGGCGGGTAAGGCGAATATCTATTCCGTCCAATTTATCTCGCAATAATGGATGAAACGGAATGCGTGTATATGCACTGATCATGAGAGGAAAAAGAAAATGCCGGAAAAATTGTGCAAACCCAACCCACGGATCACCTTCTCTGTATTCTATGAAAGAAAGAGGGTCTACAAACAAAGGCTTGCCATTTACAAACTGAATATTGTAACCTGATCCGTCCTTGGTAATAAATCCGCGTTCAAGACAATACACTAGAAGCTCCAAATGAAAAAGCCCCGCATCTCTCAACATGGAAAAACTCCATTCAAAAGGATATGAAATCACGGGAAATGACGTATGCTCAAGGACATCAACGACGCCTTCAAGACGCGGGGCTTCGCTGGAATCAAGAAGAACGGTTTTTTGAAGATACTCTGTTTGCTGAAGTTCTAAGAAAAGACTGGAGCTCTGAAATTTTTTCCAGTCCTGTCTTGCGCTTTTCGCAACAACGCGCAGAATTCTTCCCTCGTGAATATACACAGATCCAGCAGGATCTTTAAACGAACCTGGTAATTTTTCCATACATAAATGACAGCTATCATTTATTTTTTGTGTTCCGGAATTTCTGCCTGGTTTTTCTCCACAGAATTTTTACAAGCAAAAAAATTCCGGCGCCCCCAGCCATCAGAATCTGAAGCAGCATGCTTCCGGTCCCGGGGTCAAGATACGCATGCACAGTTTGAGGAAATAAAACAAAAAGAGAAAAAAATAATAATTTCATATAAAAAAGATAGTATAGTTTTTATAGTTGGCGCACAGTTCTTGTGAGTAGGGAAAACGAATGAGACGTTTTTTTTGAAGGACAGACGCACACTCTTCTATCGTCTGGAATCCCCAGCGTTCTCCACGCAAAATTCTCATGCTTCTCAGCTGTTCCGCGTATTCAAGCGCCGGAAACACACGAATACATTTCACAATGCTCCACTTCATGAAAGAAATACACTTTTGAACCGCGTATCTCAAGCGCACTGAAAAAGGCTGCCGTACTGTGTATTCATTCAAGATAGTCCAAAATTGCCGAACACGGGCGCCTTGAAGCCCCGCTTTGGTAAGGCGATCTGCCATGCCGCAGAGAAGGGCCTTCAGATTTATGGAAGGCGCGGCACTTGGATAATAGGCTCCCACTTTTTCCAGCCCTTTTGCGATATTGGATACTGACGTGGGAACTCCCAAAAAGTTCGCTTCCTGAAATCCGTTCTTAAATTCTTGATTATAATTTTGTGAACTCTTCCCAAGGTTAAAACTTGAAACCGCCCCAATGCTGAAAGGGGTAACTCCATCAAGATACAAAGGCGCGTCAATGAGCGTATAGGCGTTTGTATTGAACAGCACTGCCGCGGCTGATGTATAATCGGGGCAGGGAGGAAGAAAAAATGCACCCTGAACGCTTTGGACCTTTTCAATAACGGATTGGTGGCACATGGAATTCAAAGACTTGGGAATAAGGATTGTAACGCTCTCGTCAAGGCCATACAAACGCCCTAAATTCTCACGGCTGTTCATGAGAATAGAGTTCCCTGTTACGTTTGGAACATACACGATGTTCGTGCGGCCGGATTCTTTCCAGTCTGAACTAAAATACGCGCAATGTTTCCATACCGCAACCAGCGTTTTCTGTTTCTTCATTTCCCGCAAAACAATCTCTATTGTTTCAGGAAAAAAATACGAGTCGTCGGTAAGATACGCGATATATTCTCCTGTCGCACGGCCAAGCGCAAACTCCCAATTTTCAGACATTGGAAGATCGCGAAAAGTATTGATGTAAAGAACTCTTTTGTCGCTGTATTTTTCCACAATCCTACGCGTGCTGTCTTTTGAATTGTTGTCACACACAACAATCTCAATGTCGGGATATGTTTGTGCAAGCGCACTCTTAAGCGCGAATTCCAGCAAATGGCTTCTGTTTTTTGTTGGTATGACAATGGAAACTTTTTCCATGGAAATATATAATCAGCCAAATTTTTACAATCAGCTACACGACTTGAACGGGCGCACGATGAATTGTCAATCGTACCACATACAAAAGCATCAGTCCAAAAACAAAGGTTGCGATGGAAACAGTGCCAAACGCGTTGCCGAAAATCAGCCAAATCGCGTTCAAAAGAAACACAACATACAGACTGAGTGATACGGCGTTTCTTTTCAGAAAAAACGCGTCCTGGACATACTGGAAAAAAAATCCAAGCGCGGCTGATCCAACCAACACCCCAAGAAATCCAAAATTTCTCCATAGATCTCCCACAAAAGTTGCCGGATAATACGCGGTTGTGCGTAAACTTGTGACAAAACCGACTAGTTTAATGGAGGATCCATATAAAAAAGGAGTAATATCGGGAAATTCGTGAAACGCCCGAAGCGCCATAAATGAGGGGCTGAGAAAAATTCGCGAGCTGAACACATACCATGTTGTTTGAAGCGTTTTTTGGAAAGAAAATACTCCCTGATATTGAAAGATTGAAATAAGCCCTCCCGCCGCCATGGCAAGGACCAAAACACCCAGAAGTTTCCTGTTTTTTGCAAGTTCAAAAAATGAAGACCGCATTGCTAAAAGATGTGCGACAATCAGCATGCCAAACAATGCGACGGGTTCTGCGCGATCAAGTGTCAAAGAGCTGACAATAAGACTGAATATAAACAAAAGCCAAAAACTGATTTTCCATGACGGTTTGCCGGATTTTGCGATAAAAAACACGTAAAACGTGGAGAAAGGCAAAGCAAACCGTCGCAAAAATTCAAAGGCAAGCTGAAGAAATTCAGGAAGCGCGTTTTCGGCAAAACGAAAAACTGTAGCGTCTATGGCTTCGGAATTCCGGAACGTCTCCACAAGCTGGACATGGGGGGCATAAAAAAAATAGAGGGCGAGAACTGGAAGAGAAAAAAGAAGAAAAAAAAGAAAAAGAGGAAAAAACATGCCATCTGTTTTTGCCGGCTCAAAAGAGCCAAAAAGAAATGTGCGCGCAGATGAAAAACCTCTGCGGCGCGCCGCCATTGCAAGCGCCATCCCTATAGGAAACATTACCAACACAGACTGCACGGCCAACAAGTATGTGAAGCGTGCGGAACTGTCTGAACGGAAAAACCAATACAGCGAAGGAAGAGACATAAGCACGAAATACGAAAACATAAACAGCGAAGGAATAGTGATAATGCTAAAATGCAGAGACTTTCCCATTGCGGCTTTCAAACACAGAAAAAGAAAACTGAAAGCAAAAAAAACTGCGGCCGCGTAGGAACTACTCAGCAAAAGCACAGAAGAAACTGCAACAATGACGATGAATAAAATAATATGTTCACGAAAAATCATACAACAAAAATTATCGCGTAAATCTTGGCATGCGATGCAAAACAAACGCCATTGTTGTTTCTATCAGCTTTCGGTCAATATATACATAGACAATCAAAAGAAACGCGGCGGTCGCAAGAAGGTACATTCCCGCAAGCGGCAAGAGCGACGCATGAAACACATACCACGCAAAAAAACCAGCAGATCCATACGCGCCAACCGCGGCCGCAAAAGTCTTTAGCACCTGCACATACCACTCTTTTGGAGAAATCTGAAGACACTCTTTGCATACGCGGAGTATTGCGTATCCGTAGATAAATATATGGTACACAATCCATGCAAGCCCTGCTCCTATAAATCCAAAATAATAAATCAGCAGGATATTCAGGGGCAGTACGACAAATAAAGCGGCAAAATTCATTTTCAGGGTAATATCAGGCCTCCCAACCGCAAGAGAAAAAAAATATGGAACTTTCACGGTTTCATGCATAAAGAATCCAACGGAAAGAAGCGCAAGCGGCAAAAAAAGAAGCTGGGCGATCTCCCGAGTAAACACGAATGTGAAGATCGGAAAAGCGGCATATAAGATACCTGAAAAAATAATCGCAGCAACAACGCACGTGAGAGTTTGGAGCCGGCGGTACTGAATTTTGAGATCTTCGCGTCGCTGTTCCTGAAAAAGTGCGGAAAATGAGGGAAATGCCGCTTGAGAAATAGAATCTGCAAAAAATCCGCCCTTGGAAAGCCCAAGATATGCGGTTGAATAATATCCAAACGCGCCAATGGGAAGAAACACGCTTAAAAGCACTTTGTCAATCTGCCGGTACACCGTTCCAAGCACTGAAATCAGCATCATGGAAGAAGCGTATCCAGAAATCCTTTTGATAATGGCTGGTACGAACTGCGGAATCAGCCAGCTCCAGTGAAAAAATCTGCTAAGCGCAGCAAGATAAAACAAAATTCCAAGCACAGAAGACGCCACAATGAAATAACTGACCTGTATGACCCCCTCTCCCCGCAATACAAGAATCATAATCCCCATCTGCTGTATAATACTAATGATAACATCAATTCCATTGTTAAATTCCATGCGCTGAATGCCACGAAAAATGCTCGCATAGAGAATTTGTGGCAAAGCCAAAAGAGCGGCTACTCCGGCAATTCTAATAACTGATACCGCTGTTTGGACACTCATCGTGCTCAAAGAAATCCAATGTTCCGCAATGAAAGGAGCTGCTCCATACAGCAGAAGGGCAAACGTGAAATATGCGCACCAATAAAGAAACGAGCTTGTTTGAATCAGCTTTTTGACATACGCTGGATCTTCGCGCGCAAAACGGGAAACTTCGCGAGTCATGGTTGAAGAAATGCCCATTTCCAAAAACACGACAAGAAGGCTGTTTAGCATCAATGCAAAATAAATGATGCCAAGGGCGTCCTGTCCAAGCTTGGCAAAAATAAACTTCGCCGCGACAAAGCTCAACAGCACAAGCATTCCCTGACCGAAAAGATTAAAGATGATATTTTTTGAAAGTCTGGACATAAAAAACAAAGACGTCAAACAAAAAAGTGGGGCGTCATGTTTCCGCAGAGAAAAACGCTACCGAATCCGCAGAAGGTATCCGCCGGGCGCCGCGGTGATAAGCAGTTTGTCTGAAATAGCTCTGTCAAGGGCAAAATTTTTATTATGCTTTAAAAATTCATCAACGGCTGTTTTTGGATTATTGCCTTTGTCCCACAGACGATCTTTGAAAAATCCTTTTGTCATGTATTCAATGCCAGTATCAAATACCACAAGATAGCTGTTTTTCGTGACAAAAGGAGAATACAGTTTCAGCTCCTGCAGAACATGCTCATGGGTATGAAGAGAATCCAGGCATACAAAAATGCTGCTGTGCCGTTTTGCTATGGCTGCAACCTTGCCAACGACTTTCTCGTCCGTGGACGAACCTTCAATCATAGTGATTCTTTTTGAAAGTTTGTGGTTTTGAATTGCTTTGCGGTTGTGTGCCCGTATATCAATGTCAATGCCAACCACTGTTCCCTTGCCGAGCAACTCTAAAAGAGAAGCGTAAAATATCAAAGATCCTCCGCGCGCAATGCCAGTCTCAATAATTAAATCCGGCTTTACGTCCCATATAATTTCCTGCATGGCAACAATATCCTGAGGGTATTGGATAATTGGCCTTCCAAGCCATGTAAAATGATAAGAATAGCGATACTTGACAGTCTCTTCAAGAAACTCCATACCCATCTTTTGCAAGCGCGCGCTGCGACCCATCTGAACGATATCGTTGCGTTTTTCTTCTTCAAAACGATCACGTGTCTTCATAGTTTTTAAACTCGCAATAAAAGAATTTCCCGCACTTCTTTTTCTCCAATATTCTTTTTTTCTCCAATTTGCAGAGGATATCTTCCTATTTTTTTTGAAATGACATCAGCTGCTTCCCGCCCTAATCCAAAATCTGAAAGACGGACCTGCAGGCCAAGCGACAAAAAAAACTCTTCGGTTTTCTCAATGGCCTTTGCGGCAATCTCATCATGCGATGCGCCGAAAAAACCGAACACATTCCTGCCATAACGAACAAGCTTCTCTTTCTTTTCATGTCTCATATAGCTCAAAACTCCGGGAAGTACAACGCTTATCGCGTCTGCGTGCACCATGCCGTATTCCGCGGTCAGTTCGTGCGCGATGAAATGAGAGCTCCAATCTTGAGGCACTCCGCACGCGATAAATCCGTTTAACGCGCAGGTCGCCGCCCACATTATATTCGCCCTCACATCAAAATCGTAAGGATGCTGTACACAAGCAGATCCCAACGCAAACAGTACCGAGAGAATGCTTTCTGAAAATCCATCCTGAAGAGGAGCATTTACGGGAAAGGTGAGATACTGTTCAATAACATGGGAATACGCATCCACCACTCCATGCGCGAGCTGTCTTGAAGAAAGAGTCTTTGTTGTTTCCGGATCTAAAACAGCAAAGAGGGGAAACAGCTTCTCGCTCTTCAGAGAGCGCTTTTCTTTTTTCTCCTCATGCGAGATGACTGCGTTGCCGTTCATTTCTGAGCCCGATGCCGGTTTTGTCAGCACGACTCCGATAGACAGCGCGCGGGCAACCGGCTTTTTGCTCTCCACCATGTCCCATGCAAATTCAGGAGAATCAAGCTGAGAGATAACCGCGAGATATTTTGCAGCGTCAATCACCGATCCGCCGCCAACGGCAAGAATAAAGTTTGCGCCGCTTTGCCGTATTTCATTCTGCACTTCCATGCACTGCTCATGCGTGGGATTGGGCCTTATGCCTCCATATTGAACCACGACCTTGTCTCCTATGGAAGACATCAGCTGGTCTTGCACTCCATTGTGTTCAATGGAACCTGTTCCATACAACATGAAAATCTTTGCTCCCGAAGGAACAAGTTCTGAAAGCTTGGCAATAGTTCCTTTGCCAAACACAATTTTCGTAGGATTGTAAAAAGTAAAATTATTCATTGGAAACTTCTTTGAGCGCTTCTTCCAGCTGCTCTGCAAAAAAAGCGATCTCGCCTGACGATATCAGAAAATTCGGCATCACGCGAAACGTCCTGCCACGGCTGATGCACTGTATGATAATCCCCCGTAAAAGAAGATTATGCACAAGCTCGCGTCCGGCATTTTTTGTATCCGTAAAAAGCGTTTCTGCCAGATCAAATGCGACCATCAAACCAACTCCGCGAGGATTCACAAGAGCTGAAGTGCGGGAAGCAATGCCGTACAGATGTTCAAGAAATATTGAACCAGATTTTTTCACTGTTTCTAGAATATCTTTTCTCTCTATCTCTTTAACGACAAACAGCAGGACACCAGCAGACAACGGGTCATTTTGATGCGAGCTGAAGTGTGTCAGTGTTCCCTTTCGCATGTCCTGCGCAAGTGTTTCAGGAAACAAAACCCCAGAAACAGGGATGCCAGCCCCTCCTGCTTTGGCAAAAATCAGCACATCCGGAACCACATTAAATGTTTGATACGCAAACCAATTGCCTGTTCTTCCGAATCCAGTCTGGCACTCATCAAATATCAACAGAATCCCATATTTATCGCACAGAGCTCGTATGTTCCTCAAAAATTCCACTGGAGGAAAAATCATGCCTCCGGCTCCCAATATGGGTTCCATAATACAGGCTGCAATATCGCTCTGGTTTTCTTTCAAAATCTCTTCCATGCGTTCAAGCGACGAATCAGCTTCAGCAGGGGTTCTGGGAACAGGAACGCCAAACGTTCCCTGCACTTTCGGGACCGCCCATGTTCCGAATGTGGAAACGCTTTGAGCGCCGAGCGACAAACCGTGGTATCCCTCGTTGATAAAAACAAGTTTTTCTTTCTTGCGCAGTGATTTTGAAAACCGCAATGCAAACTCCACCGCTTCAGCCCCGGTGGATAAAAGGATGCCGGCGGAAAATGCTTTGTTTGTAGTCCCAATAAGTGTCTGCAGGGCATTAAACACAATATCTGAAAGGGTGTTCGTATTGGTATGAATGATTATCTTCAATTGTTGGTTCACTGCCTTAATGAAGGGAGCATAGCTGTGGCCAAAACACAGGCAAAACTGCCCGCCGTTGAAGTCCAGATATTTGTTCCCGTCAGCATCCCAAACAAAAGAGCCCTTGCCGCGCGCAATGACAGGTTCAATGAATTCATTTGCGGGAAGAATGTATGTGCCCTGATTTTTCCAGATCTCCCGACTTTTATGGAAAAACATTGACATTTCTGTATCCTTTTTTACTCATTGATCTGTTTTTTGATGTTCTCTTTTGGAATAAATTTCTCGGTTAATGAACGCAGGTAAAAACCCTCCCTGATGGACGGTTTTTCAGAAATCGGCGTGTCGGAAAACAACCGGATACAGTAATCCACGTCATTGAAACCGGCCATAGCCCACAAATGAGTTGTGGCACTGAATCTTGGATTAATTTCAAATGGAAAAAATTGGCCGTTCACAACCCTGCCCTCAATGTTTATTGGTCCGCGGCTTTCCAGCACTTTTGCAATACGGGATACCTGAGAAAAAAGTTCCGGAAATCCGCTGATAAACCCGTGACTGTATCCGCTGGAAATCAAGGCGGTGTCAGATTTAAATGTGTACATCAGTTTGGCGTCAAAATTCTTTTTGATTCCAATGCCCCCGAATAATTCTCCGGACGGAGCTGACAACACGCTGAATGAATACTCTCCTTCGGTTACCGGCAGATATTCCTGAAACAAAGGCTGTCTTCCGCTTTTCATCATTTGATCTGCAAGCATTTGGGCTTCTTTTGCGTCGTGCACCACACTTACAAACACGCTTCCTCCGCTGTCTTTGGAAGGTTTGAGAATGCCCGGGTACGGCAAGTCCTTCAATATAGCTTCATTGGTTATTTCCACGGTCTTTGGCGCCGGAATGCCATTCTTCTGCAGATACGCGAACAAACGCAGTTTGTCAGTGCAAAGTTTAATGACCTTTTCTGAATTCATTGCCAGCAAAACACCCTTCTCATAAAAAAGCGCTCGGTGTTGGTTGAGCAAAGTAAGGGGGCTCTCTCCTCCCGGAATCACCACATCAATACGTTCCTGTACACAGAGATTAAGTATATCTTGTATATACTTGTCTGTATCCGCAAGATAGGTTTTCAAAAATCCGTCCTGATACAAACCGAACGCGTACGGGGAAATATCTGTCCCGTATATGCGGGTATACCCCGCAAGCTGAAGATTTTTAAAAATCTCTGTTCCCAAAGAAGCTCCTCCAATACCGGCAATTAAAATGTTTTTTTGCATGAGTGTAGAATCTGTATAAAGCAACGGCAGATATATGCAACATCTTTTTTGCTTAAGTGCTGCCCGCACGGCAAGTTGACGGCGCGGGAAGAAATATCCTCCGCAACAGGTGTTTTTGGATGTTTTAGAAACACAGCGGGCATGGCAGTAAGAGGATAGAAAAAAGGTCTTGTTTGTATGTTATATTCTTCAAACTTTTTCATCATATCTCCTTTGCTAATACAGTATGATTTGTCCCATACTGCTGTCACCATCCAATATGAATTGAATGTGTTTTTGGGCTCAGCATTCAACTGGACGCTCGGAATATCGCCTAATTCCTTTTTGTACCATGAAAAAATATCTCTTTTACTCTGAATAAGCTGCTGTACGCGCTCTAACTGCGCAACCCCGCACGCCGCCTGAAAGTTTGACATCTTGTACTTGTACCCGATTTCCAAAGTCCAAAACGGCTTGTTTGGATCTTTGCAGTGATCGTTATAATAGCGCGCTTTCTCTATGACTGCCTTATGATCCGTAAGTAGCATGCCTCCTTCTCCAGTCGTCAGTGTTTTAGAGCCATGAAAACTGAAACAGGAAACATCGCCAAAACTTCCCGCTTTCCTGCCGCGATACTCACATCCTATGGCTTCGGCCGCATCCTCAATAATAAACAGATGGTGAGTTTTTGCAATGCGCAAAATAGCCTGCATATCAGGCATACTGCCATACAAATCAACAACAAGAATTGCTTTGGTTTTCTTGGTGACTTTATCTTCAATATCCTTTGGAGAAATACACCATGTGACAGGGTCAATATCGGCAAACACGAGTCTTGCCCCAATCCAGCATAATGGCTCTATGCTTGCCACCCATGTAATGTTGGGAACAATCACCTCGTCCCCTTTCTTGATGCCAAGCGCTCTGTATGCCAAATGCAAGGATCCCGTGCAGTTTGAGGTTGGAAGCGCGTACCTGCGCCCCACATACGCCGCGAACTTCTCGCTAAACTCGTTCACATACTTGGAATGGTTTTCATTCCATCCGTCTTTTGCAGCC
This sequence comes from uncultured Candidatus Saccharibacteria bacterium, assembly GCA_964471385.1. Classification (GTDB taxonomy): domain Bacteria; phylum Patescibacteriota; class Minisyncoccia; order Minisyncoccales; family UBA10102; genus CAYYFJ01. Next base: position 16,451 of record CAYYFJ010000006.1, read on the forward strand.
CTCGTGACATAGCGCACTTCTTTTGCGGTAATAGAAGGTCCTGTGACTGGTATAAATTTGTGTTGCATAAAAAGCAGTATACCGCAGTTCTCTTATTTAGAAAATGACAAAGGAGTCTCTCTTATTGCCTTGGTAAAAGAGGCCAGTGGCTGTCTTTGTCAGAAAGAATAGGATTGAAAAGAGGCCAAGAGATATTGAGAACCGGATCATTCCACCGCACTCCCTGGCTGTGTTTCGAAGAATAATATTCAGACATTACATACAACACAATACTATCGTTTTCCAATGTCTGGAATCCGTGTGCGCATCCCTTTGGAATATACAAAGCAGTATGATTATCAGCTGAAAGTTCAATTCCAAACCACTGAAGATTCATAGGAGAATCTTTGCGCAAATCTACAGTAACGTCATAGATTCTTCCTTTGACACAACTTACGATTTTTTCTTCTTCGAACGGAGCTTCCTGATAATGCATGCCGCGGAGCGTCCCCTTGAACTTGTTCCCTGAAACATTGCACTGCGCCGCGCGCATTGGAATACTACGCTCTTCAAATTCTCTCTGGCAAAAACTCCTTGCAAAAAATCCTCTTTCATCTTCTTCTCTTTTCAGTTCAATCACATAGACTCCTTGTATTTTTGTTTCTAAAAATTTCATCATTGTGTCGTTTCTCTGTTTTTTTAACGAGCTACTACTTCGGGAACGGGAATGATGAACTTTCCGCCTGCCTTCTGGTATTCTTCCAGCTGTTGGATCACTTCTTCTGCAATATTCCAACAAAGAATCAGCAGATAATCGGGCCTTTCTTCAAAAATTTTCTCAACTGGACACACCAAGAAATGCGTGCCTGGCGTATACAATCCCTGCTTTGCTGGCGATTTGTCCACAATAAAATCAAGATACTGTTTGCCTACGCCAAAATAATTCAGCAGGATATTCCCTTTTGCCGAAGCGCTGTACGCGGCAATACGTTTGCCCTGTTTTTTAAGCTGGTCAAGCAAAGAAAGAAGCTTGACTTTAAGCGTTTCAACATTGCGCCCCATTGTCCTGTATGTGTCAATGGAATGAAATCCGGCTGTGCGTTCTTTTTGAAGAAGATTCTCAATGTGTTTGTCTATAGGAAATACTCCCCGATGACAGGCAAAAATCAAAAGCGATCCTCCCTGTTGAGGAGTCATTTCTACATCATAAATCTCAAGGTCTGCGGCACGGAAAATATTGAGCAATGCAAGAAACGAATAATAGAAGACATGCTCATGATAAATAATGTCAAACTTATTTTCCATCAAACCCTTGAGATATGGAAACTCAAAGATCGCGGTTCCATTGGGTTTTAACACCGTTTTCACACCGCGCACAAAATCCAAAATGTCAGGCACATGGGCAAGAACGTTTGCTCCATAGATAACGTCAGCCTGCACGGATTGTTCTTCAGCTAATTTTTTTGCCAATGCAAGATTGAAAAAATCCGGAATCGTTGGTATTCCTTTCTGGTTTGCGGCTTCTGCAATGTTTGCCGCGGGATCAACTCCAAGAATTCCGATGCCGAGTTCCTTCACATACTGCAAAAACGCCCCGTCATTGCTCGCAATTTCAAGCATCAAACTTTTTGGCCCCAAATGGAACCTCTTTACAAAAGAATATGCCAGTTCTTTGCAGTGTTCCAAGAACGACTGTGACGTAGAGGAAAAATACAGATAATGAGAAAAAAGATCGTTGGGGTCAACGGTGTGCATTAACTGCACCAGATAACAATATGGACAAAAGCCAACGCTTAGGTCAAATGTTTTTTCAGAAACAAAATTATTCCTGTCTTGAAGAAAATTATTTACCAAGGGCATCTGACCCAATGAAAAGAATTGAATAATTGAAGTGCCGCAAAGACGGCAAGGAGTATTTGTCATGACAATTGGAGCGCCTGCGCAAAAAAATCTCTAATCTGCTGGTTTGTTACGTCAATCATGTCAGATTCATTGCGAAAATGCTCATACCAATCCATCGTATGGCGAATCGTTTCATCAAAATCAAAAACAGGACGCCAGCCAAGAAGCGTTTCTGCTTTTTTTGTGTGCAAGCCGACCCATGGCGCCTCGCGTTTTTGTCCATTTCTGCGTATTTCCAAGGAAGGAGAAAAGGGCATGTGGGAAAGCGCTTTTTTAACAACAAGACAAACCGGCAAATAACTGGAATGGCGGGGTCCGAAATTCCATGCACCAGCATATTCCTTTTTTCCCTCCCAAAGTTTTTTTGCGAGAAGCAAGTATCCATGCAAAGGGTCAAGCACATGCTGCCATGGGCGCACAAAGTCCGGGTTTCTGATGACAAGCGTGCAGTTTTCAGAAGCACTGTGGACAAGATCGGGAATAATGCGATCTTTCGCCCAGTCCCCTCCTCCAAGCACGTTGCCAACGCGCGCAGAACTCACAAGAATCTCATGCGTTTTGCCGAATTGATCTGGAGTAAAGAAAGAACGAATATACGAACGAATGACAATCTCAGCTCCCGCCTTGCTCGCGCTGTAAGGATCATGCCCGCCCAGCGGATGATGCTCCTGAAAATACACGTTTCGCGCAAGATTTTCTTCATACACCTTATCAGTCGTCACAAGAATACCCGCCCGGACGCTCGCAGTCATTTTGATGGCATGAAGCACATTCGCGGTCCCAATAATGTTTGTTTCAAATGTGTACAGCGGATTCTCATAGCTTTCCCGGACAATGGGCTGGGCAGCAAGATGAAAGACAATCTCGGGGCGTTCCACGGAAAATATATCCTGAAGTTTTTTTGCGTTTCGTATGTCAGCGATGTAATGGTTAAGAGAACGGCGAAGTTTTAAAATGCTGAATAAGTTGGGAGTGGTGGGAGGCCTCAAAGCAACGCCAGAAACATTCGCCCCTAAAAGAATCAGGAGATACGCAAGCCATGCCCCCATAAAACCGGAGTGTCCTGTGACAAGAACGCGTTTCCCTTGAAAAAATGTATGAAGGTCATTCATTATGATTGCGCTGTTTTTCCCAGATCGCCCATGGTTTACTTTCACTCCATAACCTATTCATGTCTTCCATTTCGCGGTATGTATCCATGGCTTTCCAAAATCCTTCGTGCCGGTAGATGGAAAGCTGGTTGATTGCCGCAAGCTTCATAAGCCCATTTTCCATTTTCCCCTCGTCAAAATATTGAAACGCTTCTTTTTTGAACACCATAAATCCTCCACTCACGTAATCGTATAAAAGAGGTTTTTGGTCAAAGTGCTTCACCGTGCTGTTTTCTTTATTGATTTCCACAAGCCCATATTTTGAATGCGGATGCACTCCGGTAATGGTTCCCAACTTTCCCTGCGCGCGATGAAACGCCACAAGATCTTGGATGTTGAGATCAGTCACTCCATCACCATACGTAACCATAAATTCGTTTTCCGTGATATATTTCTGGCAACGCAAAATTCGTTCTCCCGTGTCACTTTCCAGTCCTGTGTCGGAAAATGTTATCTGAAAATCATTTGACGCTCCATCATGAAACTGCATGTTTCCATTTGCAACATTCAGCGTAAAATCATTCAAAAAAATACGGGAATGAAAAAAATATTCTTTTATCATGTCTCCCCTGTATCCCAGTGCAAGCACAAATTCAGGAAATCCGTGATGAGAATAAATTTTCATGATGTGCCATACAATCGGTCTCCCTCCAACCAGCACCAAGGGCTTTGGCTTAAATTCCGTCTCTTCTTTCATGCGTGTCCCAAGTCCGCCGCAAAGGATAATTGTTTTCATACAATAGATAATAGATCAAGAAAGAGTTACTCGTTCTTTTTTCGCTTGGTTTTATGCTGTAACACAAAATCCACGCCGCAAGAATGAACATATTGTTTCAGCATTTCGGCATTTGGAATGATGCAATGTCCTCCAATGCCGTCTGTTGGGGGGTACAGCACGGGCCGCACCACATTGCGTTTTCCAAGCAACGTGTATCCTTGATTATAGGTTTCGTTAAAATCTGTCACTGCGTGCTGAAAATCAACACGGAACTTGTTGCATATGGCTTTCATTTCAGCATGCCACGCAATGCATAGCCCATAGTATGTGGTGTCAAGTAGCTTTCCCAATTCAGTGGTTAAAGAAGGAGTAACAACGTTCACCTTGCTGCCCATGCCCACTAACTCCAAATGCCGCTTTGCCATGTTTCCTGTCTTTAGATCATCTGCGCCCACGTATTTCACAAATGTTTTAATGCCCTTGTACAAATGCGGATGAATCCCTCGTATAGGGCTGTGCACAATAGCTCCGCCTATTTTCTTGGTGGTGCTGGGTGCCACGGTTGAATGAATAATTGTGAGCTGCGGCTTAATTTCTTTGATTTCTTTTTTGACAATTTCAGAAAATCTGCTGCTCCAGGGAATGCACACATGCAGCACATGCACACCTTTAAGTCCATCATTTCTCGCAAGGTCTTTAATAAGAGGATTGTTATAAAATTTGGCGATTGCCTGCCCGACTTCTCCGTATCCTAAAATTCCGATTTGTTGATGATCTGCGTGTTTCATAAGGAAAATTCGTTGTCTTTTGAATGGTTTCTTTGTATCATAGGCGAATATGAAAAACAAGGGACTCTTAAAATATCATACGCCTTTATCTTGGGTATATGCGGGAGGCATATTTCTTATTCTTGTCCTTCCGTTACTTAATCTTCCCCCATGGTTTGCTCCGCCTGATTGGGGCAAAACATTTGTGTTGCGAATAGTGGTTTCCTTTCTTTTTCTGTTTTTCCTTTGGCAGTTTCTTTTCAACCCGCAATTGGAGAAAACTATAGCTCACAAACTGCATTTTCAAACATGGAGTGCGAAAACCATCATATATGCTTTGCTGTTTCTTGCTTGCTCCTTTGCGCTTGCTACGGCGTTTTCAACAGATCCGGTATTCAGCCTATGGGGTGATCCAACAAGATCCGGAGGATTTGTGAATTTTCTCAGTTTCATTCTTTTTTCATTTGCCGCTTTTTTGTTTTTGTCAAAACATGCATGGAACGTAGCGTGGAACATTGCAGTCGTCACGGGCATCGGAGTTTCACTGATTGCTCTTTTCCAGCAGTTTGGCATTTTTCACACATTTTTTATCTGGTCTGAGACTCGTCCTCCTTCTACGGTGGGAGGATCTATTTTCCTTGCAATGTATCTTCTTTTGCTAATCTTTCCTATAATCTCTTTTTGCGTTCGCATAAAATATACTGCTTTAAAAATTTTTTATGCCGGAACTGCCGCGTTTTTTCTGGCAGTCATTTTTTTCATTTCGCAAACCCGTTCCGCGCTGCTTGGAATTGGAATTGGTTTTTTTTGGTTTCTTTTTGCGTATCCCGGCAAAAAAAAATTGTTTAAAATAACTGCTATTTCGAGCAGTGTAGCTGTGATTGTTTTTCTATACATTCTGAAAATATACACCCCTTTCTATGAAACTTTGCCCCCGCTGCTGCGCAATGCAACCGGAAGAATACTTACTCTCACGGAAGGACTTCAAACAGATGAAAGTAGAATTTCTGCATGGAAGATAAGCTGGAACGCGTTTCTTGCGCGTCCTGTCACGGGATACGGGCCTGAAAATTTTGCAGTTGGATTTGACAAATTTTACGACCCAAGCCTTCCAAAAATGGCAAAAGTTCCTGCTCTTTCTCAAATCAGTTGGTGGGATAGGGCACACAATATGATTTTTGATGTTGCGATGCAGGAAGGAATATTTGCGCTCTTTGCATACGGAGTATTGTTTGTTGCCGTATTCTGGCAACTTTCCCTCATAAAGCGCGCTGGGACGTCTGGCACGTTTTTCGCGCATGCTCTTCAATCGTCATTTGCCGCATTTCTTGTGGCAAATATGTTTGCGTTTGATGTCTTCTCCACATATCTGATGTTCTTCTTTTTAATTGCGTTTGTTCTGCGTCTCTCCTTTGAACACGAGAAAGAAAATGTGTCGGAGCAAAACAGCATAAATGATCATCCTTCAATCAAAATCTTTGACGCGATCAAAAGATATAAATATGCGGTATTCCCAGTGACCTTGCTTATTGCATTCTGGGTCTTATGGAAATTTGACATTCTGCCGTTTCTTGTAAACACAGAGATAAACCGGGCAAATTATTATGTGCAAAAAAACGCGTGCAGTTCCGCATTGCGAACATTTGATCAAGCCTTTCAAAAAGAGCAAAGTTTTCTAAATACATATGTTCGTCTGCAATATATTGACGCTTTAAGCGTATGCGGGGAACGAATAGAAGGAGAGGAAAAATATGCATTAGTGAAAAAAGGATACGAACGTTTCAAGGAGGCTGTAGCATTCCGTCCCACATACACAAGAAACTGGATTCTTTTGGGGAAATTGACAAATGGACTCGCAGATATTGAAAAGTCAAGAGGAAATACAGAAATGTCTTCAAGGCTTTTGGCAGAAGCTGACTCATACCTCCAAAAAGCTCACATCCTTAGTCCCAAGCGCCAGGAGGTGTATATTGAATGGATACAGACAGATATCCTTGCTGAACGATATGGGGAAGCAAAACGAAAAAGCGAGGGATGTCTTGCTCTGAATGCGGAATTTGGGGAATGCTGGTGGATGAAAGGAATAACGGAATTATATCTTCAACAAAAAGAACAGGCGGAACATGATATTGCCGAGGCCGTCAAATGGAATTATAAAACAGAATCTTTGATTTCACTTACCCAGCTTGCGCGTGCATATTCCGTCACCGGCAATAAATCAAAATTGACTGACACGTATGAAAAGCTGTCACAGATAAAGCCGAATGACACTCAAATACTTGGAACTCTCGCGTGGCTGTACCGCGATCTCAAACAATACGGCAAAGCGCGCGAAACCGCGCTGAAACTCGCACAGGTTAATCCGGAGACACAGGAAGAAGTCGCCCGCTTCCTCCAAACCCTCCCCTAAAATTCTCCCCTTAATTTCCCCCTTAGCTTCCCTTAGCTTCCCTTAGCTTCCCTTAGCTTCCCTTAAAATCCTCTACCTGTTATTGGCAAATTCCCTGTAATAGAAAACCGCCCGTGCGCCTTAGGCGAAACAGGGCGGTTTTCTGTTTATCCGCGTGCCGCCTCACAAGCGCGGCAAACGGGGTTCAATTCAGAGATTATTTGGTCCAGGTTTCAGCGTCAAGGTCAAGGTTCAGCACGAGATTTCCGTTCGCCCAGTCAGCAGACGAGGTTGCTCCCGGCGCTGATACGTGCGAGAGTGCGCTCCTGTCAGACCAGATGAAGTTGTGATCTGTTGCTGAAGCGTTTGCCGCACCTGCAGTGTACAGTTTGGCAATCGTGGTCGTGCTTGTGCCTGCGTTCAGATATACGCTCGTTCCGTTGGCGCTTGCGTCTCCCACAAGGGACAGCGTAACGCTGTCTCCTGCTGTGTCAGCTCCGGTCATTCTGAAGCTCTGCGGAGTCGCCTTCACTGTGTACTCCTGCGATGTTCCAGCGGCAACTGTCTCTTCAGTGTCAAATGTGACAACCACCGCGGAATCTCCCTCGGTAACGCCATCTGTGCTTTCAACGGAGGTTCCTGCCTGATCCTGAATAGTCACCAAGCTGGTGATATCCTGCGATCCTCTGAAGAACTTGAATGATTCAAGCTCCAGACTGTCTGCAGTGCCTCCATCGCTCCACGCGATGTTCAGCTTCACCTGTTTCATGGAAACATCGCCTTTGGCGTCTGCGGCAACCTTAAACTTGTACAGGTTCGTGGGTGATCCGTTGACCAGTGTAGTGTTGGACGTGTCAACGAATGTCGCTGTCGGAATTGACCGATACACGAACAGGTTGTTGCCTGCGGCTTCAGTTCCCGTGTCAGATGTGCTTGTTGTTTCGTGCGGGCTTTGGTCGGACGTTTCCACGCCTTGGCTGTTGGCATACTTCACAAAGTCAAGCGTAATTTTCGCGTTGATTTGGGAAGTGCTGTAGTCAGCTGACGGCGTTGAAAGCGCGAGGTCAACCGTAAGAGTCTTTTTGGTGTTGGCCGGCACTGCCACGTTTAATCCTGTGAACACCGCAATCGTGTTGCTTGTGGTATCAAACGGCTTCGTGCCGAGCACTGTGCTGCCGTCTTTCAGGATTGCGTTGACAATTCCTGCGGACACCGCCGCTGAAGCGACTTTTGCTCTCACCTCTTTTACGGTGTAGCTGTCGCTTGCCGCAGTGAACTCAAACGATGCCGCCGTCACGGTCTGGTTTCCCGCGACAATGCGCGCTACTGGAGTTGATCCCGCCGCCGCCGCCACAAAGGATCCTGCTCCAAATGTGATGGTCTGGCCCGTGGTTTCGCCTCCAGTCGTGCTGGTCG
>CAYYFJ010000007.1:0-24180 GCA_964471385.1 uncultured Candidatus Saccharibacteria bacterium
TTGTGGGCCGGGAGGGATTCGAACCCCCGTAGGCGCAAGGCCGCGTGGTTTACAGCCACGTGCAATTGTCCACTCTGCCACCGACCCTCTTTCATCCTTCAACTGCGTTCAAGGTCAAAATTTTTATATGTTATCTTTTATCACAAACTTCTTTACTTGCCAATAATCTTTCCGTGTTTATTGCGCCATTCTTCTATTTTTTTGTGGTCTCCCGAAAGCAAGACTTCGGGCGCTTTCCATTTCACTCCCCTTTTTGGACTGAATTCCGCAGGGCGCGTGTACTGCGGGTATTCAATAAACCCGTCTTTTTTCCTACTGCGTTCCTTGAGAAACTCCGGTTTTCCCACAACGCCCGGCACCAGGCGACTCACGGTTTCCGCAACGGTCATTGCGGGCAGTTCCCCGCCCATGAGCACAAAGTCCCCTATTGAAATTTCTTTGTCTGCAATGTGGCGCGCCACCCTCTCGTCAACTCCTTCGTATCTGCCGCAGATCATAATGAGCTGGTCCAGTTTTGAAAATTCATGCGCCATTTTCTGATTGAATTTCTCTCCCCTCGGCGTAAACAGAATTACTTTTGACTTTTGACTTGTACTTTTGCCTTTTGAATTTTGCCTTCTGAATTTCTTTAAAGCGGCTACCGCTTTAAAGATCGGCTCCAATTTCATTACCATTCCCAATCCCCCGCCGTACGGGCTGTCGTCTGTTGTCCTGTGGGGATCGTTTGCCCAATTCCGCAGGTTATGAACGCGAAACAAAATCAGCTTTTTATCTTGAGCTTTTTTTAAAAGCGATTCTTTGGCAAACGCTTCAAAAAGTTCCGGAAAAATTGTGATAATATCAAATGTCATACGGTAAAAACAAAGACAGTGTTACCCTATGGTAGCACCGTCTCTGCACGAGAACAAACTTCTATCGTTAAATTTTCAAATCTTCCAAGGTTTCTCTTGGAGCTCGGGGAGCGCGTCCGCCTTCGGGTTCCTCAATCTTGAGGTTTACTCGGGCGTGGTTCTTGAGCCCGGAGATTCTCACAAGCGTCCGAATGGCTCTCGCGGTTGACCCTTCGCGGCCAATGAGCTGGCCCATGTCTTCAGGGTGCACCTTCAAAGAGAGCAATACGCCCATTTCGTCCACCCGGCGCTCCACTTTCACGTCGTCTGGATGATCCACAAGGGATTTCACGACGTATTCAAGCATGTCCTGATATACCGGTCTTTCTTCTGCCATGGTTGTCTGTCTGAATGTAGTTTTCTAACAGCAGCCCGACCTTTCTTTCTGATTGCCAATCCCCTGTTCTGTTCGGAGTTTTCTGGCATCCGCGCTGCTGTCTTTAGAGTATCGTGTCTGATAAATGTGTCAACCCTTTTCGTTCGTTTCCCTTAATCCGTTCGCGGCGGACTCAGGGAAACGGGCGATGTCTCACGACATCGCCTCAATCATCTTTTGATATACAAGGACCTGTGGGCGGGTCCCCACAAGAGAGAAGGTGCCATCTTGATTTTTACGGAGTTCTGCCCCCGTCCTCAATAGCACCGCCTCTTTTTTAAGGGTAACCATTCCACCTTTTACTTCGGATCTGAAAATATTTCGTGCTTGTTCCTCTGAAATTTCAATAGAAATTTCAGGCATAAAATCTCTCCTCTCCTTATGTGATATGGGGCAATCCAAAGAGAAAAAGAAATTTTTTTGCAATTTTTTCTCTCCGCACTGCCCCACATCACTAATAAAAAGCCCCTGCCTTTATCTTGCAGAATTCTCAAGAACTGCCGCAAATATATATCATGCGTTGCGTTTCGTCAATATGGCCATCATCGCGGGGTCGTACCCCGCGATGAGATTTTGTCCCTGAAAGGAGGGACGCCCGCTGCCGGACATCTGTTGCAATAATTGTGGATGTCTCAACAGCACCTGCGAAAGGGTTTGCATCAATTGCGGGGCTCCATTGCCCCGCATAGCCACGCCGCCGCCAGAGACCCCCAGCTCCCCAAAACAGGGAGAGTGGAAAAAGCGGGAGAAGGGGATTCAATGGCCCCCGCGCGCTTCGCAGGCGCGTAAAAATACCTAGCCATACCCGGCCGGGTCTTTTTCATTGAGAATCACTTTTTGAATCTGCTACCCGAGGTAGTGTGCTCAAAAAGTGGAGGGAAGGTTGTGGCCTGTTTTGTTTTATCTTAACATACGCCATTCCCCATCCCCCATCATCCCTCATCCCCCTACTTATTACTCGGTGTAGGGGTCCTTGGCTCCTTCCTCGACCCTGCGGTCGGCCCTGTCCCTCACGGCATTCACCGTGATAGCCGTGACCAACACCACCAGGAGGAGAAATGGGGGAATAATAATTCCCCACCAGGGGGCCAGAAGCACCCACTCCAGTCTCCCTAGCAAGATTCCGGTGGCGAACAACGTCGCCACCATGGTGATCGCGGCGAGAACATCCACGCTCTCACCTCCTTTCTCCCCCAGATTGGGCCGGCTCGCACATGTTGGCCTTGCGGGGAGGCAGATAACGGCGCATACCACCATCATCTGTCTCCCCACAAAATTTTTTGACATATAACCAATTTCATGTCGGAGACACACCCGGTGTGTCTCGCTCCCATCCTTCTACTTTGCTAGGATGATGCGCTTGGAAAGTGGGAGGACGCAGTAACGAACAACGGCTCCCTTGTGAGAGAGCCGCCATCCGTACTTATAAAAAGTGCTTCTGGTTGTATTATGTATGTGCCCCAGCTTTCTCCTTCTGAGGGAATTCCGCTTCAATATAAGGAACATTCTTTATCTTTATGTCTGTGGTATAGCATATATATACGTTATTGTCAATAGTTGACGAGAGGTTGTGGAATGCAGTGCGTTTTCAGTGAAGCGATGGTTTGTACAATCGGATTTATAGAGTTTGCGCAGAATGAACGAAAACAAAACAGCCCTACTTCGCCGGATGGCAGACGGGCTGTTTTGTTTTCTTAGGAAAGAAACTTGATTACACACAAGCCCTAGGCCGAAGGCGAGGGTTGGGGCTGGGTTGGGGTTTCCGTGCCAGGTCCACTTTTTTTCTTGGATTTCGCGTGAGTGGGGATTTTCACATCCTGCACAATTCCTTCTTTTACAAACAGGTTGTGAACCGTTGCCGATGGTTTCGCGCCAACGGAAATCCAGTGCTTGGCGCGCTCTTGCTTTAGCACTTTTTCTTTGGTGACGGGATTGTAAAATCCGACCTCTTCCACAAAACGGCCCGCTCCCGCGGCTCTCCTTTTATCCGCCACCACAATTTTATACGATGGCTGATGTTTTCTTCCTGTTCTGTAAAATCGTATGACCAGCATAGTTGGCAATTAATGATTAGCAATGAACAACTTCTCGCTTATACATGTTTTTTCATCGCTTGATGCTTGTTCCTTGATTAGATTCCATTCCATCTTTTCTTTTCAAGGGCGTTGCGCGCCGCGGTTTCTTCCGCTTCCTGCTTTGAGGTGCCTTCGCCTTCCGCGACCAATTCCTGATTTAAGAACACGCCGATTTGAAAATGTTTTTCATGGTCGGGCCCCCATTCTTTCAGCACGGTGTAGCTTGGCGTAATGCTTGTTTTTTCCTGCGCGATTTCCTGAAATTTTGATTTTGAGTCCTGAAATGTTTTTGTTTCCAGAACCTCGGGAAGTTTCACAAGAATGTGTTTGCCGATGAATTTGTCCGCCGCGCCCATACCCTGATCAAGGTACAATGACCCGATAAACGCCTCCATGGCGTTCGCCAAAATGTAATCCCTTGCCTTGCCTGTTTCTTTTGATTCCCCTTTTGAAAGCAAAAGAAAATCGTTAAAATCAAGTTCTTTTGCCACCGCCGAAAGCATTTTGGCGTTGACAAGAGCGGCCCGCCATGCGGTAAGCTCTCCTTCTGGACGCGAAGGATATTGTTCAAACAGGTATTCTGTCACCGCAAGCTCCAGCACGGCATCTCCCAGAAACTCCAGGCGTTCATTATGCGTCAAATGGAAGTCTGGATTTTCGTTGAGATACGAACGGTGCGTGAACGCGTGCGTGAGCAAATCCTTGTTTTTAAAAGCGATTTTCAGTTTTTTCTCAAGTTGTGAAAAATCTTTCATAATATGCATAGGACTTCATGCGCTTGCTTCAGGTTCCACCTCTCTGAATACGGTGCCAAGGACTCCGTTCACAAATTTTCCCGCCGCTTCCCCGCTGAAATTCTTCGCAAGCTCAATCGCTTCGTTAATGGCAACTTTCGGAGGCACCTCTTCTTTGTTTCCGAAGAGCAGTTCGTACAGCCCGAGCCGCAGGACATTGCGATCAACCGCGGTGATTTGGTCTAATGGCCATTCGGGAGCGGCTTTTTCTATAATGCTGTCAAGCTGTGGAAGATGCTCCACGACTCCAAACGCAAGGCGTTTGACAAATTCCATATTCCCCTGCTCTAACCCGGGACCAAACTCTTTCGTGTTTCTTTCCAAAACCAGTTCTAAACTTCCTTCTTGTTTTCCAAGGAAATCCCATTCATACAGCGATTGCATTGCTATGGAACGCGCAAGATGTCTGCTTGCCATAGGAGAGATAGTCCCTTGAGAAAGCTCGCAGTAAGTCTGAAGACTTATTATGTGCGGGCGTGTTCTTTATGTTTCTTTTCTTTTTTCTCAACTTTTTTTAATGTATTCACCACTTCTTTCCCTTTGTAAAATCCGCAGTAAGGGCACACCGTGTGAGGCAGGGTTTCTTTATTGCAATGCGAACATGCCGCGAATTTCGGCGCTTTGATGAACAGGTGCATTCTCCGTTGTCCTTGGCGCGATTTGGATCGATGCCACTTGGGTACAGCCATAATGAAAAAATAACCAATAACCAAACAAGCGTGTTTCTATGAATGTTTTTTGACTATATCAGGATTTTCTAAATTGTTCAAGAGTTGATACACGGGGCGGAAGGTTTTGCGGTGCAAGGGGCAGGGGCCGTATGTGTTGAGCATTTCATAGTGCAGTTTCGTGCCGTATCCTTTGTGGCTGTCAAAGCGGTACGCGGGATATTTGGAATGATATTGTTTCATCAGGCGGTCGCGCGTTACTTTCGCGATAATGGACGCGGCGGAGCAGGAGAAAATAAATGTGTCCCCTTTCACGAACGTTTTCTGCGCAATCGGCACATCCACGGTAAAATTTCCGTCAAGCAAAAGAATGTCTGGCGCTTTGCCAAGTTTTTTCTGAAGATCATGAACAGCCGCCATGATCGCAAGCTTTGTTGCTTCCAAAATATTGACGCGGTCAATGATTTTTTCCGATATAATCCCAATCCCCCACTCTATCTGCGGATGCGTTGTCAAAATTCCGTACGCGTTTTCTCGCTGTTGCGCGGTAAGTTGTTTTGAATCTTGTACAAGTGTTTGTTTTGAATTTTTGACTTTAGATTTTGGATTTATTTTGAAATTTGAAATTTGAAATTTGAAATTTTGCCGCAGCATAATTGCTGCGGCTGTAACTGGTCCAGCCAAAGGCCCTCTGCCTGCCTCGTCAACTCCCGCGACATATTGAAATCCTTGTTTCCAGAGCATTTTTTCCATGTGGAGGCGGGGAACATTCATGCCATCATTGTACAATACTTTTGTTTCCTTCAAAAATTGGATAGAATAGGAACGTTATGAAATTTACCCATCTCCACGTCCACTCCCACTACTCTTTGCTTGACGGCCTTCCCAAGATAGGCCAGCTTTTAGATCGCGTGCAGGAGCTCGGCATGGATTCAGTGGCGCTCACCGATCACGGCAACATGTACGGCGCGGTGGAATTTTACAAAAAAGCAAAAGAAAAAGGCATCAAGCCCATCATCGGGTGCGAGGTGTATGTGGCTTTTGAAAGCATGGCGCAAAAGCGGCCCGGCATTGACGACGCGATATACCACATGGGCCTGCTCGCAAGAAACGAAGAGGGCTACCGCAATCTTGTAAAAATAGTGACCAAAGCGCATCTGGAAGGGTTTTATTACAAGCCCCGCGTGGACGAGGAATTTCTTGCCGCGCATTCATCGGGGCTTATCGGGCTGTCAGGATGTTTAGCCGGGAAAATTCCCCGGCTTATCGCGGCGAAAAAATTTGAAGAAGCGGAAGCAACCATTGCAAAATACCGCGGCATGTTCGGCGAGGGAAATTTTTATCTTGAAGTTCAGCATCACCCAAACATTCCTCTTCAGTCGGCGGTCAACGGGCATATTTTCAGATACGCAAAACAGTTTGACATTTCGGTAGTTGCCACGGCTGATTCCCACTATTTGCGGAAAGAAGACGCCCAAGCGCAGGACATTTTGATGCTTATTAACACGGGCGCCGATGCGAACGATCCTGAACGGCTGACCTTAAAAGAGGATGATTTTTCTCTGAAGAGCGGCGAGGAAATGGCCGAGGCGTTCCACGACATGCCCGAGGTTCTGGAGAATACGCAAAAAGTTGCTGACTCGTGCAATGTTACTTTGCCCCTTGGCAAGACAAAGCTTCCGCATTTTCCGCTTCCCGAAGGCAAAACTTCAGACGAGCATCTGCGCGATCTTTGTCTCCAGCGGCTTGAGGAATATCCCGATCTGAAAAGCAATCCGGATGTAAAAGCGCGGCTGGAGTACGAGCTTGAAGTTATCGGCAAAACCGGGTTTGCTTCTTATTTTTTGATTGTGCACGATTTTGTGAACTGGGCGAAACAGAGCAGGATTGTGGTGGGGCCCGGGCGTGGGTCTGCCGGGGGCTCTTTGGCGTCGTACATTCTTAACATCACGACTGTTGATCCGATGAAGTATCACCTGCTGTTTGAGCGGTTCTTAAACCCGGAGCGCATTTCCATGCCCGACATTGACCTTGATTTTGCCGACCACAGGCGAGACGAAGTCATCCGGTATGTGGCGGAAAAATACGGCAGTGACCGTGTCGCGCAAATCATCACATTCGGCACCATGGCCGCCCGCGCCGTGATGCGCGACGTGGGGCGGGCGCTGGGATACGAATACAGTTATTGCGACAAGGCGGCGAAAATGATTCCGTTCGGGTTCACGCTGGGGGACGCGCTGACAAAGTCAGAGGAGTTTAAAGAGTTGTATGAAAGCGACGAGAAAGCAAGGCGCCTTGTGGATATTGCCAAAAAACTGGAAGGCGTGGCGCGCCATGCCTCCACGCACGCGTGCGGCGTTGTGATTGCCGCCGAACCCTTGGATAATTTCGTGCCGCTCCAACATCCCACGCAGGGAGAATCCGCCGTTGTGACGCAATATGAAATGCACGCGGTGGAAGACATCGGCCTGCTGAAAATGGACTTTCTCGGCTTAAAAAACTTGAGCATTATTGAAGAAACTCTCAAGCGCGTGTACGCCATTTATGGGATGAACCTTGATCTTGCGAAAATTCCGGATAATGATCCCAAGGTGTATCGGCTTTTGCAAAAAGGCGACACCACCGGAGTATTCCAGTTGGAATCAGACGGCATGCGCCGCTACCTTAAAGTGCTGAGGCCAAGCGAATTTGAGGATATCATCGCGATGATCGCCTTGTACCGGCCGGGGCCTATGGAGCTTATTCCAGAATACATCGCGAGAAAACACAAAAAGAAAAGCATTGTATATATTCACCCCAAACTTGAGCCCATTCTGAAAGATACGCAAGGCATTTGCATTTATCAGGAACAGCTGATGCGCATTGCGCAGGATTTAGCCGGGTTCACGCTCGGCGAGGCGGATGTGTTGAGAAAGGCGGTCGGGAAAAAAATCAAGAGCCTGCTCATAGAGCAAAAAGAAAAGCTTATTTCGGGCATGACGAAAAACGGCATCAGTCAGAAAGTCGCCGAACAGCTTTGGGAATGGATACTTCCCTTTGCCGCGTACGGATTTAACCGAAGCCACTCTGCCGCGTACGCGATTGTGGCCTACCAGACTTCATGGCTCAAGGCGCACTACCCCGTTGAATTTATGTCAGCCCTTTTGACATCGGAGCGCAACGATATGGAGCGCATCGCGTTTCTGATTGAAGAGACAAGGAAAATGGGCATTGAAGTATTGCCCCCGGACGTCAATGAAAGCTTCAGCTATTTTTCCGTGGTGCCGGAAAAACCGCAGATACGCTTTGGCTTGCTTGCGATCAAAAACGTGGGAGAAGGCATTGTGGAAGCGATACTGTCTGAACGCAAAGCGCGGGGCAAATTTTCTTCCATACAGGATTTTATTATCCGCGTGCAGACAAAAGACCTGAACAAAAAATCAATGGAAAGTTTGATACGGGCCGGCGCGTTTGACGCGTTTGCCGAACGCAATCAACTCCTCACGAATCTTGAGCGCTTGCTGACCATAGCCAAAGAAAATCAGCGGCTTGCCATGAGCTCGCAAAAATCCCTGTTCGGGGGAAACGGGCCGTCCCAGTCTTCTGCGTTCTCTCCGGTAATTGCGCTTGTTGAATCGCGCGCCGCAACAGAGCGCGAGCGTCTGCTCTGGGAAAAGGAACTGCTTGGGCTGTACGTCAGCTCCCATCCCTTGCAGGGCATGAAGAACATTCTTGAGTCGCGGGCGTTTCCCATAGCCCGGGTGCTCGGCGCTCCGGGGTCGGAAAATATTCCCGCCAACCCTTATCAGTTTCAGCGGGGAAACGGGAGAATAAGAATCGGGGGCATTATCTCTTCTTTGAAAAAAATAGTGACAAAAAACGGCAAACCCATGCTGTTTTTGCAGGTGGAGGATCTGACGGAAAAAATTGAAGTCATTATATTTCCCAATTTGCTTGAAAAAAATCCCCTTGTATTTCAGGAAAACAAAGTGGTGTTCATTGGCGGCAAGGTGGACACCCGGTTTGGCGAAAAAAAATTCATTGCCGAAGAAATTGAAGAAATCCTTGAACACTAAAAATTCACGAGGCCGAACCTCGCCGAGGCCGAACCTCGTGAATGTCTGGAATTGGGGGAGGAAATGTGATACGCTGGCACAATGTTATCAATGATATGAATAAAGAATCATCTCTAGAAGAAATACGACATTCGTTGGCTCATGTGTTAGCCTCGGCAGTGCAAAGGCTGTATCCAAAAGCCCAATTTGGCATAGGGCCGGTTATAGACAACGGGTTTTATTATGATTTTGGCAATGTGTCCATAAAAGAAGAAGATTTGCGGCGCATTGAAGATGAAATGCGAAAGATCATTGCGGAGGGGCACGCGTTTAAAAAAGAGCTGTGGAGCGCGGCAAAGGCAAAATCGCATTTCAAAAAACTGAATCAGCCCTATAAGGTTGAGCTGATTGATGATCTGAAAAAAGAGAGCAAAGGCAAAAAAGAACATACTGCCGAGTTCAGGGTTGGCATGGTGTCAACCGGAAGCGTGTTTTTGGATTTGTGCCGCGGCGGGCATGTGAAAAACACCAAAGACATTCCCGCAGACGCGTTCACGCTCACAAAAACAGCGGGGGCGTACTGGCGGGGTGACGAGAACCGCCCCATGCTGACGCGCGTGTATGGCGTTGCCTTTGTTTCAAAGGCAGAGCTGGATCATTATATGGCGATGCTCAAGGAAGCCGAGCGCAGGGACCATAAAAAACTTGGCAAGGAGCTTGACCTGTTCGTGTTTTCCGACCTTGTCGGCCCGGGACTTCCTTTGTACACGCCGTACGGAGCCGCCGTATTAAAAAAAATTAAAGAATATTCAGCCGAACTGCGCCGCGAAATCGGATTTCAGGAAGTGCACACCCCCCAGATCAACAAGGCGGAGCTTTTTCGCGTTTCAGGGCACTATGACAAATACAAAGATGATATGTTTCGCGCGGTTTCAAACTACGGCAAAGAAGAATATTTTTTGAAACCCATGAACTGCCCCCAGCACACGCAGATTTACGCTTCCCAGACCCGCAGTTACAAAGACCTGCCTTTTCGCGTAGCAGACTTTGCGAATCTGTATCGCGACGAAAAACCCGGAGAATTGAGCGGATTGACCAGATTGCGCGCGTTTTCGCAGGACGACGGACATTGTTTTTGCAGGGAAGACCAGATCAAAGAAGAATTCGGGCTTGTCCTTGGAGTTATTGAAAAAGCAATGAAGGTATATGGAATGAAATACTGGATACGGTTGTCTTTGCGCGATGAAAAGAACAAGGAAAAATACATCGGAAGCGACAGCGCGTGGAAAAAAGCTCAGATGCTACTGCGCGAGATCCTTGAAGAAAAGAAAATCGCGTTCAAACCTGCTCCCGGAGAAGCCGCGTTTTACGGCCCTAAAATGGATCTTATCGTGCAGGATTCTCTTGGCAGGGAGTGGCAGCTTTCCACCATACAAATTGATATGAGCATGCCTTCGCGTTTTGGATTGGAATATATCGGCGCTGACGGGAAAAAACACACCCCCGTCATGATTCACAGCGCGCTTGTGGGATCGCCCGAGCGATTTTTTGGAATCCTCATTGAGCATTACGCGGGAGCGTTTCCATTGTGGCTGGCTCCGCGGCAAATTTGGATTGTTCCCGTATCAGACAAATTCAGCGCGTACGCAAAACAAACGGCGCAAACGCTAAAAGAAAAAAGCGGATATGCTCTTTCCGCGGAGGTGCGGGAAGAAAACGAAACACTCGGAAAGAAAATTCGGGAGGGCGAACAGATGAAAATTCCTTATCTGCTTGTGGTCGGGGAAAAGGAACAGACCGCCGGCACTGTGAGTGTTCGGAAACAAGGAAAAGGAGATTTGGGAAGTATGGGAGTTGACACTTTTATTGCAAAAATCAAACAGGAAATATTGGAGAAAGTATAGAGTATGGAATATGGAAGATAAAAAAAGGCTTATTGTTATTGTGGGACCGACTTCTTCGGGAAAAAGCGACCTTGCCGTCAAACTGGCAAGGCGTTTTCATGGAGAGATTGTTTCCGCCGATTCGCGCCAGGCATACAAAGGGTTGAACATCGGAGCTGGCAAAATAACAAAAAAAGAAATGTTGGGCGTGCCCCACCATTTACTGGGTGTTGTTTCTCCAAAACAAACGTTTTCCGCGGGCCGTTACCAAAAGCTCGCTCTCAAAGCAATTAAACAAGTGTTTCAAAAAGGGCGCATCCCCTTTTTAGTTGGAGGAAGCCCTTTTTATGTGTATGCCGCGACAGACGGCCTTGTGTTTCCGGAGGTTCAGCCGAATTTTCTTTTGCGCAAACAGCTTGAGGCAATGCCTGCAGACGCATTATTCCAAAAACTTCAAAAGCTGGACTCTGAACGCGCCGGCTCCATAGAACAAAAAAATAAAAGGCGCCTCGTCCGCGCTCTTGAAATTGTGCTTGCCACAAAAAAACCGGTCCCTGTTTTGCAAAAACACCCGCTCCCCTACCCCGTGCTGTTTCTGGGAATCAAACGCGAGAACGAAGAATTAAAAAAAAGAATCTGTGCGAGGCTGGAAAAGCGATTCAAACAGGGAATGATTGCCGAAGTAAAAAAATTAAAGGTGGGCGGGCTTTCATGGAAAAGGCTGGAATCCTTTGGGCTTGAGTATCGATGGATTGCGAGATTTTTGCAACGCAAAATTTCAAGGCAGGCAATGATCCAATCTTTGAAAAAAGACATTGGAGATTTTGCCCGCCGCCAAATGACATGGTTTAAAAAAGACCCTCGCATACGCTGGATCCAAAACTCAAAAGAAGCTCTCGCAGAAATCACAAACTTCATGCCCCAGCGCATTAAATAAGAAGGGAGTCGTGCTCCGCTAACTTTTTATATAAAAAATGAAATGGGGCACTCAAGGTGCCCCTTTCTCTTTTTTAAGGCTGTGCCCCTCTCCGGTCATCCGTGGCAAGTGCCACTTTTCCCCAAATAACGGGGGAAAGACCCAGATGTTAAGGGAGGGGCAGGCGTCGCCATATAGGCAACTTTCCCTTTGCTATGAGCATGAGCTCACGCAAACTTGCTCAGAAGACGATCCAGCCACATCGTTTCTGGCGAGGCGCACTTTATTTCCTCTATGTTTCTCCTAGCATATCTTCTAAATTTTGTCAAGGGGCTGTACTAGAAGGGTACATAGGTAACACTTTTAAGTATTTGGATTGGAAATTGTCGTCGCGGGGTACGACCCCGCGATGAAACATTTTTATGAATATTGTATGGGCGTTATAGTTCAAGGAGTTTTTTGAGGATTTGCTGGGCGAGCTGGGGGTTGGCTTTGCCGCGGGTGGCGGACATGAGTTTGCCCGCCAAAAACTGCAGAGCGTTTGCTTTGCCTTTTTTGTAGTCTTCCACTGCTTTGGGATTGTGCGCAATCACCTCTTTTGCCTCTGCCTCAATGGAAGACTCGTCGCTTATTTGCGCCAATCCTTGTTCTTCCATGATGCGGGAAGGGCCAGCCCCTGTTTCCACCATGAATTTGAGTATGGTTTTTGCGGCCGCGCTTGAAATTGTTTCAGCGTGAACCAAGTTGATAAGTTCCGCAAAATTTTCAGGAGATGCTTTACAATCCGCGTTTGCCATAGGCGCATTCTGTACGAGGCCCTGGAGATCAGACACAAGATAGTTCACGGAAAGTTTGACAAGCTCCCGCAGTTTTTCGTGCGGCAGGTTGGGTCCAAGTTCGCTTACCACCGCTTCAAAATATTCTCCGAGCTCTTTATTTCGCACCAGCGTTTCAGCGTCTTTCAGCAGTACTCCGTATTCAAGCTGAAATCTTTGCAGGCGAGAACGAGGAAGTTCGGGTATTTGGGATTTTATGCGTTCAATGTCTGCATCGCTGAACTGAAGCTGAGGCAAATCAGGTTCCGGAAAATATCGGTAATCATGCGCTTCTTCTTTTTCTCTTTGCGCGCTTGTTGTCCCCTTCTCTTGATCCCATCCCCGCGTTTCCTGAACAACCTTCTCGCCCGCTTCCAGCAGTTTTGTCTGGCGCTCAATCTCATAATTAATGGAGTCTTCCACGGAACGGAACGAGTTCAGGTTTTTGATTTCTACTTTTACGCCAAGGTCGTCTGAATCTTCTCTTCGCAAGGAGATGTTGACTTCAACCCTCATCTGGCCCTTTTCCATGTTGGCCGAGGATACATTCAAATACCGCAATATCAGCTGAAGCTCCTGCGCAAACCTGCGGGCTCCCATGCCCGATATGATGTCAGGCTCCGTTACCAGCTCCATTAACGGCACTCCCGCGCGGTTCAGGTCAACCAAAGAATAGTCGGCTCCCGAAGGATGCACAAGCTTTCCCGTGTCTTCCTCAATGTGTATTCTGCGTATGCGCGTTTTTCCTCCTTCCGTCTCAAGAAGACCGTTCTGGCAAAGCGGCATGTCATACTGGCTTATCTGGTATCCCTTGGGGAGGTCGGGATAAAAATAGTTTTTGCGGTCAAATTTTGATCGCTCTGCGATTTTGCAGTCCAAAGCAATGCCCGTCATCACGGTTTTTTCAATTGCCGACTTGTTGGCGACAGGCAGAGCGCCCGGATGCCCCATGCAAATAGGGCATACGTTTGCGTTCGGTTTTTTTTCTTCAGGGTCGTTTTTGCACGGGCAGAACATCTTACTCTTGGTGTTCAGCTCCGCGTGTATTTCAAGCCCTATTGCTGGAATGTAATTCATGAACGTATGGTATCAAAAAACTTGAGAGAAAAAAAGCCTCCGACAGTACTGTCAGAGGTGTTGGGCAAGAGCAGAAATAAGATTCCATATTTCCTCGTGAATTTTCTCCGGGGAACGAAGGGAACCGTTTTCAAGGCAGGAAACTCTTATGAATTCTTTTGGAAAGAGTTCCGGAAGCATGCGGAACACCCGGAACGCGTCTTGCAAATGCCGCAGGTTTTCATGCTGGTCTGTGATTTTGCCGCCAAGATAGGCGCGCTGGCCTTGTTTCTCCGCGCTTTTTTTCTGATTAAGCCTAAACGAAACTTCCGGAGTTATCTCTAAAATGATTGTCAGAGTTGGCTTCGGAATCTGAAATTTTGTGAATTCCATATCCCAAAGCCATTGAAGGAATTGCCGCAGTTCTTGTTGGGTCGGAAGTTTTCCTCCCTGATGACCCGCGTTGGCCGACACATAGCGGTCTGCAATGCTGACGCCGTCTTTTTCAAGATGCGCGCGAATTTGCGGGGCCGCGGCGTACCGGTCAAACGCATAGCATATAGACGCGGCATACGGATTGATTTTGTTTGCCGGCCCGAAATCTCCCCGCAGATACGCTTCCACAAGCGCGGCTGAAGGTTGGCCATACTGGGGAAACGAGAACTTCCGGGTGGCGTATCCCTCATCGCGGAAACGCTGTGCAAGCAGATTTGTCTGCGTTGCTTTCCCCGACCCGTCTATGCCATCAAACACAAAAAACATTCCAGAAAACGCTCTCATATCCTGTTCCTCCTTCTTTGTATTCATGGCGCTGAAAAGTGCTGTATGATTTGCTCTTCTTTCTGTTGTATTTTTTCTTCAGTGCCGCGGCGCGCCAAATCGTACTGGTTCATATCTATGAGCGCGTACTTTATAATAAGCGGATACGCGTTTTGCAAAAGCCGATATTTTTCCTGCTCTATCCAGCGGTAATCCGGGCGCCCTTGGGATATGGTGCGGAGCTCGGCTTCCCAGAAAAACTGGCGCAGATTTTGGTATTGATAAAACCTCACAAAATGGGACATTGCCGGCGCATATTGCGCCGCGTCAGGATCGCGTTCTGCGATCTTTTGGCATAACGCGCTCGTCTCTTCCATTTTTTGCGAAATGAGGGCGGCCAAGCCGTACTGCTTCATTTCATCTGAAATTTCATATCCGAGTTCCGTGGTGAACAGCTGGCGATCTTGCGTGTGCATGCGGTGGCGGTGCAAGTCGCGGTATGATCCGATATTCATGACGATTTCAAAGCGCGCAAACGCGTTTTCAAACGCGCGGCCGACTTTCTGCCACCGTGCTTTGCGTCCGGCAAAATGCGCCTTCAGCGCTTCTTCTTTTTTTTCCGCGGGCCATTGGCGCACCGTTTGAAGTATCGCGTCCCATGAAACGCCAGACGGCGCCTGGCTGAACAAAAGCCCTGTGATGACCTTATTCTCCCCTTCCGGGTCGTATTCCGCAAGGCGCACTTCCGGCTTTGAAAACGCCTGTTCTTTGAGTTTTCCCCTAAACTCGTTTTGGCTGATTTGTCGGATTCTTGTTTTGCGATCCGCGAGTTCCTTCTGGTATTCGCGGGTAACCTCGTCGTCCAACCGCAAAAGCAAAGCCGGAATTTCCTGATCAAGCGCTCGCCTGGCTTTTTTGGCAAACCATCGCAGTTCTCCCAAGGAATGTTCGGCGCATCTGTCAATCATATACTTGAACGCTTGCGCGTTTCCGTGAAACGCAACCTGCGAGAGCGCGGAAAGCGGCAGAAGTCCGCGCAGAATGTCAAACGCTTTTTTCTCAAGCACCGACCGCTTTTCCTCTGGATATTCCAACTGCAGTTTGTCAATAAGCAAAGGAAGCTGTTCGCTGTACGCGCCAAACAGCGAATCCATGGTTTGTTCGTACTCTTCTTTTAAACCCCATTCCGCAAACCGCGGGTCGGTGTAATACAAATAACGGCCATGGAGTTTTACGCCGTAATCAACGTATCGAGTTGATTTTTCAATGGGTGAAACGCCCACGCGCTGGTCTTCCAAAAACTTGATTGCGGGCTGTGAAAGCCCCGCGGCAACGAGGTTGGTGGAGGCCATTTGGGCTATGGAATCGTCCCCGTATTGCGCAAGCCATTTTGCGAAAAAATGGTATGCCCTTTCCGTGTTGTACGGGGGTTTTTGGTGGGCGTAGTGAAAATCAATAATCTCTTTGAGTTCGGCGGCGAGCTTTACGTTTTCTTCCGTCTGTTCGTCAGCATGCAAGATAGGGGAAAAATATTCATTCCACAGAATTTCCCGCAGGTCGCCTTTTGCCCTGCTTGCTCTGGAAAATAAAGCGCCCAGCAACTGGGGCGGCAAGAGATGACTGCGAAACGAATACACGCTTTCTTCCAAGCTTGTCACAAAAGGGGTAAGCGCCCAGCGCGCTTCCTGGCTCCACGCGGGAGGTGCAAAAAAGGGGGCAAAATCGTTACCTTGCATATAAGTAAGAAAGTCAAAAGGCAAAATTCAAAAGTATAAGTTAAAAGTAAAAAGTAAGAGAATATAACCGTCAAATATCTAAGCTGGATAATGACGAGAAAGAATGCTCGCAATGTTGACTTCGGGAATTTGGCGGACAGTGATGCCGGCCTGCTCCGCAAATTCGCGGGAAGACTGGTACTTGTCTTTGTGTTTTTGGTATTCCTTTTCAAACACAATTTCTTTTATTTTCGCCGCAATAATCGCTTTCATGCAGTCGTGGCATGGAAAAAAAGAGGTGTACAGCGCCGCTCCTTCAAGATTTCTTGAATCCTGTAAGACCGCGTTGTGCTCCGCGTGCAAAACCCTTCTGCAAGATGTGCCTTCTCCTTCAAAATTCAGGCATCCGACCTCGGTGCAGTGCGGAAGGCCCGGGGGCGCCCCGTTGAATCCTGTCGTAATAATGCGCTTATTTTTCACAACAACCGCGCCCACGTGCAGTTTCGGGCAGGTCGCCATGACCCCGACCAGTTTTGCCGCCATCATAAAGTATTCGTCCCACGACGGCCTTGAAGGATACGAATTTTCATATTGCACGTTGATGCCGGACATATTGAACTAATGCCAAAGCTCAAATGATAAATGTCAAATGAAATCCAAAGTTCAAATGTTAAATGAGTATTTGGATTTTAGATTTTAGTCATTCATTTGATATTTGCCTGCCCGCCGTAGCTAGTTGGACGAGCGCAGGCGGGGATTTTGACATCTGAAATTTTATTTAGTTCCGGTGCTGCCAAATCCTCCGGTTCCCCGGTCCGTCTCGTCGCTGATAACGCTTTCTTCTATATCGGGAGCAGAGACAGGCGAGATAATAAGCTGGGCGATTTTTGACCCTTTCTCTACATGATACTCGTTGTTGCCAAGATTCATAAGCACCACCTGCACTTCTCCGCGATAACTGGAATCAATCACTCCGGCAAGCGTTGTGAGCCGATGCTTGAGGGCTAATCCGGATTTATCCCACACAAATCCTGCATACCCTTTCGGAATCGCGAGTTTCAGACCCGTGCGCAAAAGCGCGATTTGTCCGGGAGCTAGTATTGCCTCTTCCAACGCAAAAAGATCCATGCCGGCGTCGCCCTCATGCGCATATAAGGGAATCTTTGCGTCAGGATCAAGTTTTTGGACAAGAAGTTTCACAATTCAGATAACATTCTGCACGGGGTCAGACCCCATCAACGGGGTCTGACCCCGTAGGTTGAAGAAGAATTATTCTACTTCAATTCCCAAACTTTTCGCGGTGCCTTTCAGCGTCTTCACTGCCGAGTCCAGATGTTCAGTGTTCATGTCTGAGATTTTCTGTTTTGCGATTTC
This sequence comes from uncultured Candidatus Saccharibacteria bacterium, assembly GCA_964471385.1. Lineage (GTDB taxonomy): Bacteria > Patescibacteriota > Minisyncoccia > Minisyncoccales > UBA10102 > CAYYFJ01. The sequence goes on from CAYYFJ010000007.1 coordinate 17,356, forward strand.
TTCAATCTGGGAATGTGAAAGTTTGCCAACCTTGTTTTTGTTGGGCTGGCCTGAACCTTTTTCAAGCCCGGCGGCTTTTTTCAGCAAAAGAGACGCTGGGGGTTGATGAAGCGTAAAGTCGTAACTGCGGTCGGCGTACACGACAATATCCACGGGAAGTTTCATGCCTTCCATTTGGCGCGTCTTCTCATTAAATTTTTGGCAGAATTCGCTGATATTCACTCCATGCTGGGCCAGCGAAGGGCCCACCGGAGGCGCCGGAGTCGCTTTACCCGCCATGATGTGAAGCCGTATTATTTTTTTGATTTGTTTTGCCATATGCTTTTACTTCGTAAAAGAATAACCAACTACCAAGATACAATAACCAAACAATAGGTTATTCGTTTTTATATCTTTTTAATCTGCAGGGAATCCAGCTCCACGGGAGTGTCGCGGCCGAACATGTTGATGAGCACTTTTACCTTGCCGCGCTCCCGGTCAACTTCTGATATCTTGCCGTCAAAGTCTTTGAAGGGCCCGTCCACGATTTTGACCGCGTCCCCCTGCGAAACCTCAATCTGGTATTCGGGCTCCGCGACGCCCATGCGCTTTTGCAGATAGTTTATTTCTTCTGAAGACACGGGGATTGGCGTGGTGCCAGATCCCACGAATCCCGTCACGTTGGGCGTGTTGCGCACCACATACCAGGAGTCGTCTGTTACAATCATTTCCACCAGCACGTACCCCGGATATATTTTTTCTTCAACCGTTTTGCGCTTCCCGTTCTTTATTTTAATCTTTTTTTCCTTGGGCACAAGCACGCTGAAAATTTTATCCTCCATGCCCAAAGACTCAATCCTTTGTTTGAGATTGCGCGCGACAGCGTCTTCGTATCCCGAATAGGTATGAATGACGTACCATCCCTTGTCTTGCAGAAGTTGTTGTTTAGGCATGAGATTACTGAATGATAAATCGTTTGATAACGGCTGTGAAGAACACGTCAAACGTTCCGAGAAGCAAAGCAATGGCGATTGAAAACCCTAACACAATCAGCGTTTTGTTGATTGTTTCATTTTTTGTGGGCCAGTTCACTTTTTTCGCTTCAAGCCGCACCTCGTCAAAAAACGTCCTGATTGACTGAATAATTGGCTGTATGTTCATGGTTGTTTCATCTGCGATTAAAAAAGCCCCGGGGGGCTTGTATGCCCTCTCTTTATCACAATTTCCCGCGGTCGTCAACGTTTCACAACGGGGTCAGACCCCGCAGAAACTTGAAGGAACTAAATGTCCAGATTCTTCACTGATTTTGCGTATGTCTGAATGAACTTTTTTCTCGGCGCCACCTCGTCTCCCATAAGCACGGAAAACAGATGGTCTGCGGTTTTGGCGTCATCAATCGTCACCCGCAACAGCACGCGGTTTGCGGGATTCATTGTTGTTTCCCACAGCTGATCCGGGTTCATCTCTCCCAATCCCTTGTAGCGCTGGATATTCACGCCTGAAATTTTCATTTCACCTGCCTGCGCAGGCAGGCCTTCTTTGTTTTCCTGTTCCTGCCCCTCTTGTTCTTTTTCTTCTTTTTTCTTTGGATCTTTTGCGTTTTCTTTCTTTTGTTTTGCGATTTGCGCGACCAAGGCGTCTTTCTGCTCTTCCGCGTATGCGTAGTGCAGAGTTTTTCCCGCCTGTATCCGGTACAAAGGGGGCTGGGCAATGTATATGTACCCCATGTCTATTAAGGGGCGGAAATAACGGTAAAACAGCGTAAGCAAAAGAGCCCTGATGTGGGATCCGTCCACATCCGCGTCCGTCATAATGATGATGCGGTGGTAGCGCAGTTTTTCAATGTTAAAATCTTCCGCGATGGCGGTGCCAAGGGCAATAATAAGCGTTTTTACTTCGTTTGAGGCAAGCATTTTGTCCAGGCGCGCCCTTTCCACGTTCAGAATTTTGCCGCGCAAAGGCAGAATCGCCTGAAATCTTCTGTCTCTTGCCTGCCGGCCCGATCCCCCCGCAGATTCCCCTTCCACAATATACAGTTCCGAGTTTTCGGGATCGCGCGAAATGCAGTCCGCCAATTTTCCCGGCAGTGACAAACCTTCCAGCGCTCCTTTGCGCAAAACAGTCTGACGCGCCGCCTTTGCGGCTTTTCTCGCTTTTGCCGCGAGCGAACATTTTTCAATGATCGCCTTGGCATCCTGCGGATTTCGCTCCAGAAAGTCTGTCAGGGTTTCGGCAACCACGGTTTCCACCGCGTTCTTTGCTTCGGGAGTTCCCAGCTTTGACTTGGTCTGTCCTTCAAACTGTGGCTCTTTGATTTTAACCGACACCACGGCAGTCAGCCCCTCTCTCACATCTTCTCCGGTCAGCGCGTCATCTCCGTTTTTCAAAAGGTTGTTCTTTTTGGCATAGTCGTTCAGCACTCTCGTAAGCGCGGTGCGGAAGCCCGTCAAATGAGTGCCCCCTTCCGGGGTGAAAATGTTGTTTGCAAAGCTTTCCTCGTGCGTTTCAAATTCTTCCGTGTAACGAAACGCGGCTTCCGTGATAATCTCGTCTCGTTCGCCTTTCGCGTAAAAAATGTTTTCGTGGTGGGGTTCAATTCCGTTCGTAAGGTATTTCACATACGAGGCAACTCCCCCTTCAAAGAAAAAGGAATATGGCGCGTTTTTATCGTCCCTTGCGTCAAAAAACGTTACGCGCACGCCCGAGGTAAGATACGACTGCTGGCGCAGATAATTGAGAATTTTTGCCGCGTCAAACTGAATTTCCTTGAAAATTTCAGGGTCTGCTTCAAATTCTATAATAGTTCCCGATTCTTTGCTTGAACCTATTTTTTTGACCGGGCCTTTTGCTTTGCCGCGCGAATACTCCTGCTGGAATTTTCCGCCGTCTCTGTGCACTTCGGCCCGCAAGTACACCGACAGGGCGTTCACCACGGAAACTCCAACGCCGTGCAGTCCTCCTGAAACCTGATACGCCTTGCCTCCGAATTTTCCTCCCGCGTGCAGAACCGTAAGCACGGTTTCAAGTGAAGATTTCTTTGTCTGCGGATGAATATCCACGGGAATTCCGCGGCCGTCGTCTTTCACGACAACTTTGTTTTTTGGAAGCAGCGCCACGGTAACATGTTTGGCAAATCCCGCCATTGCCTCGTCAATGGAGTTGTTCACCACCTCCCACACCAAATGATGCAGGCCGTCGGGCCCCGTGGTGCCAATGTACATGCCGGGCCTCTTGCGCACGGGTTCCAGCCCCTGCAGGACAAAAATGTCCTTGGCGCTGTAATCATTGTTGCCGTTTTTTGGTTTTTCTTTTCGTGTCTTTGACATACCTATATACTCAATACTCTATACTTCATACTTATTTATCTTACTTCCCATCCCTCATGTTTTTGCAGTTCCTTCACGATTGCCTCGTGGGCCGCGTCAACTTCCTTGCCGGTAAGCGTGCGTTGTTCTGACTGGTATAGAAAATGAAACGCGAAACTCTTTTTCTCTTGCGTGAGCGCTCCTCCTTCAAACACATCAAATAGTTTAACAGAGCTTAAAAGATTATCCTTGTTTTGCAGTATGACGGAAAACACATCCGCGGCTTTTGTCCCCAGCGGCACAAACAGGGAAATATCCCGCGCGACCCCGGGAAATTTCGCGGGAGCCCGGTATGCCCTTCCAATGTCCGCACATGTGAGAAGTGCGTCAAAATCAAGCTGAAACGCGGCAGTTGTTCTTGTGATTTTCTGTTGGGAAAGAATAGAGGGCGACAGCTCTCCTATCGTGCCAAGGCGCATATGTTGGGATGTTATCTCGGCAACGGCCCCGTTTTTCCAAAGAGACCGGCGTTCATTCGTCAATTCTTCCGTTGGTTCTCTGAATTCAATTTCTTTGATGCCAAGCTTGCCCATCACATATTCCGCAATTCCCTTCAGTTCAAAAAACGCCCCATTGCTGTTTTGTTCCGGTTTTGCGAGAATGCCGGCTATGTTCACTGATTCTTGCACAGTTTTTTCTTGCGGCTGGATAAATGCTTTTCCTATTTCAAAAAGCGCGATTGTTTCTTTGGGAAACATCTTGTGGTTTGCCGCAATGTTTTTGACAAGATTGTCCACAAGCGAACTGCGCAGATATTTTACGTCTTCGCTCAAAGGGTTTGCCAGTTCAACCAGCTCTGCCGTTTCTTTTGGCGAATAGCAAAGCTGTTCCAAATCCTTTTCTCCGATAAATGAATAGTTGTAAGACTCCGCCATCCCGGCTGACGCGAGAAGGCCGCGCAAGGTTTCCTGAAGCGCTATGCGGGGGTTTTCCAATGCCGGGCGAATAGAAGCTGAAGGAAAACTCGCTTCAATGTTTTCGTATCCGTATATTCTGCCGATTTCTTCCACAATATCCTCGGGTATGGCAATGTCCCGCCGCGCTAAAGGCGCCGTCACCTTGAGCGTTGTTTCCTTTGCGGATTTTTTGGCTGTTACGTCAAACCCGAGCCGTTTGAGCGTATTTTTTGCTTTCGCAAGAGGAATTTCAGTGCCCAGCAGTTTTTTTACAGTGTCAAACTCAAGGACAACGGAAATTTTCGTTTGCTTTCTTTTGTATATGTCAGCGTATTGCACAAGTTTGCCTCCGCACAGTTCAATGACAAGCGCGTATGCTCTTTCCAGCGCGTATTGCGTGCCATGGGGAGAAATATTGTGCGAAAAGAGGTCAGCGGCGGGCGTCGTGTACTGGATAAATTTTTTTGTTTTGTATATTGTTTTTCCGTGAAAGTTTGCCGCTTCCAAAATCACATTTTTACTGGTTTCTCCGATGCCGCTTAGTTTTCCGCCTTTAATGCCGGCCAAATCAATCACGCGCCCCGAGTCTTCAATGATAATGGCGCCTTCGGGCAGTGTGAATGTCTTGTCGTCCAGCGAGAGTATTTTTTCTCCCGCCTTGGCGCTCCGCACATGCATGATATGTCCCTGAATTTTATCGTAATCAAACGCGTGCAGGGGCTGGCCAAGCTCAAGCATGATGTAATTGGTGATGTCAACAATGTTGTTGATTGCATTGATGCCAAGCGAGTTCAGCTTTGTTTTGAGCCAGTCCGGGGATTCTTTGATGGCAATGCCTTCAATCACAATCGCCGAATACCGCGGCACAAGCGTTGCATCTGCGATTTTGATGCGCAGAGGAGCAAGCGTTCCCTTTGCTGGCTTTATGGTTGCGGTTTTCGGAAGTTTGAGGGGCAACTCGCAGATTGCGGATATTTCTCTCGCAAGCCCCGCGTGCGACATTGCGTCCGGCCTGTGCGGAAGTATTTTGACATCCAAAATCCAGTCGTTTTTCATTTGTTTCATGCCGTCAATTTCAAAAGCGCGCATAGCCAAAAGTTCAGCCAGTTTTTGGGGAGAGGGCAGTTTCTTTGCAATATATTCTTGAAGCCAGTTGTAGGAGAACAGCATAATTCAAAAAGTAAAATTCAAAAATCAAAAGTACAAGTCAAAATTCAAAACTGATTAAGAAATCTTAAGTCGCCGCTGTAGAACAGCCGGATGTCGGGAATCTGGTATTTCATCATCGCCAGGCGTTCCACCCCCATGCCAAAGGCGAATCCCTGCAGGCCTTTAGGATTGTATCCAACCGCTTTGAATACGTTGGGATGCACCATGCCGGCTCCCATTATTTCCATCCATCCCGCGCGCCCACAGCTTGCGCATCCCTTTCCTGCGCAGAATACGCAGGTCATGTCCACTTCAAAACCGGGCTCCACAAACGGAAAATAGCTCGGCCGCAAACGTATGACTACCTGTTTTTCAAAAAACTTTTGATAAAACTCCTGCAAAATCGCCTTAAAATGCGCGGCTGAAACGTCAGATCCTACCATAAGCCCTTCTAGCTGGTAAAAGTTAAATTCATGGCGCGCGTCAGTTGCCTCGTTGCGAAAAATGCGTCCCGGCGCCACAATGCGCAAAGGAGGCTTGTGCGTTTCCATGTAGCGTATCTGCACATCCGATGTCTGTGTTCTCATCACGAGTTTTTGTTTCTGCGAAAGATTTTCCCTGCCTGTTTGTTTCAAAAAAAAAGTGTCCTGCATTTCTCTCGCGGGGTGGTCAAACGGAACATTCAGGGCGTCAAAATTGTGCCACTCATCTTCCACTTCAGGCCCCTCCGCGACTTCAAATCCCATAGACTGGAAAATCTCGTTCATTCTTCTCATCACCTGCGTCAAAGGATGCGCGTGGCCCCGTTCCAGCTTTTTCCCGGGAGCCGTCACATCAAGCATTTTTCCATCTTTGGAAAACTGGGGTTTTAGTTCCCGCGATTTTTGCCCGTATGTGTCTTCAATGAATTTTTTCAGAGCATTTGCCTCTTCTCCCATTTTCTTTTTTTCAGCGGGAGCCAGTTTGGCAAGCGAGCGCAGAATCAGGGTCAGTTCCCCTTTTTTGCCAAGATATGAACGAAAAACCTCCTCCAGTTGAGGCAGGTTTTTCGCTGTTTTCAGTTCGTTTTCCGCCCTTGTTTTCAGCTCGTTGATGTCCATATCCAATTGTTTCATTTTATCTCAAAAATAAAGGCAGTGCAACACCGGTTATCCCCACGCAAAGAGTCGACGGGGAGTTTCTGGAGGCAGAACATGAGTACCGATTTACCAGTCCGTCAAATTTTAAACAGGCGCTCAAAACTCTTGTCAAAAGCTATGCGCTGGTATATGATTGTATCGCGGGGTAGTGTAGCAGTAGCATGCGAGGCCCATAACCTTGAGGTCGCCGGTGCAAATCCGGCCCCCGCAACTATAAGACGGTGCAAAAAACGCTTACCTATGGGAAAGCCGGCGTAGCTCAGCGGTTAGAGCAAGATCTTCATAAGGTCGAGGCCG
>CAYYFJ010000008.1:0-23572 GCA_964471385.1 uncultured Candidatus Saccharibacteria bacterium
AAACAAAAACCCGCAGGATTACTGCGGGGTTTTTGTTTTGGCGCGCGAGGTTTTTTTGCCCAAGGCCTTGATGCACTTGGCGCATGCCTTGACGCGTTTGAGATCTAAGGGAAGGTGAAAGCGGGCGGCGATTGCCGGGGAAAGCGCAAGCCACTGCAAGTTTGGCTTTTGCGTTCGTTTGACCGTGGGATTGTATTTTCCGCGCAGTTTCATCAATCTCCACGCGCGGTTGCGGGTTTTGTCGCAAATGGAACAATGCTGGCTCATAATAAGTTAAGTATAGAGTATGCAGTATAGAGTATAGGAAAGAGAACAAGAGGAAGTATATCACAGGGCTGGATAATTTCAAGGTTGTGCGGTATAGTGCAATTCATGGAAGCTATTTTTTTTGTGGTCATTCTTTTATTTTCCGTGGTTCTGCACGAGCTTGCCCACGGGTTTGTGGCGCAGGCGCTGGGAGACCCTACCGCAAAGCGCGAAGGCAGATTAACCTTGAATCCGATTTCGCATATTGACCTTGTGGGATCCATTCTCGTGCCTCTGTTTATGTACATAGTGGGAAGCGCAGCTGGAGGGCGCGGGGTTATTTTTGGGTGGGCAAGGCCTGTGCCGGTGAACCCCTCCTATTTTAAGGACTCGCGCCTCGGCATGCTCAAAGTCGCGCTTGCGGGGCCCCTTTCCAACCTTGCCATAGCCGGAATGTTCGCGCTCCTTGTCCGTTTTGGCATACGGTATTTCCCGGAGTTTGCTCCTCTGTACGGCGTGTTTGTTTCCATAGCGCACATTAACATTGTGCTTGCCGTGTTCAATTTGATTCCTCTGCCTCCGCTTGACGGCTCTCACGTGCTGTTCGGATTTTTGCCCGCTTCCTTTGACCAGGTCCGCGCGTTTCTGACAACGTACGGATTTATTATTCTTGTGTTCATTCTTTTCTCGCCGTTTAATTTTATTTCTCCGCTTGTCTCTCTTGTTTCGCGCTTTCTCATTGGCAGTCTGGTCTTTTAGCGGAGTAGTCTTTTTCCTTCAAATATGGTATAATGCATGCATGTATAATTGGTCCACCAACGAGACGGAACTGAAGAAAAAGAAAGAAAAATACGCCATTTGGAAACTGGAGCAAATGGTAAATTTCGGGTTAAACGGAAAAAAACTCAAAAAGACAGAGCTTCTCAAATACTGGGAAAAACTTCAGATTGACCCCGCGCGAAAAAGATTTTTGCGCCTTCTTTTAGATGAAACATAAGATGCTCACGGATAATCAGCTTGCTTTTCTTAAGAAAATCGGGGAAAGCGATTTTGCCGCGCGCCAATTTTACCTTACTGGCGGCACCGCCCTTTCCGCGTTCTATCTGCATCACAGATATTCAGAAGATTTGGATTTCTTTTCAGAGAGCGAATTTGATATCTCGGAAATCAATGTGTTTCTTCAAACAGTTAAGAAAGGTCTTGGCATTCAAAAGATTGATTTTCAGCAGAGCTACAATAGAAATTTGTTTTTTCTCCGCCAAAAAGGAAAGACGCTGAAAACAGAGTTTACTTTTTTTCCGTTTTCAAGACTTGAGAAAGGAACGCGGGAATATGGCATTGTCATTGATTCTCTTGAGGATATCGCGGTGAATAAACTTTTTACAATCTATCAAAGGATTAAGGCAAGGGACTATATTGATCTGTATTGTATCTGCAGGAAGAAAAGTTTTTCTATAGAAGAATTGATGCGCAAGGCAAAAATAAAGTTTGACTGGCATATTGATCCTTTACAGCTTGGCACGCAATTTCTGAAGGCAAAAGAGGCGGAGGACTATCCCAGAATGATTGATAAGGTGGCAAAAAAAGATTGGCAGGGTTTCTTTGAAACAGAGGCAAAGAAACTGAAAAATGATGTAGTTCGTTGATGCAGATTACGTTTTTCCCGCTTTTCGCGTCTTTTCGGGCAATTTTTCTATTCTGAACCGTTGACACTCTAGAAAAAATTTGGTATCTTTCCTTGCGTGCATTCAAATCTTTTTTAGCGATTCATTTTACATTTTGCACTTCCGATCATGCCTACAATTCATCAGCTGATAAAAAAAGGAAGAAAGCGGACAAAGGCAAAAAGCAAAAGCCCCGCTTTGAGTTTTGGATTTAACGTGAAAAAGAACCAGCCGGTTTCCTACCCTTCGTCTTTCAAAAGGGGAGTGTGCATAAAAGTGTTTACCACCACGCCTAAAAAGCCAAACTCCGCTTTGCGAAAAGTGGCGAGGGTGCGCTTGAGCAACGGCATGGAGGTGACCGCGTACATACCCGGCGAAGGCCATAACCTGCAGGAGCACTCGGTTGTGGTTCTGCGGGGCGGCAGGGTGAAAGATCTTCCGGGAGTGCGCTATCATATTGTGCGGGGAGTGCTGGACGCGGGAGGAGTGGAAGGCAGAAAACAGGAAAGGAGCAAATACGGAACCAAGAAGGCAAAATAGGCTCAAAACTCAAATGCCAAATGAAATCCAAAGCCCAAAATCCAAATAAGTCATTTGGAATTTGGAAATTGGAATTTGTAATTTCTTTTGCGGAGTAAAAACTATGTCTCGTATTGTTAAAAAATCTATCGCGCCAGATACCGTGTACGGCGATGTCATGGTTGCAAGACTCATCAATCATGTCATGAAAGAGGGCAGGAAAAGCGCCGCGCGTAAAATCGTGTACGGCGCGTTTGACATTCTCAAAGACAAGGCGAAGAAAAATCCTTTGGAGGTGTTTCAGACCGCGATTGAAAATGTGGCGCCGCTTTTGGAAGTGCGTTCAAAACGGGTGGGAGGAGCAACCTATCAGGTGCCTGTGGAAGTGAAAGGGGAACGGAGAATCAGCTTGGCGTTCCGATGGATTTTAAACGCGGCGCGCTCCAAAAAAGGGCGCCCCATGAAAGAGAAGCTTGCAGACGAGCTTTTGTTCGCGTTTAAAAACGAAGGATCGGCCATAAAGAAAAAAGAAGACACGCACCGCATGGCGGAAGCCAACCGCGCGTTTGCCCACTTTGCTTGGTAAAATAAAACAATGCTAAATTTCAAAATCCAAATGTCAAATGAATGCCAAAGTTCAAAATCCAAATAACCCATTTGACATTTGTCATTTGGATTTCATTTGGCATTTAATCTTTGGCATTTGACATTGTTTTGTATGCCACGACTGTACCCCATAGAAAAATATCGCAACATCGGAATTATTGCCCATATAGATGCCGGTAAAACCACTACGACCGAGCGCGTTTTGTTTTACACGGGAATGTCGCACAAAATAGGGGAGGTGCACGAGGGCACCACCATTATGGACTGGATGGAGCAGGAAAGGGAGCGTGGCATTACCATCACGTCCGCGGCAACCACGTGCTTCTGGACGCACACGGGCGCTGAAAGAAAAAAAGAAAACGAGTACCGGTTCAACATCATTGACACCCCGGGGCACATTGATTTTACCGCCGAGGTCCAGCGGTCTTTGCGCGTGCTGGACGGCGCGGTTGTGGTGTTTGACGGAGTCGCGGGAGTGGAGCCCCAGTCTGAAACCGTGTGGAGGCAGGCTGACAAGTTTGGCGTGCCGCGCCTGTGCTTTGTGAACAAGCTTGACCGCATGGGAGCGTCGTTTGAAAAGGCGATGGATTCCATTTGGACAAAACTTACCCCCAACGCCGTTGCAATTCAGCTTCCCGTTGGCGAGGAGGAAAACTTCCGCGCAATTATTGACCTTTTCACTCTCAAGGCGTACGTTTTTGAGGGAGATTTCGGGCAAACCATCAAGGAGGTTGAACTGCCCGCCGACTTTTCCGCAAAAGCGAAAGAGTGGCGCGACAAACTGGTTGAAAAAGTGGTTGCCGAAGACGAACCATTGCTTGCCCAGTATCTTGAAGGCAAAACAGCAAGCGCGGAGGACCTGAAAAAAACATTGAGAACCGCAACGCTCGCGGGAAAGCTGGTTCCGGTGCTGTGCGGCTCCTCGCTGAAAAACAAGGGAGTGCAGTTCATGCTTGACGGAGTGGTTGATTATCTGCCAAGCCCGGCCGACCTTCCGCCCGTCAAAGGCGCGGATTTAAAAACCGGAGCCGAAGCTGTCAGAAGCCCCAAGGATTCAGAACCGTTTTCAGCCCTTGCGTTTAAGGTGGCGTCAGACCCGTATGTGGGGTCGCTGACGTATTTTCGCGTGTACTCGGGCACACTGCAGAAAGGAAGCTATGTGCTGAACACCAGAACCGGAGAAAAAGAACGCATCAGCCGGATTTTGCGCATGCACGCCAACGAGCGGGAAGAAGTTGAAGAACTGTACGCGGGAGACATTGCCGCGACTGTGGGGCTGAAAAGCACGAGCACGGGGCACACTCTGTGCGCGGAAAACGCCCCCATAGTGTTAGAGCAGATTTCATTCCCCGAGCCTGTCATTTCCATTCGCATTGAGCCTAAAACAAAAGCGGATCAGGAAAAAATGGGCATGGCGTTAAAGCGGCTTTCCGATGAGGATCCCACATTTAAAATAAAATCGGATTTGGAAACCGGAGAAACGCTGATAGCAGGCATGGGAGAACTGCATTTGGAAATCATTGTGGACCGCATGAAGCGGGAATTCGGCGTGGAAGGAAATGTGGGCAGGCCGCAGGTGGCGTATAAAGAAACAATCAAGCGGGAAGCCGAAGCTGAAGGAAAATATGTCAGGCAGTCGGGCGGACGGGGGCAATACGGCCACGTTTTTCTTCGCGTTTCTCCTCAAGAGCGGGGAGCCGGATTTGAATTTGTTGATGAAATTAAAGGAGGAACGATCCCGCGCGAATATATTCCCGCTGTGGAAAAAGGAATCAAAGAAGCAATGGACAAAGGAGTGCTCGCGGGGTATCCTGTAGTGGATGTGCAGGTTGCGCTGTATGACGGCTCGTTCCATGAAGTGGACTCGTCCGAGTTCGCGTTCAAAATAGCAGCTTCTATGGGTTTTCAGGAGGCGGCAAGGCGCGGCGGGCTCGTTCTGCTTGAACCCATTATGCGCTTGGAAACCATAGCGCCAGCCGACTTTTTCGGGGATGTCATCGGAGACATTTCGTCCAAGCGCGGACGGATTGAAGAAACCGAAGACCGGCTCAACATGAAAATCGTGCATTCAAAAGTTCCTTTGGCTGAAATGTTCGGGTACGCGACCACTCTGCGCTCTTTGACCGAGGGCAGGGGAACGTTCACGCTGGAGTTCCACGCATACGAGGAAATTCCCAACAACATCGCGCAGGAAATTATTGAAGGAAAGAGAAAATAAAATGCAATGTCAAAGTCCAAAATCCAAAACAATCACTTGATGTTTGTCATTTGGATTTCATTTGGCGTTTGAGCTTTGGCATCTGAACTTATACTTTGATTATGGACCTAGAAGAAATCAAACAATTAGTGCATGAAGATGGGGGAAAGATTCTCATTGTGGAGAACAATAAGGTCGTCGCGGTGGTGCTTTCTTTTGAGCAGTACCGCGAAATGAGAAATAACGCTGGCCCTTCTTCTTCCGTTTCAATGGCCGCGGGCATGCAAGCAAGGCAAGCGCCAAAGCCGTTTGCCGAAAAACCGGCGTTTGCTCCAAAACCGCAGGAAGCCCATGTGAACGAACCGCGCCAGCCGTTTGGTTTTCCCAAAGCGGGCGAAACGCAGGAGGTTCGTTCCGAAGAAACATTTTTCCCTCAACAAGGTTCGGGACTAGCGGGGCAAGCCCTGCAACGCGGTTCCCTTCAGCAAAGTTCGGCACAAGCGATACAAGCGCCTTTAGACGAATTTCCGAACGATTTGCCCGAGGAAGAATTGACCATTGACGATTTGCCAGTTTAATCCTTGACCTTTTTCTTTTTTTCGTATATCATAGTACCTATTGTGAATTCGTTAATTCTTTAATTCGTTAATCCGTTAATTCGTTAATCTTACATAAACCTATGGCAGCAAAATTTGAGCGGACAAAACCGCACGTCAATATCGGAACAATCGGACACGTGGACCACGGAAAGACAACGCTTTCCGCGGCTATTATGCATGTGCTCCATTTGAAAGGGCACAACGTGGTGGAACGCACCGTTGACCAAATTGACGCCGCCCCCGAAGAAAAGCAGAGAGGAATCACCATCAATCTTGCGCACTTGGAGTCTGAAACAGACCAGCGCCCTTACGCGCACATTGACGCTCCGGGGCACGCGGCCTACAACAAAAATATGACTACGGGAGCGGCTCAAATGGACGGCGCCATTTTGGTTGTGTCCGCTCCCGACGGCCCTATGCCCCAGACGCGGGAGCATATTTTATTGGCGCGCCAAGTAGGGCTTCCTTCCGTTGCGGTGTTTTTGAACAAGTGCGACATGGTGGACGATCCTGAAATTATTGACCTTGTGGAATCTGAAGTGCGGGAGCTTTTGAAAAAATATAACTTCCCCGGAGACACGACTCCCGTGATCCGCGGGTCGGCGCTGAAAGCATTGGAAGCAAAATCGGCCGACGACGAGGCCGCAAAGCCCATACTTGATTTGATGAACACGGTGGACGAGTACATTCCGGAGCCCGTGCGCGAAATTGACAAGCCGTTTTTGATGGCCGTGGAAGACGTGTTCTCCATTGAAGGAAGAGGAACCGTTGCCACGGGAAGAGTGGAGAGGGGAATTGTGAAATCAAACGAAGAAGTGGAGCTTGTTGGCGTCCGCCCGACTTCAAAGACAGTGGCGGTAAGCATGGAAATGTTCAATAAAACACTGGATGAAGCAAGAGCGGGCGACAATGTGGGCATTCTTTTGCGCGGCACCAAAAAAGAAGAAATTGAGCGGGGACAGGTTTTGGCAAAGCCGGGCAGTGTGACTCCGCACACTGAATTTGAAGCGGAGTTGTACGTGCTGGCAAAAGAAGAAGGAGGCCGCCACACCCCGTTCTTTTCAGGATACAAACCCCAGTTTTATTTCCGCACGACCGACGTGACAGGCGAGGTAACGCTGGCGCAGGGGACTGAAATGGTTATGCCCGGCGACACCGTGAACGTAACCGTGAAATTGGTGACTCCGATTGCCATGGAAGAAAAACAAAGATTTGCCGTAAGAGAGGGAGGAAAAACCGTGGGAGCCGGAGTGGTGATAAAAATAGCAAAGTAATATGAGAAAACGAGGAGCGCTCCTTCTCGTTTTCGTTTTTTCCTCCCACACATAAAGCACGTGCATGGCAACCCCAACAAAGACCGACATTGAAAAAACAGCGGGACTGAAGCAGAAATTGCGCATCAAGATAAACGCCTATGACCACAAGGTGATTGACGCTTCATGCAAGCAGATTATGGACACGGTTCTGCGGCAGGGATGCGAGACCATGGGGCCTATTCCTCTTCCAACGGAAATTAAAAAATACACGGTCAACAGGTCTTCTTTTGTGCACAAAGACGCGAGAGAGCAGTATGAAATCCGCATCCACAAGCGCCTTATTGACATTATCAATCCGAATCCCAAAGTGATTGAATCTTTGACCAGCCTGAACCTTCCGACCGGCGTAGATATAGAAATAAAAATGTAACGGTAAAGAAAGACATTTGAATAGCAAAAAGGCTACCCTTGCAGTGATGAAACACCGGGGTGAGTGCCGGTGTTTTTTCTTGATAGAATCTTATGAAAGCGATACTTGGCAAAAAAATCGGAATGTCCCAGATATGGATTGGAGAAAAAGTTGCTCCCGTTACCCTGCTTGAAGCGGGGCCTTGTGTTGTTCTGCAGGTGAAAACCAAAGAGAGCGACGGATACGAGGCGTTGCAGGTCGGATACGAACAAAACAAAAAAAACACAAAGAAAACGGCGAAAGGAAAGGCATTCCGCTATGTGAAAGAATTTCGGGTAACTCCCCCCAATAATGATGTCCATCAGGCCGGAGACGAGCTGAACGCCGCTTTGTTTCAGGAAGGCGACAAAGTAAAAATTTCCGGAATTTCCAAAGGAAAGGGATTCCAGGGAGCGGTAAAACGGTGGGGATTTCACGGAAGAAATTCCACGCACGGAACAAAACACGAGGAACGCACCATCGGTTCCACGGGAGGCCGGTTTCCCCAGCGCGTCATTCCGGGGCGGCATATGCCCGGGCGCATGGGAAGCGATCGCATAACGCTTTCCCGCGCGAAAATTGTAAAGGTGGACGCTGAAAAAAATATTATTGCCGTTATCGGAGCGGTTCCCGGAAGAAGAGGAACATTGCTTGAAATACGCGGAACATAACTACGCTATATGAAGGCGCCAGTGTACAATCAGGAGGGAAAGCAAATTGACGAAATCGTTCTTCCCGACGCCGTGTTTGGCGTTGCGTTCAGCAAAGACTTGGTGCATCAGGTCGCGGTATCGCAATTGGCAAACCAAAGGCAGGCAAGCGCGCACACCAAAGACCGCAGTGAAGTGTCCGGAGGCGGAAGGAAGCCGTGGAGGCAGAAGGGAACGGGAAGGGCGCGCCACGGGTCAACGCGTTCTCCTATATGGAAAGGAGGGGGAGTCACATTCGGGCCAAGGGCTGAAAAAGGATACGAAAAGAACATTCCCGTCCCAATGAGAAGAAAGGCGCTGTGCATGGTCCTTTCTGAAAAAGCAAGAAGAGACAAGCTCGTGGTGCTGGATTCTTTGCGGCTTGAAAAACCAAACACAAAGCTGTTCGCGTCTTTGTTTCTGCGCCTTCCGTGCGCCGGAAAAAAAGCGCTTTTGGCGCTTCCGGCAATGGACAGCGCCATACTGCTTTCCGCGCGGAATTACGCAAACGCGCAGGCCATGCAGGCAAAGGATCTGAATCCCGCCGATCTTCTCCGGTTTCCTTATCTGGTATTGCCCAAAGAATCCATTGATATTATCGTGAAAACTTTTACCACAAAGAAATAATCCCTTTCTTTTGATTTTTCCGATATGTCATTCCAAATTTTTAAAAAGAGCCAGCAAAATAAAGAAACGCGCGCGCAGGCAAAAGAGATTCCTCAAGAAAAAAAAGAGGCGGCTGTCTCTTTGCCTTTGAAAACAAACCGCGCCAGAACGGCCGATGTGCTGAAATCTCCCCATGTGACGGAGCGCGCGGCCCTGCTAAGCGACGCGCACAACCAATATGTGTTCAAGGTTTTTTCCAAGAGCAATAAGACGGAAATAAAAAAAGCCGTAGAGGACGCCTACGGAGTGCGTGTGTCAAAAGTGAATGTCATACGGGTGCCTGCAAAAACAATCCGCGTGGGAAGGCATGTGGGCACGAAAAAAGGATACAAAAAAGCGATTGTATTTTTAAAAAAAGGAGACAAGATTGAAATTATCTCAAGATAAGCATGCCGCATTCCATTATTACAAAAAAGAATCCGGAAAAATCTCTGATTGTTTCCCTGCAAAAGCATTCGGGGCGCAACAATCAGGGAAGAATCACGGTGCGCCATCAGGGAGGGGGCTCAAGAAAGATGTACCGCCTTGTTGATTTTGGGCAGGAGCATGCGAATGTGCGGGGAACCGTTGAAACCATTGAATATGATCCAAACCGGAATGCGTTTATCGCGCTGGTGTATTATCAGGACGGTTCCAAGGGATACGTGTTGGCGTGGCAGGGAATTTCCAAAGGGCAGAACATATTGTGCGCGCCTCAAACGGATGTTGCGGCGGGAAACCGCACGCGCCTTGAACATATCCAGGTGGGGACCATGGTGTTTAATATTGAATTGGAAGAAGGCAGGGGAGGAAAAATCGTGCGCAGTGCGGGAGCGGGAGCGCAAGTCGTGGCGCAGGAGGGCGGGAACACCCATGTTCAGCTTCCTTCCACCGAGATCCGCAAAATACGGAGCGCCTGTTACGCGACAGTCGGGCTTGTTTCAAATCCCGAGCATAAGTATCAGCGCGTAAAAAACGCCGGCAGGTCGCGGTTGAAAGGCAGACGTCCCACCGTGCGGGGAACCGTGATGAATCCGGTTGACCATCCTCACGGCGGAGGCGAAGGGCGCCAGCCCGTTGGTTTGAAGCACCCGAAGACTCCGTGGGGAAAACCCGCGCTTGGCGTGAAAACTCGCAAAAGGAAAAAATGGACGAACAAACTTATCGTGCAAAGGCGAAAGAAAAAGAAATAACCGTATTTTTACTTTTAACTTTTTCATATGGCACGTTCCGTATCAAAAGGACCATATATTGACGAAAAGCTCTTAGAGAAAGTGAGCCGCTTGAAAGCGGGCGACAAGACTGTTATAAAGACATGGTCAAGAAGGGCGACAATTACTCCTGAAATGATAGGATACACGTTTGGCGTGCACAACGGAAAACTATTTATTTCCGTGTACGCGTCAGAAGAAATGGTTGGGCACAAGCTCGGAGAATTTTCCGCAACGACAAAGTTTGGAAGGCACGGCGGAAAAATGCAAAAGGAGCTTGAGAAAAAAGCGCAGGAGCCAGCCGCCCCCGCGGCAAAGAAATAGCATATGAACACGGCAACGGCAACATTGAGAAATTTGAGAATCGCCCCCCGCAAGGTGCGTCTTCTTGCTGACGCCGTCCGTGGCAAGAGCATTCCAGCCGCGCTGTCGCTGTTGAATGTTTTGGTGAAAAAAGGATCATTGCCCGTGGCAAAACTTTTGCGTTCCGCCGCGGCAAACGCAACACAGCAGTTTCACGCGGATGAACGGCATTTGTATATTGCGAATATTGCCGTGGACGAAGGAACAAAATTAAAGCGCTGGATGCCAAGATCGCGCGGGCAGTCGTATCAGATTCAGAAAAAAACATCCCACATTACGGTTGTGCTCAAAGAACGCAAGAAAGACGAGGCGCCGGCAGTCGCAAGCGAAGCAGAATTGAAAAAGGCGGGCGCCAAAGAAAGAAAAGAAAAACAGGAAACGGCGGGCGCGAGAAAACCCGCGATGAGGCGGACAGCAAGAGAATTTGCGCCAAAATCCGTCACGGGAACGAAGCGAATATTCCGCCGAAAATCCATCTGATTCAGAAAGCTCAAATGTCAAAGTTCAAATATCCAACGCAAAAAGTTTATCGTTTGAAATTTGGATTTTGAAATTTGGATTTATTGAAGTTATGTCCCACAAAGTTCACCCTAAAATTTTTCGCGTGAGAGGAATCCAGGACTGGGAATCGCGATGGTTTGAAAAAAGAAATTACAGCGCGCTTCTGCGGGAGGATTTTCTCGTGCGGGAATTTTTGCTCGGCAAACTGAAAGACGCCGCGATTGAGAGAATTGAAATTGAACGGGACGGCAACAAGCTCATTGTGATTATTAATACCGCCCGCCCGGGAATTATTATCGGGAAAGGAGGATCCGGAGTTGATATGCTGAGAAAAGCAATAGAAGCAATTATCGTGAAGGCGCGCCAAACACAGCCTGCAAAATCCGGCGGAGGCAAAAAGAAAACGGACATTAAACTGGAAATTCGCGAGGTGAAAAATCCGTGGGAATCGGCTCCCTTGGTTGCCCAATGGGTTGCCCAACAGCTGGAAAAGCGCATGCCGTTTAGAAGAACGCTCAAGCAGACATTGGGCAAGGTCATGCTGAACAAAGACGTGAAGGGAGTAAAAATTGAGGTGTCCGGACGCCTTGGGGGAGCTGACATTGCAAGGAGAGAATGGATGAAAGAAGGGCGGCTTCCTTTGCAGACCATGCGCTCTGTCATTGATTATTCGCTTGCCGAAGCCCTCACGACCTTTGGAACCATTGGAGTGAAGGTGTGGCTGTATAAAGGGGAAAAGTTTGAATGATAGTCAAGCATTTTTGATATTTCTGAAATATGTTGACGCCTAAAAGAGTAAAACACCGAAAGTGGCATAAGGGAAGATCGCGAAATACGGGAGCCATGGAGACAAGGGGCACGGAGCTTTCCTTTGGCAGTTTTGGGTTGAAATCCATGGGCACGAAATGGATTCCTTCGCGCCAGATTGAAGCCGCGCGCCGCGCGATTATCCGTTACTTGAGAAAAGGAGGAAAAATGTGGATCCGCGTGTTTCCCGACAAACCGGTCACGAGCAAGGGGGCAGAAGTCCCCATGGGGGGAGGCAAGGGCGCGGTTGACCATTATGTGGTTGCCATGCGCCCGGGCCGCGTGATTTTTGAAGTTGAAGGCATTAAAGAAGAAATGGCAAAAGAAGCGTTTGAAAAAGCGTCAGCCAAGCTTGCCGTCAGGACGAAGTTTATTAAAAAGGAGGCCGCATGACCATGAACATACAGGAATTGCGCAAACAATCAGCGAGGGATTTCCAGCGTATATTGCAGGAAGAACGGGCGCGCGTGCGTCAGCTGAGATTTGATATTGCCGCGGGAAAAACAAAACAAACAAAAGATCTGCGCGATGCCAAAAAAACGATCGCAAGAATCCTTTCTATAATCAATGAGCGCAAAACTCCATCATAATATGCCCAAAAAACAATTAACCGGCGCTGTCGTATCAGACAAAATGAACAAGACCATTGTGGTCAAGGTGGAGCAGATAAAAGAACACCCGCTGTATAAGAGGCGTTTTAAGTCGCATACTACATACAAAGCGCATGATGAAAACAATGAATGCCACGAAGGCGATAAAGTGACGATTGAGGAAACGCGGCCGATGTCAAAGGAAAAAGCGTGGCGGGTGATAAAGAAGCATTGAGCATAAAGCATAGAAAACATTGTTATGATTCAACTACGGACAATGGTGAATATTACCGATAACACGGGAGCGAAGCTCGTGCAGTGTTTTCATATTATGGTTGGCAGTAGGAGAAAATACGGCCAGATAGGAGACATTATTGTGGGCACGGTGAAGGAAGCGGAACCGCGCAGGCAAGTAAAAAAGCATGAGGTGGTGAGAGCGGTGATTGTGCGCCAGAGAAAACCTTTTCGCAGGGCGGACGGATCCTACATTTCGTTTGACGACAATGCCGCGGTGATTTTGGAAAAAGAAAAAGAGCCCAAGGGCGGGCGCGTGTTCGGCCCCATTCCGAGGGAAATCAGAGACAAAGGATTTGCAAAAATAGCAGCCTTGGCCGTTGAGCTTGTATAAATATGAAAATTAAGAAAGGCGACACCGTGCAGGTGATCGCGGGAAAAGACAAGGGAAGAAAAGGAAAAATTCTCAAAGCACTACCCAAAGAGAGCCGTGTTGTTGTTGAGGGAATGAATATGCGGAAAAAGCATGTCAAAGCGCGCAAAGCCGGAGAAAAAGGGCAAACGCTTTCTATGCCTTTTCCTTTTGACGCATCCAACGTACTGCTGGCGTGTCCGCACTGCGGCAAAGCAACCCGCGTGGGATATGTCGTGGAAGGGAAAGAAAAGCGCAGAATGTGCAAGAAATGCAAAGGAGTTATTTCCTAAAACAGATTATGATAAAGACATTGCAGGAACAATATCGCAAAGACGCCGTGCCCTTGTTGATGAAAGAGCTCCAACGCTCCAATCTTTTTGCTCTGCCCAAAATCGTAAAGGTATCGCTGAACTCAAGCTTTGGAAAATTGATTGCCGGGAAAAGCGGAGACGAGACAAAAAAAATACAGGAGGATATTTTCGCGATTTTATCCGCGATTACGGGCCAGCGCCCGACAATCACAAAAGCGCGAAAATCAATCGCGGGATTTAAACTGCGGCAGGGATCAGTCATTGGGGCCAAGGTAACATTGCGCGGGAAGAGAATGAGCGACTTTATTTTGCGCCTTGTGCACGTGACGCTTCCCCGGTCGCGCGATTTTCGCGGAATTCCGGTTTCATCCATTGACGAACAGGGGAATCTTGCGATAGGAGTAAAAGAGCATTTATTCTTTCCCGAAGTGGCTCCGGAAAAAGTGCGGGGCATCTACGGCTTTGAAATTATCATCGCGACCAGCGCGAAAAACAAAAAAGAAGGAGAGGCTTTGTTTCGCGCGCTTGGCTTCCCTTTAAAGAAAAATTGATAGTGTTATTTGAAATTTGGATTTTGAAATTTGTAATTTCTTTTACGAAGTAAAAGGCATATGGCTTCCCAATCACAAATAGAAAAATCAAAGAAAAAACCGAAATTTAAATCACGGTTGGTGAGGCGGTGTTTTCGGTGCGGGCGCACCAGAGGGTTTATGAGAGACTTTGGATTGTGCCGCATTTGTTTTCGCGAGATGGCAAATAAGGCGCTTCTGCCCGGCGTGAAAAAATCAAGCTGGTAAATATATTTTCCATTGCTATGACAGATCCAATCGCAGACATGCTCAACAGAATTAAAAACGCGTATGCCGTGAAAAAACCGACGGTTGACGTTGTTTTTTCCAACATGGCTCTGCGCCTCGCAAAAGCGCTGGAGCAAAGGGGATATATCAAAGGCGTTGAAACCAGAGGAAAGCGCGTGAGAAAAACGCTTGAAATCGCATTGAAGTATAAAGAGGGCCTGCCCGCCGTTTCAGGAATAAAGCGGGTGTCAAAGCCGGGGCAAAAGATTTACGCCGGCTTTGACGAGCTGAGAAAAGTGAAAGGAGGCATAGGCATGGCGATTATTTCCACGTCCAAAGGATTGATAACGGATGCTGAAGCGAAAAAAGAAAAAATCGGAGGAGAAATACTATGTGAAATCTGGTAATTATGTCACGAATCGGAAAAAAACCAATTGAAATACCTTCAGGAGTGGACGTGGCAATTGACGGCCAAACTGTCACCGCCAAAGGACCCAAGGGCGCGCTTTCAAGAGCCGTGCACGCTTTTTGCCGCGCGGCAAAAGAAGGAAATACAATTGTCGTGAAACCGGCGGACGCATCAAATCAGGAACCGTCAAAAAGCGTGAAGTCCCTGTGGGGCCTGACAAGAACGCTCATAGCAAACATGATTCAGGGGGTGGACAAGGGATATGAAAAACGGCTTGAGATAGAAGGCATTGGATTTAAGGCCGCATTGGAAGGCAAGACGCTGACGCTGAATGTGGGGTTCAGCCATGCTGTCAAAGTGGAGCCGCTGGAAGGAGTGAATTTTGCAGTTGAGAAAAATACGATTATTGTTTCCGGAATTGATAAAGAAAAAGTGGGGGAATGCGCCGCAAGAGTGCGCGCGCTCAAACCAACCGAGCCCTATAAAGGAAAGGGCATTAAATATCAGGGCGAGTTTGTGCGCAGGAAGCTTGGCAAGCGCGCGGCGACAGCGGCAAAATAACAAATTCAAAATTCAAAAGTAGCAGAGTATTTTAACTTTTGACATATACTTTTGACTTCTCACTTTTGACTTTTAACTCTTCTGTCATGAAACGTGTTGAAAAAAAATCAAGCAGGGCAAGCAGGCATGCAAGGATACGCGCGAAAATCGCGGGGACTCAAGAGCGTCCGCGCCTTGTTGTGTTTCGCTCCAATCAGCATTTGTACGCCCAGCTTGTGGACGATGAGAAAGGGCATACAATGGCCGCGGTTTCCGATTTTGGCGTGAAAGGCGGTAAAACGCTCAAAGACAAAGCCGTTTTGCTTGGAGGAATGATCGCGCAAAAGGCAAAAGAAAAAAAGATTGCTTCTGTCGTGTTTGACCGAGGAGGATATAAATATCACGGCCTCGTAAAGGCGTTGGCCGACGGCGCCAGAGAAGAAGGCCTTCAGCTGTAAATAGCATGATGAGAAACCAACCCTACAAAAAACAGGCGCAAAAGTCCGAATATGACTCAAAGCTTGTTGACATTGCAAGAGTGACAAGAGTGTCGGCCGGAGGCAAGCGCTTCAGCTTTCGCGCGGTGGTGATTATGGGAAACAAGAAAGGAAAAATCGGCATCGGGGTTGCCAAAGGCGTTGACGTTGCGCAGGCGTTAGACAAAGCAAACCGGAAGGCGGAGAAAAACATGATTATCGTCCCCATTTTGGAGGGCACTATTCCCCACGAAGTTGAGGCAAAGTTCGGAGCGTCGCGGGTGCTTTTGAAACCCCAGAAAAAAGGAAGAGGGCTTGTCGCGGGCGGCGTGGTGCGCGTGATGTGCGAGAAAGCGGGCATTCACGACATTTCGGCGAAGTTTATTTCCAAAACGCACAACAAGCTGAACAACGCCATGGCGGCAATGAAAGCGCTGAAACTTCTGCGCGCGCGCAAACCAAAACAAGAACCGATCAATAACAACTCCTCTGGCGCCGAGTCTGGTTTAGCTTCGGAGGATAAGCAAAAAACAATCACCCCTCCTTCGTCCGCCTTAGGCGAACTACGGCGGGCAGGCAATAACCAAACAAACCCGCCTCTGGCAGAAAATATTTAAATCGTTTGAGCATTCTTTGGTTATTGTATCTTAGTTATTGATTATTTTTAGTTATGCAATTCCACGAACTTCAACGGACAACAAAACAAAAGCGCAATAAGCGTGTGGGCCGCGGAGGAAAGCGGGGCACGTATTCGGGCCGCGGAGGAAAAGGGCAGACTGCAAGAGCAGGGGCGAATACACAGCCCATTGTGCGGGAGCTTATCAAGCGCTATCCGAAACTGCGCGGATACAAGGCGCAAATCCGTCAGTTGCCTTGCGTGGAGGTGCGCCTTGACGCTCTTGCGAAAAAATTCCAACCCAACGATCTTGTAAATCCGGAGGCGCTTTTGAAAACCCGCCTGATCCGCACAATAAAAGGCAGAATTCCGGCAGTGAAGATACTTGGAAACGGAACGCTTTCTGCGGCTTTGCGCGTGGAAGGATGCAATGTAACGGAAGGCGCGAAAAAGAAAATTGAAAAAGCGGGAGGCACCGTTAGTTAATTTTTAATTTCCAATTTTTAATTTCTAAACGTTTGGTTCATTGAAAATTGTAAATTAAAAAGTATGTTGGTATATTGAAAACATGGTTCAGGCGCTTCTCCGAATTTTTAAGCTGAAAGATCTTCGCAATAAGATTCTTTTCGTGTTGGGCGCTTTTCTTGTGTTCCGCATTCTCGCGAATATTCCCATACATGGAATTGATATGGACCGTTTGAGGGAATTTTTTGCAGGCAGCAGCATTTTCGGGCTTGTGAACTTGTTCACCGGAGGCGCCATGGACAGATTTTCCATTGCCATGCTCGGATTGGGCCCGTACATCACGGCAAGCGTGGTGCTCCAATTGCTCACCATGATTTTTCCGGCGCTGGAAGCCCTGTACAAAGAAGAAGGCGAGGCGGGGCGCCACAAATTCAACCAGTACGCGAGAATGCTGACTGTTCCTTTCGCGCTGATTCAGGGATACGGGTTTTTGATTTTATTGTCCCGCCAGGGCATTATCACAAACCCCACACTTGGGTTTTACGCCACTGCGCTGGCAACAATTACCGCAGGTACGGTTGCCTTAATGTGGCTGGGAGAGCTGATTTCAGAAAAGGGCATTGGAAACGGCGTCTCTTTGCTGATTTTCGCCGGCATCGTGGCTGACTTTCCCATTAATATCGGCCAGATGTTCAGCCAGATTCAAGTGGACTCTTCCAAATTTTTTGACCTGATTCTTTTCTTTGCAATGGCGCTTGCCATTCTTGCGGGGTCTGTGTTTATTACCGAGGCGAGAAGAAACATTCCGGTTTCGTACGCCAAGCGCGTGCGGGGAAATAAGATGTACGGAGGAGTGTCAACATATTTGCCGCTCAACATCAATCCCGCGGGAGTCATGCCGATTATTTTCGCGCTTTCCATTCTGACCTTTCCCACTATGATTGCGAGCTTTCTTCAGGGGAGCGCGGGAATCGTGGGAAGCGTCGCGTACGGCATACAAAAGATATTCACCAACCAGCTGTTTTACGGCGTGTTGTATTTTTTGCTGGTTGCGGTGTTCACCTATTTTTATACCGCGGTTACGTTTGACCCGAAATCGGTTTCTTCAAACCTCCAGAAAATGGGCGGGTTTGTTCCCGGAGTCAGGCCGGGTCCTTCCACGGCAAAATTTATCTCTTTTATTTTGAACCGCGTTCTTTTGCTGGGGGCCGTGTTTCTCGGAACGATTGCGGTCATGCCAAACATTGTGCAGGGAATCACGGGCATTACCGCGTTCCAGTTTTTGGCGGGGGGCACGGCCCTGCTCATTGTCGTGAGCGTCGCGCTGGAGACAATCAGGCAACTGCAGGCACAGCTTCAAATGCGCGACTATGAAAACTTTTGATGAAGAAAAAAACGTGGAGAGCAAAAAACCATTTTTATTTATCGCAATACTGGGGCGTCCGGGTTCCGGAAAAGGAACACAGGCGGAACTGCTGGAGAAAAAATTTGAGTTAAAGCACATCAGCACGGGCGCGTTGCTTCGCAAACGCGGGGAACAAGACGACATTCTCGGCAAAACAATCAAGAGTGTGCTGGAGCAGGGAAAGCTTATCCCTACTCCTATCACGTTTATGCTCTGGATGCCCGAACTTGAAGCGTTGCTGAAGGATGGAGGCGAATGGCAGGGCGTGCTGTTTGACGGGAGCCCGCGAAAGCTTCACGAAGCCCAAATGCTTGACGATACGCTTGAGCTGTACGGCTGGAGCGATCGTTTTTGCGTGCTCAACATTGCCATTTCAGAAGAAGAATCAATGAAGCGTTTGCTCAAGCGCGGAAGGTCAGACGACGAAGAACAGGATATACGAGAGCGTCTTAACTGGTTTAAAACATCGGTGGAACCGGTGCTGGACCATTATCGCGCCAAAGGAAAGCTTATTGATGTGGACGGAGGACAATCTGTTGACGCTGTGCATGAAGAGATACTGTCAAAACTTGGCGCGTTTCTTCCATGACGATACCGTTGAAAACTCAACAGGAAATTGAAACTATGCGCGAGGGAGGGAGCATTCTTGCGCGTGTGATAAAAGAGCTTGAAGCGCATGTGCGCCCGGGCGTGCAAACCAAAGAATTAGACAGGGCCGCAGAGGCCCTGGTTTTGCGCTCAGGCGCAAAGCCGGCATTCAAAGGATATGGCGGATTTCCTTCATCGCTTTGCGTGTCCGTCAATAATGAAATCGTGCACGGCATTCCTTCAGAACGCATACTGCAAGAGGGAGATATCGTGTCTCTTGACCTTGGGCTTATATGGAAAGGCTTGTATCTTGACGCGGCGCGCACAGTTCCTGTCGGAACAGCCTCTGCGGAAGCCATGCACTTAATACGCTCTGCGAAAAAAGCATTGCGCCTTGCTTTGAAAAAAACGCGGAGCGGGAGCACATTCGGAGACATTGGCAACACAATCCAGCGATTCGTTGAAAGCCAGGGATTGTCTGTCGTCAAGGAGCTGTGCGGGCACGGCATCGGGCGCGCATTGCACGAAGATCCCCAGATTCCGAATTTTGGCGACAGGCACACAGGTCCCGTCTTGCAGGAAGGCATGGTGTTTTGCATTGAGCCCATCATTGCGGCAGGGGACTGGCAGACAACGCGCACCAAAGAGGGCGTGTACTGCACAAGGGACGGCGCGCTTTCAGCCCACTTTGAAGATACGGTTGTCGTCGTCAAAAATGGATGCGAAGTATTGACCAAATGGTAAAGAAAATGTCAAAATTAAAATGACAAATGTCAAATGAATGTCAAAGTTCAAAATCCAAACAACGCCATAAATTTTTTGGCATTTGAGCTTCAGATTTCATTTGGTTTTTGAGCTTTGGCATTTAGATTTTTTGATAGTATGTCCAAACTTCTTGTCGTCGCTAACTGGAAAATGAATCCGCAGACAGAACACGAAGCCGCAGCTCTCGCAAGAGATGCCGCCGCGGCTGTTGAAGCATTGCAGAATGTTGAGATAGTGTTGTGTCCTCCTTTCCCGTTTCTCAACGCGGTGAGGGAAGCCGCCCCGCTCTTGTTTCTTGGCGCGCAGGATTGCTTTTGGGAACCGCAGGGAGCGTACACAGGCGAAGTGTCGGCCGATATGCTCAAATACATGGAGTGCACGCATGTTATTGTGGGGCACTCGGAGCGCAGGCGTCAGGTCGGGGAAACGCTTGAAATGGTCAATAAAAAAGTTCGCGCCACCATTTTGAAAGGACTGACTCCTATTGTGTGCGTCGGCGAGGAAAGCGAGGATAGCGACAAAAAAGAACTTCATTCCCAGCTGGAGCAGATTCTTGCCGGTGTTTCTTCCGAAGACATGAAAAATGTCGTTCTTGTGTATGAACCCGTGTGGGCGATCAGCGCGCAGGGCAAGTATCATCCCGCGTCCCCCGAGCTTGTATCTGAAAGAATATCGTTGTTTCGCGAGGCGGTTTCCCGCATGTTCGGGGAAGAGATTGGGGCGGGCGCACGCATGCTGTACGGAGGAAGCGTGAACGCTGAAAACGTAAAAAGTTTTATAAAAGAAGGGGGAGTGCAGGGAGCGCTGGTCGGGCAGGCGTCGCTGAACGCCGCGGCATTTGCCAATCTTGTGCGCAATATGATTTTGTGATAGACCAGCCATGTATGAATGATATTCTTTCTCAAGGAACATTTTTCAGCCCGAGCAAAGAAGGGCTGACCATTGGCGGCGTGATTCAGGAACTGCGCGCGTACATGCAGGAAAAGCCGCACTATTCTTATGAAATTGTCGTGGGGTGCGATTCTTCAGCTTCTGAAGATCCGCAATTTCCTCTTGCCATAGTGGCTCTGCGCAAGGGAGCGGGCGGAAGATTTTTCTTAAAGCGCGTGTCGTATCCCGCGAGAAAATTCTACAGCCTGCAGGAGCGCATTTTGCACGAGGTATATTTGTCCTGCGAGCTCGCGCTGTTTTTGCGAGGAGAACTCAATGAAAAAATAACAAAAGAGTGTCCCGAGCTTCGCTATGCCTTCCAATACATACACGCTGACGTGGGGGAGCAAGGTCCCACAAAGGACATGATAAAAGAAGTTGTCGGGCTTATACGCGGCAACGGCTTTGAGCCCATGATAAAGCCGCTCTCTTTTGCCGCCTCATCTGTCGCTGACAGGTACTCATAAAAGAAACAACGGGGTCTGACCCCGTTGTGCGTTATGTGTTGTGCGTTATGCTTCAACGGGGACACTCCCCGTTTTTCTTTCTAGGGGGTGGTCAAGGTCCTAGGGGGTGGCCAAGGTCCGACCTTGACCACTTTTAGATATGTCTGTGGGCGGCTTTGCAGATGCTATGCTGGAGGCATAACATCTGCAAGACTTGCAAAGTTCCCGGGGCGGCAAGCTCCGGGATTTTTTGTGCAGATTGAGCGCATAAGATTTATCAAAATCCTGTTCCAGCCAATGCATTTTGCCAACTGTGCTTGCACATTACAGGGGCTTGACTTTTTGTGTGTTTATGCTATAATTTACCCATCAGATGAAGAAGATTGTGAGCTGTAAGAGGAGGATACGCAGTACCTTACAATATAAATGCCTGAGTCGGAAGAAGAAGAGTATGTATCTGTTCTCTTGAACAAGCGAAAAGTCCCCTGCTTTTTACACTTAAATGGGACTTCTCGCTCATGTTCAGACAACACCGTTTATTCTCTTTTTCTTCCGGCCTGGGCATCCAAAAAAATTCTGCCCTGCCGGGAAAGGAGGTGGACTTATGTCCACCAAAAATATTTTGAGGTCTGTGAACTTCATCTTGGCCGTCGGATCCGTCGACGGCGTGTGCACCAGCGCCGCCGTTCGGCGGAACGCCAACCCCGCCGCCGACATCGGTTTCTGTCAGGCCTTCACGGTCGACAGGATCGATCCGGCGACATGGGGCGACCAGCGCAAGGTCCTGTTTGTGGACCTCGCTGTGAACAACCGCGATCCGGAGATGACGGCAGCGTTCCTGCGCCGCGTCAAAGCGGCTGGCCACCAGATCGTCGGCGTGCTCGACGAGCACAACGCTGACGATTGGCGGCGTGCCTTTGATGCCGCCGGGCTCTCGTTCGACGAGCTGGCCATCCGGCCGGTCTCACAGGACAAGGGGGACATCAAGTCCTCTGGCGCTCTCTTGCAGAACCTCCTCGCAGCCGATGATCAGGCAAACGAGGAGCTCTTCTGTCAGGGCTATGCGCCCCTGCTCGACGGGCAGACGCACGAGCTCTGCCAGGCGGCCGACGCGGCCGACCGCATGGATTTCACGACCCACTTCGGTGGCGCCGTGAACCAGGCGGTCAAGAGCCGGATCGCGGATGACTCGCGGCGCGTGTACCTGGCGAAGCACTTCGCCCAGAACCGCGACGCCGACGAGACCATCAACGGATGGATCGCGGAGTACGAGGCCATTCTCGCCACCCACGAGGAGATTGTGGAGGCGAGGCAGGACCTCGGCGACGGGATCGTCCGGATCAGCGCGGTCGGCAAGACCGTCGACATGACGACGCTCATGAAGACGGTCTATGATCTCGGGTACTCGGTCGTGCTGACCGAGGGCGAGATGTTCGACAAGTCGCTGGGCAAGAAGACGATCCAGATCGCCTTCGGCTGCAAGCCCGGACTCAAGCTCGACGCCGTCGCGACCATCAAGGCCGCGGGGGTGGAGTGCTCCGGGTTCGCCGCCAAGGCGAACGTCAGGCCCGAGGACGAGGAGGCCGCTCTGGCCGCTATCCGGTCCGCTCTGCGGTAAACCGGCCAGCTCGTTCCACAGAGACACCGCGGGAAGTGAAATTACCCGCACAGCACATTCAAGGAGGAGAGCTCTGCTTGCCTGCACCGTTGCACAGCTTGCATCTCTCCTCTCTTCACTTGAGCTCATCAAAATGTATGGTGGGTTCAAAAGAGGGAAGTTCTTTTACAATTAAATTAAAGTTTGAAATTTGAAATTCCACCTCATAAATTGGGGTGTATGTTTATTGTCTGAATTTTTTGAAAGGAGTGAGAGAGCGTGTTCCATTGGACGGACGGCAGGAAGCGTGCTTCCCGGGTTATTGACCCATTTCTTGAGAAGCTTCTTGGGCTTCTTGAGAAAAATCAGGTCGTGGTCTTAACCGCGGGAACATCCGCGGGCAAAACTAGCCGGGTGCCGCAAGCCATCGCGCTTGCATACCCAAAGAGGAGCCATGTCTGGCTCTCTCAGCCCCGGCGCAAAGCCGTCCGTAAAAACGGCGGCTGGATCGCTCGGGAGATGGGCTGTAAACCGGGCGATCTCGTTGGCTGGCACCTTGCTGGCGCTGACGGAGAAACCCACGAATCGGCGGCGACTCGGATTCACCTGCGGGTGGATCAGTCGTTGCTGAATCAGATTCTTCGCGGTGATGGCCTGCCGGAAGGCGTCATTGTCGTGGACGAAGCCCATGAGCGGTCAATTCCTATTGACCTGCTCCTGGGTGTTCTTAAGGAGCGGCTGCCCGAGTCGCCGAATACTCGGGTAGTCATCACTTCGGCCACCATTGACGCTCGGAAATTCTCCGAGTTCTTTGGTGGTGCGCCCGTGATTGAGGTGCCCGGAACCGGGTACTCCATTCACACTGAGGTGATTCGCCTAGAGGGCGGCGAGCACCACTCGCAGGCTGCGGCCCGCGGAGCTCGGATGGTCATGGATAAGTTCCTGGCCGGCGAACCGCTGGTGCCAGCGCTCGACGGAACGGAACTCGTTTCCGTCTCCAAGGGCACAGTGCTTGTACTGCTTCCTGGCAAGCAGGACATTGAGGAGGTCATGCGATCTCTTCAATTGCACGCCAAGAGTCGAGGCGCGGAAGAGCGCGTGGAGATTCTTGAGTGCCACGGAGAAACCGACTCTGCGGCTGACGATCTCATTGACCAGCCGCTGGGTGAGGGGAAATTACGCTTTGTGTGCGCCACCGAGGTGGTGCGCACGAGCGTAACGATTTCCGAAATCATTG
>CAYYFJ010000009.1:0-22876 GCA_964471385.1 uncultured Candidatus Saccharibacteria bacterium
ATCGCTCAACACAACCTTTCCCTTCCCCCAGTGGCAGGAGATCGCGCCGTTCTGATGTTGTTGAAGTCTCTTGAGAAAATACTATGATTTGGAAACCGAGTTTCCAAGCCGAGTTTCCAAGCGCATTATCTTGTAGGAGAGGGGTTTTTGTGATACAACGGAAGCACAAACTATGAACGGAAATTTTACACATAAGGCGCAGGAGGCGCTTTTTAACGCACAAAATATCGCGCAAGAACGGAGCCAGCAACAGGTGGACGCTTTGCATTTGCTGGTTGCTTTGCTGTCGCAGGAAGACAGCGTGGTGACGACGCTGTTGGCGAAAATCGGGGCGGATGCGGAAGGATTGAAACGGCGCGCCGCCGGCGCATTGGAGCGTTTGCCTGTGGTTGCGTCCGTGAATCCGTTCGGACAGTTTTATCTGACGCAGGACCTTGCAAAAACAATGGAGCGCGCCAAGCAGGAGGCGGTAAAAATGGGCGACGAGTTTATTTCAGTGGAACACTTGTTTTTGTCTCTGCTTGACACTCCTTCCAAAGCAAAAGAACTGCTGAATAAAACGCCTTTGATGCAGGACACCGTTGTTGACGGCGGAGCGCTTGCATTCCACACGTTAGATTATGACACCGCGCTCAAGGTGCTGGCGCAAATACGCGGAGGAATGCGCATTACCGATCCGGCGCCCGAATCCAAATATCAGGTTGTTGAGAAATACGCGAGAAATCTGACTCGGCTTGCGCGGCTCGGAAAACTGGACCCTGTCATAGGACGGGAAAATGAAATCAGGCGGCTTATGCAGGTATTGTCGCGAAGGACAAAAAACAATCCTGTGCTTATCGGCGAGGCAGGCGTTGGAAAAACAGCGGTGGTGGAGGGGTTGGCGCAAAAAATTATCAAGGGAGACATTCCTGAAAGTTTGAAAGACAAAGAGATTATCGCGCTGGACCTTGGGGCGCTGGTCGCGGGGACAAAATACCGCGGCGAGTTTGAGGACCGCGTAAAAGCCCTGCTCAAAGAACTGGAGCGCGCCGGAGGAAAGTATCTTTTATTCATTGACGAACTGCACACGCTTGTGGGAGCCGGAGCCGCCGAGGGCGCGATTGACGCTTCAAACCTTTTGAAGCCCGCGCTGGCTCGCGGAGAATTGCGCGCCATTGGCGCCACCACGCTCAAAGAGTACCAGAAATACATTGAGCGAGACCCCGCTCTGGAGCGCCGCTTCCAGCCGATTTACGTGGCAGAGCCGTCCATTGAAGATACCGTAACGATTTTGCGGGGAATCAAGGAGCGGTATGAACTGCACCATGGAGTGAAAATTAAAGATTCCGCGCTTGTGGACGCGGCGAACCTTGCCGCGCGCTACATCACCGACCGGTTTCTGCCAGACAAAGCGGTGGATCTTATGGACGAGGCAATGAGTTCTTTGCGCCTTGACATGGAATCTGAACCTGCGGATCTGGAAAAACTGAAGCGCGAAATCCAGCGGCTTGAAATTCAGAAGGAGGCATTGAAAAACGACAAAGGGGAAGAGAAAAAAATCAAGGCTTTGGAGCGCCAGCTTGCGGACCTTGGAGAGAAGGCGCAAGACCTTGGGGCAAAGTGGCAGTCTGAAAAAGAGGCGGCGAGCTCCATCAAAGGCGTGAAAAAAGAGCTTGAAGATTTGAAATTTGAGGTGGAGCGGGAGCAGAGCGCGGGCAATCTGCAGAAGGTTGCCGAACTGAAATACGGGCGGGTTCCCGAGCTTATGAAAAAACTGCGCTCCGAGGAGCGGCGGCTCGCGCGTTTTCAGAAAAGCCATCCCATGCTCAAAGGCGAAGTCATAGAGGAGGATGTGGCGCATGTGGTGTCGCGCTGGACCGGAATTCCCGCATCCCGCCTGCTGGAAGAAGAGGCGAAAAAACTGGAGAAAATGGAAGATGTTCTGCAAAAGCGCGTTGTCGGGCAAGACGAAGCATTGCGCGCGATTTCAAACGCCATTCGCAGAAACAGGGCGGGGCTTTCAGAAGAGCACAGGCCCTTGGGGTCATTTCTGTTTTTGGGCCCCACAGGCGTGGGGAAAACAGAGACAGCGAAGACTCTTGCCGAGTTTTTGTTTAATGACGAGAATGCGATGATACGGCTGGATATGTCAGAATTTATGGAACAGCACACGGTTTCCAAAATGATCGGTTCCCCTCCCGGTTATGTGGGATATGAAGAGGGAGGCCAGTTCACGGAGAAAATCCGCAGGCGGCCCTACAGCGTGGTTCTGCTGGACGAAATTGAAAAGGCGCATCCTGAAGTGTTCAACATTCTTTTGCAGATTCTGGAAGACGGACGGCTCACGGATGCCAAGGGCAGAGTTGCTTCATTCAAAAACTCCATCATCATCATGACTTCCAACGTGGGGTCGCAGTATATCGCCGAGATGAATCCCCTTGGATTTTTGGGAGAGAACGCGGAAGAAAAACGCTCGTCCGTCAAGGACCGCGTGATGTCAGCCTTGCGCGAGGAGTTCCGCCCTGAATTTCTCAACCGCATTGATGAAATCATTATTTTCAACTATCTGGATAAAACGCAAATTCAGCAGATTGTGGAGCTTGAGCTTGCGAAAGTCGCTTCCCGCCTTGCCTTAAAAGACATTATGTTTCAGGCAACCGCAAAAGCAAAAGCATTGCTGGCTGAGCGCGGATTTGATCCTTCGCTCGGAGCAAGGCCTTTGCGGCGCGTGATCCAGAAACTTATTCTTGACCCGCTTTCCCTCAAGGTTGTTGCCGGGGAAATTCAGCGCGGCCAGAAGGTAACTGCCGACGAGCACAACGGCGAGATTGCATGGTCTATTGCCGGATTTGGGGCGAAAGAGCTTGTCAAACAAAAAGCTGGTGTCCGCGGCGCAACATCATGATACAGAAACTTGCCTATGTTCTTGTCGCGCTTGCGCTTTTTCTTGCGGGAGCCGCGGGCGGCGTGTGGTCGCAAACATCCCTGATTCCTTATCTGGTTTCCCGACCGGCTTTTCAGAATCTGCAGATTGTAAAAGACTGGAACGCGAAAACTCTTATTATGCGGCCCGTGCAGGAGATCAGGATTGATTCTGCGCAAGGTCCCGCGTTCCGCATTGCAAAAGTAAGGCAGTCGGTAGTTGGCATTGAAAGCGCGTCTCCTGATGGCGGGCTTGTGCGGGGCACCGGGCTTGTAGCAACGTCCGACGGGCTTGTGCTGACAATTCCCGCTTTGGTTCCCAAAGGATATGAAGCTCGCGTATGGTTAAGCGGAGAAACCCAGCCGGTTCTGGCATCCGTGCTCAAACGCGACTTTCAGAAAAATCTCGCTCTGCTGAAAGTGGAACGAGACAAACTGCAAACCGTCAGTTTCACGGACGAGCAGAACATCGCGCTGGGAACGCAGATATTTTTGCTCGCCGCGGCCCCTGACAAAGACGGCATTGTTTTGTCATATCAGCAGGGCGCGCTCTCCAGCGTCGGCAAAAACAAAATCCTTGCCACATTCGCGGGGTCGTACGCTATGCAGGGCGGAGCTGTGTTTGACGAACGCGCTCAAGCCCTTGGCATTGCGTATGTCGGGGAAGACGGCAAGCTGAATATCATTTCTTCCCCTGTCATACGCGCGTTTCTCGGATTGTAGTATCATTGGAAGCGTGGCCGAGCGGCTTATGGCGCTGGTCTTGAAAACCAGTTGGGGGCAACCCCTCGGAGGTTCAAATCCTCCCGCTTCCGCCAGAAAGGAAATTGCAAATGCGAGCTGTTTGCCCAAGTTTCAACACGGGCGAGGCCCAGCAAGTTCTGTTCGGATATTTCCAAACAGACACGCCACTTAATTGAGTTGACGGAAGGAAAAATCGGTCAGGTTTTTGCTGCAATATAGGGTATGTATAACTTTTTTACATACCTATTGACAAGAAAACATACATCGCCTATACTGGTAGTATGCTTGCTAAATTTATCCAAGAACAACGAAAAAGGCGCAATCTGACGCAGGAGTTTTTGGCGTCCGCGCTTAAAATTTCCCGCCCGACCTACATGCAGATTGAGCAAGGTGAGCGGGATTTAACTATTACCGAAGCCAAGAAACTGGCAGAGGTTTTTGATGTTTCATTTAAAAATTTTTTGGAAGGTAAAGAAGATGCAAAAACAGTTATAAAAATAGAGAGTAAAAAGAAACAAAAACAAGAAACTAAAAGTGAAATTCGTATCAGCGTCCCACAAGAAAAAGCGGAAAAATTTGAACAGACGCTTTTATATATTCTCGCGAAAATCGGTGGCAAGCCAAACATCGGGCAAACCGTGCTCTACAAATTACTGTATTTTATTGATTTTGACTATTACGAAAAGTTTGAGGAACAACTGATTGGCGCAAAATACATCAAAAATCATTATGGTCCCACTCCCGTGATGTTTGCCAAGTTTATTGAGCGTCTGGAAAAAAAGGGCAAGGTAGAGAAGATCAAGAGTAAGTTTTATAAACATGAGCAGACCAAGTATCTTGTCAATCCAAACGAGCCGTTAAACTTGTCGGCGCTTTCCGCGCAAGAACTTTCTCATATTGATTGGGAGATCGACCGTCTTGGTGATTTAACCGCGACGCAAATTTCTGCTTTATCTCATCTTGACACGCCGTGGGTTTCGGCAAAAGACAGAGAACCGTTGGAATATGAGCATGTGTTTTATCGACCCGAAGAAACCTCTGTAAGAGAATATGAACCACTTTAATGCTCTTGCAGAGTTTGAAAAAGAATTTAAGCGGCTTTTTAAGAAATACAGAACACTTGATGATGATTTGGAAAATTTCAAAAAAATTCTAATAACTACTCCAACCGGTATTGGGAAAAATTTTGTCATCGTTTCTTCCTCGCAAACTGTAAAAATTGTAAAAGCGCGCATGGCATGCCGTGCTCTCCGCGATCGCTCGCTTCGTATTGTTTATTCCTATATTGAACCGGAGCGACGCATTGATTTTATTGAGATATACTTCAAGGGCGAAAAAGAGAACGAGGATCGCGAACGAATCAAGGAATATTTGAAAAATCAAGACCCCACCCACCACCCAATTTGAGGTCCCACCGTTCTGCTCGAAGAAGCAGGGCACCACAGAAAAATACTCTTTTCATTAAGAGAAAAAGAAATCCGGCGCGCGCAAAATGAAAAGAGCAAAGAGTATTTTTCTGTGGTGTGGCGAGCTTGTCGAGCAGTGGCGGGGCTGGCTTCCTTAGTTGGGGGTTTGCTCAAAGAATGTTCGAACTTCGTCCAATACACACCGCCAAAATTGAAAATCGGAATTGGAAACCGAAATGGGGTCGGCGCGAAGCGCCGACACAAACGCATTCCTGGTCAAGGTCGGACCTCCTGGTCAAGGTCGGACCTTGACCACACTTGACCACAGTTTGTCCCGGCGAAGGAGGGGCTCTGCGGCTAATTTGTATAGGATTTTTGGCGGGAAAGAAATGCTTTTATCAATAAGGGCAAAAGAAATTTTTTCATTCTGATT
This sequence comes from uncultured Candidatus Saccharibacteria bacterium, assembly GCA_964471385.1. GTDB lineage: Bacteria > Patescibacteriota > Minisyncoccia > Minisyncoccales > UBA10102 > CAYYFJ01. Next base: position 5,485 of record CAYYFJ010000009.1, read on the forward strand.
TTTTGAAAACAGAAACTCAAAAGGGCTTCTGTTTTCGTTTGATTTTTCCTAAAGATATTGCTAAATTGCTAGTTGAATAGCACATTTCAAACCGATAGGAGGTGAGAGGTATGGCTAGCTTTCGTATTGTTTCGACGCCTCGGGGTCAGGCGCCCGAAGATGTCCGTAAGGAGTGGGTTGGGGTGCTCTTACCACTCAAGGATTCATTCAATCCTAGCGAGGGAGCACACGAGCGCAATTTCAGTCTCAAACGCCAGAAGACCCGCTCTTTCGTGACTGTCCCTGTAAGGACAGCCCTCGAAGAACTTGCGAAGAAGAACGAGAGAGCAGCTCAATGGTTCTACACAAACCTACCCGACTTCTGGTTCGACCGAGATTTCTCCTTCGGGAGAGACGAAGTCGAGATCATCGACTAGGACGCACGGGACGACCAATGGCATTGGGACGGGCAAGAGAAATCTTCCCGCCTCTTTCTTTTTAAATTTGAAAGAACTATTTTTGTGCGTGCTCCGCACGCTCGAATTTGTATTCCGCCGAAGAAAAACTTGAAATTGTCAGTGTGCGCGGCGGAACGCGGATCGGGTATGACGGGGCAAAAATGAGCGGCTTCTCCATCATTGTCAGCCGCGGGCGAGCACGATGCCGTAGCAGAACTCTACAAGCCAATACTGTATAACTTCCGCTTTCTTCTATGATTTGTTATTCATAGTATCTGTGTATCTGTTGACAGTACTGATACATTTTTGATACACTTAGTAAAAGGATTACACTATTCAAAACTATGTCTGCCATAAAAACAAGACTGAATATAAGTTTGCCTTCTGATATACGGGAGGCATTGAAAAATATAGCCCGCCGCGACCGAATGCCTCAAGCGACCAAGGCGGCACGCCTTTTGGAAACGGCGCTTGAGTTGGAAGAGGACCAGGTTTGGGATGCAATCGCACAACAGAGAGACACAAAAACTGCGCGTTATATTGCTCACGGTAAAGTTTGGAAATAGAAATCCATGGGCTTGCGCCCGTAGTATTCTCGCAAGAAATTATAATGTTTTCTGTCGTTTACCATCATTTAGTTGTCCGCGACGACATCCCCAAGCTTTCAAAAGAGTGGCAAAAAAAAGTGCGCCATGCCATTGAAGAACGTTTAATGACGCGCCCTGATGCATACGGCAAGCCATTGCGCCGATCGCTCAAAGGATACAGAAAACTCAGAGTTGGAGATTACAGAGTTGTTTTTCAATTGGAAGAAAATATCGTCAAAATTCTCATTATTTCTCATCGGTCAACCGTGTATGACGATATTGATAAGCGCATAGGAAACTAGCTATTTTTGGAGTGAAAGAGGGAGCGGCGGAGGAGGGGCGGGCATTTCTCCGTTCTCAAAACATTTATCAGCCGCGGGCGAGCACGATGCCGTAGATTTTTCTGGCGCCGGCTAACTTGAGGACGCGGGCGGCTTCCGACATTGTCGCGCCCGTCGTGCACACGTCATCCACGAGGATGACGGTTTTGTTTTGCACAAGGCCGGGGCGCAAAACCTTGAACGCTTCAGAAACGTTTTGCGCGCGCTGTTCTTTTGTAAGTTCCACCTGCGGCTTTGTGTTTTTTATTTTGGCAAGAACATCGGGAGCCAAAGGAATCCGCAAAAAACGCGAAAGCGGCTTTGCGATTTCCTCCGCCTGATTGAATCCGCGCCATCGCTTTCGCGCGGGAAAGAGGGGAATTGGCACGAGAATAGAATGTTTTTGAATTTCACCGCGCGTTCTTTCCAAAACAAACGCCGGAGGTTTGTCCAAAAAAGACAGATGGGCTATGATGAAATATGAAAGGCGCGGCGCGAGATCGCGCACAAACGGCTCGTACTTGAACATACGAATCGCTTTTTGGAGAAATATGTCTTCATACGATGCCGCGTAAAAAAGCGCCGATAAGCGCGCGGGACGCGCTCTCCGATCTTCCGATTGGTTGATTGCAATGAACGCCGCGCAGTCCTCGCATAGATGTTCGCCTTCTCGGTTGCAGACTATGCACAGCTTTGGAAAAAGAACATCAAGAATTCTCCCCAATGTTTTTGGAATGCGCGTCCAATAGAATGACACATTGCCCATATTCTCCCTATTCTAATTTTTTTCTGGTACAATGAAAACAATCTTTGGCTCTTTTCGTTTTCTTCCCCAGCGGTTCCTCGGCATTGACATTGGAACTTCTTCTTTAAAAGTGGTGGAGCTGTCGCGCTGGGGCGAGCGCATCAGTTTGAAAAATTACGGGGAACTGAAAGCGGGAGCGCTGTATGACAAGCCGTTCCGCTCGTTTGAAAAGAACACTCTTTTGCTTTCAAACAAGGATGTGGCGAGAGCCATAAGGGCGATTGTGCAGGAAGCTCGCATACAGACGAAAAAGGCGGTGCTTTCCATTCCTGATTTTGCCAGTTTTTTCACCAATTTTGAACTGCCTCCCATGACCAAAGAGGAACTGGCGGACGCGGTGCGCTATGAAGCGCGGAAACACATTCCCGTTCCTTTAGCTGACGTGACGTTTGACTGGCAGATTGTGGAAGGCCGCATTGAACGCAATCAGCCAGTCAAAATTCTGCTTGCCGCGGTTCCCAATGAAATTATTTTCCAGTATCAGGAAATCGCCAAGGCGGCGGGGCTTGAACTTGCGGCTCTGGAGGCTGAAGTGTTCGGGCTTATGCGTTCAAGCGTAGGAGAAGAAAAGCGTCCCGTACTGCTCATGGACATCGGAGCCCAAAGCACCACCATAAACATTGTGTATAAGGGCGCCTTGTTTCTTTCGCACAGCGCGGATATTGCGGGAAACGATTTGACGGAACGTATTTCAAAATCGCTTGGGATTGACGCGAAATCCGCGGAACAGGAAAAAATAAAAAGCGGCATTGCGCAAGCTGGCAGTCACGGAACCATTCTCCTTCCTTTGCTGGATGTCATGCTTATGGAAGCTGAAAAAATCATCCAACATTTTTTCCAAATGGAACACAAAGAAATTGAGAAAGTGGTTATTGGCGGGGGAACCGCGCTCCTACCTGGACTGCAAGAGTATGTGCGGGAGAATTTGAAAAAAGAAACAGAAATCGCCGATCCCTTCCGTTCCGTGTTTTATCCCCCGATTCTTGAGCAGACAATGAAAACCGCGGGAGCCGCGTATGCCGTGGCAATCGGCGTTGCGATGAGAGAACTTACTTAAACAAAACGAACAAGCGTAGGATGGTGGATATTATACCAAAACAAGGCACAGCGCGTTTTTCAGGAACAACTCTTTTGTTTCTTTTTGGTCTGCTTGTTTTTGCGGGAACCTCGTCTTTTTTCTTTTTCATGAGGGCAAAAGAGATAAAGGCAAGCATGGAATTGATCCGGGTGCGGGAAGCTTTGAGCCGCGGCAAAACCCAGGAAGAGATTCAGCTTGAAAAAACCATTCTTCGCGTAAAACAAAAACTTGAAGATTTTCAGAGCGTCAGTTCAGAAACTGCCGGATCTGCCAATTTCTTCCTGTTTTTGGAAGAAATCACTCATCCACACGTAACGTTCACGCAGTTGAATCTTCAGGCTAAGAATTTTCAAGCGGCATTATCCGGATCAGCTCGCGATTTTGAATCGTTAGATCAGCAGATGGAATTGTTGAAAGGCAAAACAGAGCTTGTTTCTTCGCGTCTTTCCAATATCGGCTTGGGCCCTGACGGGCAGGTCGCGTTTCGCCTTGATCTGGCATTTCAAAAGTCTTTTTTTAAAGAATAGTTCATTCAGCGCCATGCAATCATTGAATCGCCCATCTTTTATCGCATTGCTGTTCGGAGCATCATTCATTGTTGGAATGTTTTTTATCATGCCTTTGCGAGACGACCTTCAGTTTTTTCAGAAAGAGCTGAAACAAAAGAACTTTGAACTGCAGACTTCTAGGGAATACATTGAGAACCTCCGGCTGATTGAAAGCAGGCTGCGGGAAAATCAGGAAGCCGTTGCCAAACTCAACGCCGCAATTCCCGACGAGCCCGACCTCCCTTTACTGTATGACTTTCTCCAGAAGTTGAGCTCCATATCAGGACTTGGGCTCAAATCCGTGGATGCGGCGCTGAAAAAAAGCGAACGCAATCCGCAAATGAACGTCATTTCGGTTTCCATGAGCGTGGAGGGACCCTATGAAGGCATTAAAGATTTTCTTGCGCAGCTTAAATCTTCCCCGAGGATTATTCAATTAGACTCGGCTGGTTTTTCCTCCCCGACCGTGAAAAATGCTCCGTTTGCCGTGCGCGTCACCGCAAGCGCATATTCGTATTAATCCATTTTTAATGGCAATTCTATTTACGCAAGAGAAAAAAATACAGAGATTTTTGGTTGCGGTACTGGGAGCAGTGCTTGTTGTTACGGTTGTTGTGCTGTGGTTTGGATTTTTTAACAAGCAAACAGTTTCACAACCTGCCGCGCCGTCTTTGCTTGGAGTTCCCAAGAAAGTGGAACTGAAGCTTGATGTGCTGGAAAGCGACTCGTTGAAAATGCTGGGACAGCCCGCAGTTTCAGCCCCCTTGCCCTCAACAGTCGGCAGGCCGAATCCGTTTGCTCCCTTTGACCAGAAGACGGCGCGTCCTCGCAGATAAGTATCCATGTCATTTATTTGTCTAGCTTCTTATAATTGGAGTATACTGGAGGATAAGCAACGGGCAGAAGGCGTATCTTGTCGGACGGCTGTTTCTTGCTGTTTGTTTCTTGCTATTTATTGACGAGGTATTATCATGGGCATTCTTCAATCGTTGGTGCAAAAACATCTCATTGACGAGGCAAAAGCGGCGCTCATTGAGAAAGAGTCTTTATCAAGCGGGAAAAGCCCCGAAGAGCTTGTGCTTTCCCAAAAGCTTATTGACGAAGCATTGTTGTTTGGCGTGAAAAGCGCACAGCTGAATATTCCTTTGCGCCAAGTGAACGCAAAAGATGTTCCTGCGGCCATAGTTCGGCTTATTCCCGAAGATTCGGCGCGGTATTATAAATTAGTTCCCATTGCCAAACAGGAAAACACTCTTGAAGTTGGCATGGTGTATCCCGAGGATATCAGGGCGCAGGAAGCCCTAAAGTTTCTCGCGCGCCAAGGAAGTTTTTCTTACCGGATTTCTTTGATTGCCTTGAGCGTTTTTGAAGCGTTAATGAGACAGTACCAGCCCGCGAGAGGAGATATGGGCAAGGCGCTGGAAGAACTTGGCAAGGTTATTCAAGAGACAACAACCGCAGGAAGGAAAGGCACAGTTGAGTTCAGCCGGGTGGTGGAAGAAGCTCCGGTTACAAAAATGGTGGCTGTCATCCTGCGCAACGCGGTTGAGGGAAATGCGTCTGACATTCACATTGAGCCCACCAAAGAAAACCTGCGAGTGCGCTTTCGGTTTTTAGGGGAATTGCACGCTTCCCTCACGCTTCCCTCTGAAGCGCATCAGGCGGTGGTGGCAAGAATCAAAATTCTTGCCAATATGAAAATTGACGAGACGCGTCTTCCGCAAGACGGCAGGTTTTCAGCTCCGATTGACGGAAGGAACATTGATTTTCGTGTTGCCACGCTTCCCACGTCGCTCGGAGAAAAAGTGGAAATTCGGGTGCTGGACCCCACGACCGGACTCAAGACATTTGAAGAGCTGGGACTTGAGGATCGCAACCTTATGATTGTGAAAGAGGCGGTGAAAAAGCCTTACGGATTGATTTTGGTGACGGGGCCGACAGGATCCGGAAAGACAACAACCTTGTACGGGATTTTGAATTATCTCAACAGCGAGGCAATGAACATTGTGAGCATTGAAGACCCCGTGGAATACTTTGTGCCCGGAATTAACCAGTCGCAGGTGCGCCCTGAATTGGGATACGACTTTGCCTCGGGGCTGAGGCAGATTCTCCGCCAGGACCCGAATGTCATTATGGTGGGGGAGGTGCGCGATCAGGAAACCGCCAGCCTTATTATACATGCCGCGCTTACGGGCCATATTGTGCTTTCAACTCTTCACACAAACAACGCGATTGGCGTGATTCCGCGCCTGCTTAACATGGGGGTGGAACCCTATTTGATTCCTCCCACGCTAAGCGTGGTAGTTTCCCAGCGGCTTGTCAGGAGGCTGTGCGATGAATGCAAACAAAAAACAGAGGCGCCAAAGCCCATTCGCGACCTTGTCATGAAAGAAATAAACGACGCCTCCGCGGATTTTAAAAAACGCGTGGAGCGCCGCGGTGAAGAAACGGACAAAGAAATGCGGGTATTTCAAGCCAAAGGATGCAGGCAGTGCGCGAGCACGGGATTTACCGGACGAATCGCGCTTTTTGAGATTTTAAAAATGACAGACGAGCTGGCGCGTCTTGTGACCCATGAACCCTCGGAGGCAAAGATAAGGGCGGAAGCGAAACGGCAGGGTATGATCACAATGAGGCAGGACGGCGTGTTAAAAGCGCTTGACGGAGTAACCACCATTGAGGAGGTGTTCCGGGTGACGGCGGAAGCGGGGGAAGAATGAAAGCATTCAGTATAGAGTACAGAGTATGCAATCCATAAGATGCATCATAAATTATTGTTTGAGATATGAAACCAAAGATACTGCTGGTGGAAGATGATCCATTGCTTATTGACATTTACACCACAAAACTCAATGAGGCCGGGTTTGATGTTTTCGTGGCGGAGGACGGGGAAAAAGTTGAGAAATTGATTGAAAAAGAACAGCCGGAAGTCGTCTTGCTGGATATTGTTTTGCCGCATTTGGACGGATGGCAGGTACTGTCCCGTCTTAAAAAGCAGGGCATACTGGATCACTGCAAGGTGGCTGTTCTTTCCAATCTTGGGCAAAAAGAGGAAATTGAAAAAGGGCTAAAACTTGGAGCGGTCAAATATCTTGTAAAAGCGCATTATACTCCAAGCGAGATCGCCAATGAAGTCGCATCGCTTTTAGAAAAATAACCACTGGAATTTCTTTTGTGGGAAAAAGCATATGTCTAAACAAATTTCATTGAAAGAACTTTTGGACCTTACTGTGAAAGAACAGGCGTCCGACCTGCATCTTTCTTCGGGGCATCCTCCGGTCATTCGCGTGTCGGGATCTTTGGTGCCTTTGTTAAAGTATGAGGCGCTCAACGATGGATCGGCGAGAGAGCTTGCGTTTGCTTTCATGACCGAAGACCAGCAAAAACGTTTTCTTGCGGAGAAAGAGCTTGATTTTTCTTACAACCACGAAGACAAGGTGCGCTTTCGGGTCAACGCGTTTTTCCAGCGGGGATCAATCAGCGTTGCCTCCCGCCTTATTCCCACGGAAATACGCACGCTTGAACAGCTGAAACTTCCGCCCGTTTTGCATGATTTTTCCAAGGCAAGTCAGGGGTTTGTGCTGGTGACTGGGCCCTCGGGACACGGAAAGTCCACCACGCTTGCCGCGCTTATTGATGAAATCAATCATTCAAGGGCGGATCATATTATGACCATTGAAGATCCCATTGAGTATGTGTTCAAAGACGATAAGTCAATCATAGACCAGAGGGAGGTGCATCAAGACACCATAAGTTTTGCCGCGGCTTTGCGGGCAACCTTCCGCCAAGATCCCGATGTCATCATGGTGGGGGAGATGCGAGATCCTGAAACCATTGCGACCGCCATTACCGCGGCTGAAACGGGACATCTGGTGTTTGCGACTCTTCACACCAACTCAGCTTCGCAGACTATTCATCGCGTTGTGGATTCTTTGCCCCCGGAACAGCAGGGACAGGTGCGCGCCCAGCTTTCAGGGTCTTTGCTTGGCATTATTTCCCAGCGTCTGGTTCCAAGTTTGAAAGGCGGATTGGTTCCGGCGTGCGAGGTTATGAAAGCGACTCCCGCTGTCGCGAATTTAATCCGCGAGAATAAAATTCACGAGCTTCCTCTGGTCATTGAAACGTCCGCTGAAAAAGGAATGATCTCGTTAAACAGAGCGTTGGCAAATCTTGTGCGCACAAAAGAGGTGTCTCTTGATCAGGTGCTTGCGTATTCTCTTAATCCCGCGGAGCTCTCTTCGCTCGTGCGCGGCTGACTTCTAATAGTTCTCTCAAGCCCATGAAGTTTCATTATCAGGCGCGATCCCAAGAGGGCGAAACGCAAGCCGGCGTGATTGAGGCCTCTTCCAAGGAGGCCGCCCTTCAAATGCTCGGCAGATACGGGTTGTACATTACTTTGCTTGAAGAAGCGAAAAAACGCCCGTTTTACGCAAAGGAACTTGAATGGTTTGACAAGGTGTCTTCGCGGGAAGTGATGCTGCTTTCGCGCGAGCTCTCCATTATGTTCAAGGCGCAGGTGCCTTTGGTTATTGCCCTGCAGACCATTGCAAGCCAAATAAAAAACAGGCATCTCAAAGAGCATGTGTTTGAAATCGCGGAAGCGGTGGAGGGGGGCGCTTCGCTTTCCCAGGCGCTCAAAAAATATCACGACGTGTTTTCCCCTTTTTACATTAACATGGTGCGTTCGGGAGAGGCCGCCGGAAAACTGTCCGAAGCGTTAGAATATTTGGCCGAGCACTTGGAAAGGGAATATTACCTTGCGGGCAAAATAAGGGGGGCAATGATGTACCCTGTTTTTATCCTGCTGACCACTTTGATTATTCTGGTCCTACTGACCTTTTTGGTGATTCCGAGTTTTCTCAAAATTTTTCAGGCAAGCTCGCAGAAACTTCCTTTGCTGACCAAGTTTGTTATTGCCGCCGCGCTGTTTATACGTTTCTGGTGGTGGGCTCTTTTGCTGGCCGGCATTGCCGGGGGATACGCTCTTTCGCGCTACCTTAAAACAGCGGAAGGAAAGCGCTTGTTTGATACGGTGTCTCTTAAAATTCCGCTTCTTAACTCATTTTTGCGCATGATGTATCTGGCGCGTTTTGCGGAAAATCTTTCCACGCTGATCACGGGGGGATTGCCCATTGTGTACGCTCTTGAAATCGTAAAGGACATTATGGGAAACGATGTGTATATGGACATTATTCAGGAGGCAAAAGAAGAAGTGAGCAAAGGGAATAAGATAAGCGCTGTTCTGCAAAAATATCCCGATGAATTTCCGCCCGTGTTTACCCAAATGGTCGCGGTCGGAGAAACATCCGGCACTCTTGACACGACTCTGCTTGACGTGGTGCGTTTTTATCAGAAAGAACTTGTGAATGCGGTGGATTCATTTTTAAGCATATTGGAGCCGGCCCTTATTGTGATTCTCGGCGCCGTGGTGGGCGGCATTGTCGCGTCCATTATTCTTCCTTTGTATCAGATCGGCGGAATGGGATAAAAGCTGTATAGGGAACTGTGGAAAATACTCTTGGCATTATTTCAGGAAAAGAAGTATAATGGCGGAACGAGGAGAAATACAAACTAATCTATTTTATGAAGCTATCTCATGTGATAAGAAAAGGATTCACGTTAATTGAGCTTTTGGTGGTGATTGCGATCATCGGGCTTTTGACTTCCATTGTGCTGGTGTCTCTTGAGCCTGCGAGAGCGAGGGCGAGAGACGCAAAACGACAGGGGGACATACGGCAAATTTCAAGCGCAATGGAGCTTTGTTATGAAGATGCGACCTGCGGAGCAGGCAAAACCCAGTATGTGGCGACAGCCGGAGGAGCGAACGCGATTGCGAATATTGACACTGATCAAAGCCCCTGTCCTTTGTGTCCCGTTCCGACAGACCCCACCAATGTGACTCCCCAGCAGTACACATGGTCAAACAACACGGCTGTTCCCGGAAAGTATTGCGTGTACACGAAATCAGAGTCTGAAAACGTGTGGGTTGCGGCAAGCGAAAAAGGAGCGCGAAACGACCTGACAGCAGCCCCCCCCGCGACCCTGAACGCCACAACCTCATGCTGGTAACAACAGGTTTTTTAAACACCGTATCAAAGGTCGAACGGAAAGAATGTTTTTGAAAAAGATATTCTCCTTTGACATGTTCAAAACAAACAAAAAAGGATTTACCTTGATTGAGCTTCTTGTGGTGATCGCGATTATCGGCATACTGACGGGCATTGTGCTGGTTTCCATGGGCGGAGCGAGGGCGAGCGCGAGAGACGCAAGGCGCCAGGCCGATGTTTCACAGATGATGAAAGCAATGGAGTTGTGTTATGACGCTCCTTCCTGCGGAGCCGGGGCCCAGCAGTATATTTCCACAACCGGAGGAACCAACGCGATTGCGGCCATAGGCACATTTATGGCAACAGTTCCAACCGATCCGACAAACGCGGCTCCTTACCAATATACATGGATCGCAAATTCCACTTTGAGTCCGGTGAGTGATTACTGCGTATATGGGAGAGAGGAAAAAGCCGCCGCCGCGGGCCAAGTCTATGCGGTGTTTGCGGGTCCCGGAGGGACAAGAGAGCGAAGCGTGGTTGACGCGAATGCTGACGGCGTGCCAGACGGCATCACTTTGACAAACTGCGAGTAGGCTTTGCAAGTCTTGGTTTACCATATGAAAATGCCCCGCACGAGGGGCATTTTCTTGTGGTCTGCTTTGCTCTCGCGTACAATATATATCATGATTCTTTTCTTTTTATTTCTTGCGGGTCTTTCAGTCGGCAGTTTTTTGAATGCCGTCATCTGCCGCATGGAATCTGGAGAAAGCGCTCTGAAGGGAAGGTCGCACTGCATGTCCTGCGCGCATGAGCTTGCCTGGCACGATCTGATTCCGCTGGTCAGCTTTTTTGTATTGCGCGGCAGATGCCGGTATTGCAACGCAAGAATTTCCTTCCAATATCCGCTCGTGGAATTCGCCGCAGGCCTTCTGTTTGCGTTTTTATTCGTTGCGCATGCTTCATTTCCCGCCTTTCTTTATTCTGCGGCGATTTTTTCCCTGCTTCTTGTCATTTTCGTCTATGACCTTAAGCATTTCCTCATTCCAGACAGCGCCGTATTTTCTGCCATTGCCATTGCGTTTCTTTGGCGCATTTTTGAATTTTTGAAATTTGATATTTGGAATTTGTTTGGAATTTGGAATTTGGAATTTGGAATTTCCCTGCCCTTTGTGCAAGCACTTTTCTCCGCAATTGCAGCAAGTCTATTCTTCTTTGCAATCTATGCGGTTTCTCGCGGCGGGGCAATGGGTTTTGGCGATGTGAAGCTTGCTTTTTTTATGGGCCTGTTTCTTGGGTGGCCGAACATTCTTGTCGGATTGTTTCTTGCATTTTCCATGGGAGCTTTTGTTGGAATTTCCCTTGTGTTTTTGCGCAAAAAGCAGTTCTCGTCCGAGGTGCCGTTTGCTCCCTTCCTGATTTTAGGAACATTCATTGCTTTTCTGTGGGGGAACAGTGTTGCGCAGTGGTATCTGAAATTTTTGTATTAACCGCGCAAAAATAGTACACTACAATAATGTCATTACGCTGTTCCGTTTCCTTATCTTTATACGGACAAGCCAAAGGGTTTATGCTTGCTGAACTGCTGGTAACGCTTGCGATTATTTCTCTTGTGAGCGCGATTGTGATTCCCAACTGGAGAAGCGGGGAGCAAACCCTTTCGTTGGACAGGAGCGTGCATCAATTGGCTCAAGATGTGAGAGGGGTCATTGAAATTGCCCTCAAGGCAAAACCGTATCAGTGCGCGGCTCCGGGAGCGCTTTCAGGATATGGAGCGTATTTTTCTTTGGATACCCCTTCCTCTTTTCTGTTTTTTGCCGATTGCAACAACAACCAGCGCTATGACGCCGGCGCTGATTTTATCGCGAATACGTTCTCTTTAGAAAAGGGAATGCAAATTTCAGAGATTAATCCCGGTTCTCCCGCGAGTGTGGTGTTTATCCCTCCGGCTCCGAAAGTGTTTATCAGCCCGGGCGAAGCTGCCGCTTTGCAGGTTGCCATAGCCGCGTCTGGAAATCCCGCATCCGCCCGCAGTATTATTATCAATAGCCGTGGAGTTGTGGATATTGAATAGAAATGAAAAATAAAACATACACAATAAGAAAAGCAAGCCATGGCTTCACACTGTTGGAAGTTATTATTGCGATGTTTTTGCTGACCGTGGGAGCCGGCGGAGCATTTATGCTTATCCAGAGAATGGTTGCGTTTTCAGCGGAAAATGTGAACAAACTCACTGCTTCGTATTTGGCGCAGGAGGGCGTTGAACTTGTGCGCAACATCAGAGATTCAAATTTTCTTAAGCAGTACAGCGGAGCGGGAGGCGCGTGGAACGATGGGCTGACGGCGTGCGAGGCAGGGTGCGAAATTGATTATAACGACACTGGCCTTGTTTCGTATTCCGGCCAGCCCCTGAAAATGAACGGAAGTTTTTACGGGTATGATGCCGGAGAGGGGACACATTTTAAACGAAAAATCACAATCGCGCAGGCGGGTGCAGACACGCTGAAGATACAGGTGGAGGTATTCTGGGAAGACCGCGGATTTACGCGTTCCGTTGACGGGTCCAGCGAATTGTATAATTGGCTATCCATGTAGAACATATCATGGAACATGAAACATAGAACAAAACAACAAAGGGGGTTTACTTTGGTGGAGGTGCTTGTCGCGTTGTTTATATTTTCCATGATTGGAGGCGTTGGAACCGGGCTTTTGTTTTCCAGCATGTCAGCCCAGCGCAATTCGCTGGCAAAGCAGGAACTGGTTGATCAGGTTTCTTATACCGCAGAATACATGAGCCGCGCCCTGCGCCAGGCGGTAAAAGAACTGCAGGATCCCCCGGCTTGCCTCACAAGGGCGGGACGGGGATATAATTACGAGGTTGCGCTGACGGGAAACAGCGTCAAGTTTATTAACAGCCAGGGAGAGTGCAAAGAATTCTTTTTGGAAAACGGACAAGTGAAAGAACGCGTGAACGGAGGAACTGCCGTGAACATCACATCAAACACTTTGCAGGTAAGGGCGCTCCGTTTTTCAACGCAAGGAGAAAGCCAAACAGATACCATTCAGCCCCGCCTCACATTCATTGTTGATGCGGTGACGCTTGGACAAAAACCGGAGGAACGGCGTTCCATTGAACTGCAAACAACCGTGTCTCAAAGAAGTTATGATGTTCTCCAGTAATTATATGCGCCAGCGCAATACAAAATACCAAAGGGGAGCCGCGCTGTATTTCGCGATGATGCTGACAACGATTCTGCTTGGCATTTCTTTGGGAATGGCAACCGTGTTTTTTAAACAGGTTTCCCTTCTGCGCGATATCGGGGATTCCGTGTTCGCGTTTTTTGCTTCAGACGCCGGAGTGGAGCGGGTGCTGATGATTGACAACCAGCTGTGCGCCGGAGAAACGGACAGAATCGCATGCGTTATTTCTCAAGCGCCCTTGTCTCCAGTTGAGCTTTCAAATGGGGCAACGTATCAGGTTGTTGCGGAGCGCGCGGGAACAGGGATATGCGGCACAGAAGTCAATTACTGCGTCAAATCCGTGGGACTGTATAAAGATGCCAGAAGAGCAGTAAGAATCACGAGATAATTTTAAATTTCCAGATCCTGATGTAAAAATTTAAAATTAAAAATTATCAAAGAACGCATTGAAAAACTCAAGGTTCTCATCAACCGCCACAGGTATCTGTATCATGTGCTCAACAAGCAGGAGATTTCAGATTCCGCGCTGGATTCTCTCAAGCACGAGCTTTTTCTTTTGGAACAGCAGTATCCCGATCTGATAACCCCTGATTCTCCGACCCAGCGCGTGGGAGGAAAGCCGCTCAAAGAATTCCAGAAAGCTCCGCACAAAGTTCCCATGCTGTCTATTGAGGATGTGTTTTCAGAAAAGGAGCTGAAAGACTGGGAAACATACGCACAAAAACTCGCGGGAGGCCGCATCGCTTCTTATTTTGCAGAGCTGAAAATTGACGGATTTGCGGTTTCTTTGCTGTACAAAAATGGAATTCTCGCGCGAGGAGCGACAAGAGGCAACGGGCAGATTGGGGAAGATGTCACGCAAAATCTCAAAACAATTGAATCCATTCCGTTGAAATTAGAAATTGAAAATTTAAAATTTAAAATTCCCCTCGCTTCTTTTGAAGTGAGGGGCGAGGTGTATATGGAAAAAGCGGCATTTCTGAAATTCAACAACGAGCGCAAGAGAAAAGGAGAAGAGCAATACGCTAATCCGAGAAACCTCGCGGCAGGCTCCATACGCCAACTGGATCCCGCGCTTGCCGCTTCTCGCCCTTTAAAATTTATGGCGTATGATTTGGTTACTGACGCGGGGCAGACGACGCACGCTCAAGAGCATGAAATTTTGTCATTGCTTGGGTTTATCACCGACCATACCGCAAAAGAATGCGGCGCCCTTGAGGATGTTGCCGCATACTGGAGTGCCATTGGAAAACAGCGAGAGCGCCTTCCCTTTTTAATTGACGGCGTGGTGGTTAGCGTCAACGAAAACGCGGTGTTCCAGAAACTTGGGGTCGTCGGGAAAAGTCCTCGGGGAGCGCGCGCGCTGAAATTTTCAGGAAAACAGGCAACAACCAAGGTGAAGGATATTGTTCTGCAGATTGGCAGGACCGGAGCTGTCACCCCAGTTGCTTTGCTGGAGCCTGTGCAGATAGCCGGCGTGACGATTTCCCGCGCGACATTGCATAATGAAGACGAAATCAGACGGCTTGGCGTGCGCATAGGCGACACCGTGATTGTGGAGCGGGCGGGGGATGTGATTCCGGCTGTCGCGAAAGCGTTGGCGGAACTGCGATCTGGAAAAGAAAAACAATTCCGCATGCCGTCTTTGTGCCCTGTGTGCCAAGGCAAGCTTTCAAAGCCGGAAGGAGAAGCGGTGTGGAGATGTGTGAACAAAGAATGCGCGGCCCAGAAGCGCGAGTTTTTGCGCCACTTTGTTTCAAAGAAAGCGTTTGATATTGACGGACTTGGTCCCAAAATCATTGACCAGCTTGCGGAAGAACATCTTGTGTCAGAGCCGGCTGATTTATTTCTATTGAAAGAAGGAGATTTGGTCGTGCTTGAGCGTTTTGCCGAAAAATCAGCCGCGAATATCGTTGCCGCGATCCAATCAAAAAAGCAGGTGTCGTTGCGCCGTTTTGTGTACAGTTTGGGCATACGGCATGTTGGGGAAGAAACCGCGCTGAAACTTGCGGAGCACGCGGGAACTTTTGAGCGACTGGCTGAAATGTCTGCGGAAGAACTTGCAAAAATTCCGGATGTCGGGGGAGTGGTCGCAGAAAGCGTTATCCGCTGGTTCCAAAATAAAAGCAATAGAGCAATGGCGGAACGACTGCTGAAAGCGGGAATTAATATACAAGGCAATTCTTCAACTACTCCCGGAACAAGTGAAAAATTAAGAGGGAAAACGTTTGTGCTGACAGGCACATTAGAATCAATGACAAGAGATGAGGCCAAAGAAAAGATACGCATGCTCGGCGGAGAAGTATCTGAATCAGTCTCCCGCAATACTTCGTATGTTGTTGCCGGCAAAAACTCCGGCTCCAAACTTGCCAAAGCCCGCCAGTTTGGAGTAAAAACTCTTTCAGAAAAAGAATTTTTGAATTTATTGTCTCAATGAAAATATTGAATTGCGGTTCGTTATGTCCCCCTTTGCTTATTTAAAAAAACTGGATTGGAAACTGAATGCGGCCGCGATTTTACTGGTCATGTTTGGCCTGCTTTCTTTGTACAGTTCATCATTGGGCAGGGATGATTTTGGCAATGTGGGAAAACAAGCCGTGTTTTTTGCCATTGGGGTTGCCTTGATGATTGCGGTTTCCACACTTGACTGGAGACTGCTGAAAAACGATCCGTATACGATTTTATTTTTCTATGCCGTCGGGATTGTTTTGTTGGCCGGCATTTTTGTTTTTGCCCCCCAAATCCGGGGCGTGAAAACATGGTATCGCGTCGGGGGAATTTCCATTGACCCCGTGGAGTACATGAAAATTATTTTGATTGTGCTCATGGCAAAGTTTTTTTCCATGCGGCACATTGAAATGTATAAAATTTCCCACACTGTGCTTTCAGGATTTTATGTCGGGATTCCCGCCATTCTTATTCTCATACAGCCGAATCTTGGATCGGCTTCCATACTTTTGTTTTTGTGGATTATTCTTCTTCTTGTTTCGGGAGTGCGCATGAGGCACTTTTTCGTTCTCTTGGCGACCGGTATTCTTATTGCGTCAGCCTCATGGTCATTTGTTCTGAAGGATTATCAAAAAAACAGAATTCTCTCGTTTGTGGAGCCGGAGCTGGACCCCTTGGGGATCGGGTGGAGCCAGCTGCAGTCAAAAATCGCGATTGGAAACGGAGGGCTGTTTGGCAGGGGCATTGGGCAGGGGACGCAAACCCAGTACGGCTTTCTTTCAGAGCCGCAGACCGATTTTATTTTTGCGGCCATAGCGGAAGAGTTTGGGACGGTAGGCCTGCTGATTCTCTTTTCTTTATTCCTCATTCTTATATGGAGAATACTCCGTATCGGATTGGACGCGGAAAGCAATTTTCCCCGCATATTCGCCGCAGGATTTGCCAGCCTTTTGATTGTGGAGTTTTCCATAAACATTGGAATGAATATCGGATTTCTCCCTATTGTGGGCTTGCCGCTTCCCTTTGTCAGTTACGGGGGTTCTGCAATGGTTATGGGTTTTATCGGGTTGGGCATAGTACAGAGTATTAAAGTTCATTAGCGAATTACGAATTAACGCATTAAAGAATTCAAGAAGAAAAACGAAAGCGGAAAGAAATTGAATTCTGCGGCAGTTTTTGCTGTACTATCGGTTATCCACAGCCTTGTCTCTTGCGGGGTTTTTTTGTTTAAGAGATAATGGCAGAATGCCCGCAAAACATTTTGAATCAAATACTGCTGCCGATACGCGGGATTATCTTTCTCTCCAAGAAGCGTCACAACTCTGCTCCTATTCGCAGGAGTATTTAAGTTTGCGCGCGAGACAAGGCAAATTACAGGCAAAAAAAATCGGAAGAAATTGGTGCACCACCAAAAAGTGGCTTGCGGAGTATGAGGAAAAAATCAATGGATTTTATAATGAAAATAATGCGGCGCAGAACCAAACATTAAAAGAAGTCCTGCCTCCCGATAATCTTCCAGTGGAAATTCCTTTGAGATTCCAGCCAATTTCCGCAATTCAGCACATTGCGCGCGCGGCGATGATAAGCGCCGCGGTTGTCGCGCTTGCATTTACCTTGACGCTTGGAGACAAGTCCGTCATGAAAGATGCGGGCGTCTCTTTGGAAAACAGTGTTTCTTTTTTGCGCCACGCCGCAAAAAACAATGCCATTGTTTTGTTGGACGATTTTCATAATACCATTCAGTCTGCGGGCGGCGAGTCTTCAGAATTGTTAATTTCCGCCGTTTCTTCCATTGACATTGCTTCTCTTGAACTTCCCGCCCAGTACTTTTCTTCTTCCCTTCTTGCTTCCCTCAAGCCGTCTGCTCTCCATATATATACCGATATTTCCTTGCCGTCTCTTCCCCGCGTCTTCCGAAGCTTGG